>NZ_SNWA01000001.1:3742333-4054194 GCF_004361815.1 Paraburkholderia sp. BL10I2N1 | reverse complement strand
CCCGGAGGCGGCGATGGTGCGCAGACACTGCGCCTTGGTGCGGCCGATGCCCTGCTCGAAGGACTCGATGTATCTGCCAATTGCGTCCTTGAGCGGCGGGTCCTCCCGGGGGGTGAGCGCACCGGGCGCGGAGAGCTCCGTCTCGCGCTGTTTGATCCAGGCGGCGGCCACCGCCCGCCGCTCAAAGGTCTGGGCCTCGGAGTGTACAATCTTGCCGTCCCGCTTGACGCGCACGAGCGCGGTGTAGCGGGGGCCGGACTTGCTCTTGCGAGTGGTGATCGATCCCATCATCTTTCTCCGGTGCAACAAAAATGGTATGTTGCACCGGTTGTTGCACCGGAGTCAAAAAAAGGTGCGAAAAAGAAGTTTGAATGTCACGGATTTTTGCACATCAAATGGCACAAGTGTTTGAGATTTAAGGGTTTCTATGCCAGTCAACGCTCGCAGGATTTCGGTTGCACCGATGATGGACTGGACCGATCGCCACTGTCGTTCGTTGCATCGCATGCTGTCGCGCCACACGTGGCTTTACACGGAGATGGTAACGACGGGCGCGCTGATTCACGGCGACGTCGCACGTCATCTGGCATTCACTCCCGGCGAAGCGCCCGTCGCGCTACAACTTGGCGGCAGCGAACCCGACGACCTCGCACGCTCGGCAAAATTGGGTGAGCAGTGGGGCTACGACGAGATCAACCTGAATTGCGGGTGCCCGTCGGAGCGCGTGCAGCGCGGTGCGTTCGGTGCATGCCTGATGAACGAACCGCAACTCGTCGCCGACTGTGTGAAAGCGATGCGCGACGTGGTGTCGGTGCCGGTGACGGTCAAGCATCGGATCGGCGTCGACGCGGTGGAAGAGTACGGTTTCGTGCGAGACTTCGTCGGCACCATTGCCGAGGCCGGCTGCGACGTGTTCATCGTGCATGCGCGCAACGCGATTCTCAAAGGCCTCAGCCCGAAGGAGAATCGCGAAATCCCGCCGCTCAAATACGACTACGCGTATCAGCTGAAACGCGATTTCCCGAACCTCGAGATCATCCTCAATGGCGGCGTTAAAACGCTCGACGAAGTAGAGCTGCATCTTCAGCACGTCGATGGCGTGATGCTCGGGCGTGAGGCTTATCACAACCCGTACGTGCTCGCCGACGTTGACGCACGGTTCTACGGTTCGCCGGATGCCGCACTGAGCCGGGAGCAGATCGAGGAGAAGTTCATCGAATACTGCGCGGCGGAGCTTGCTCGCGGGACCTACCTTGGCGGTATCACGCGGCATGCGCTTGGTCTCTATCGTGGCGTGGCCGGCGCGCGCGGTTGGCGTCGTGTGTTGTCAGATAGCAGAAAGCTCGCGGCTGCCGATCTCACGATCTTCGACGAGGCACGCACTCATCTGCGCGAGCCCGTCGAAATGTTTGAATAAAGGGCTAGGCAAACGCAATTCATGTTTGTATAATCTCGCTTCTTGATCGGTGAGCCAGTTCACGGCGAGCCAGATGTGGTTCAAAAGTTGTGTCAGTGGTGGCTGTAGCTCAGTTGGTAGAGTCCAGGATTGTGATTCCTGTCGTCGTGGGTTCGAGTCCCATCAGCCACCCCATCAGAATCAAGCGCTTAGCCCGGTCTCTATGGCTGGGCTTTTTGCTTTCTGGAATCCGTGTAGGCACTGTGTAGGCAAATTCGATCAACGCGGACCGGCATTCGTCGCGACCTCTTGGCGGTGCGCAAGATTCGGACTATCGCACGCAATCGTCGGGAGTGGGCGCTACCTGGCTGCCCATCACTAAACCCGCTATCAAAAGCTATCATCTTCGCGAGCCGCGTTGCTTTCCGCCCGTGCAGCGTTAAGGCGCAACCTTACGGCATGCACCCGGCCTTTGCTCAGTGCGACGAAGTTCGGCACGGTGCAATCGGTTTCGGCGCTTGCCACATGCTCGCCGCACCTGCATACGAGATTGGGGCCACGCCGACCCGTCATGCCGCAGCAGCCATATGTCCGCTCAACCCGGTGCGTGACGCTCAACCCAATAACGTCATCCTCCTGTACAAGCCAGCAACCCGCGTAGGCTTGCCACACGTCGCCGCGCTCCTTGATGGCGAAGCCCGCAGGAAAGCAGGGCTGCCCCCATTTCCACGACTCGCCGCCGCGCGTGGTGTACTGCGACATATCCTCAACCGTCAAAACGCGTGTAAGCGGCGCGTCGCACCGGTTGCAGCGAAAACAGATATGTTGCGTACCCTGCTTCTTCTGTGATTTGAACAAAGTTCCCTTACGCTGGTACGAGAGAGAGCGATCGGCGGGGGCAAGCGTGACGGCAGCGCACATCAGGTCGGCTCGTCTGCCTCCTGCCGCGTGAAGTAATCGTCGATGATGGCACGCACGTCAGTTCGCAGGCATTCATCAGCTCGCGTCAGGACGTCCAGCAGCAGCCGTTTCTCGCGCATGTAGATTGCTGCGAACAGTGGATCGCGGGCCTCAACCGTACGCAGGTTCGAAATGAGATCAGCCGCCTTGATGGTCTGCGCGGCTGCCGATGCGTGCGCCGTATGCGTCCGATCCAGCGTCTTGCGCGTGGCCCGGTCGCCATCATCAGGTGTCGAGATGGCGGTCAGTTCGCCGACAAGTCTGCCGACACATGCACCAAACTCCGCCTCGATCAATGCTAGCGAAACGGCGGTGTCCTCAACCGTATCGTGCAGCCAGGCGGCGGCGAGCATTTCTGCGCTCACACCCTGAACTCCTGTTACCAGTTCGGCGACTTCGGCCAGATGGGTTGCATAAGGCTCGCCCGTATATTTGCGCCGCTGGTTTATGGCGGCGTGCGCACCAAGCGCAAACGCCCGCGCTCGGTCTATCAGGGCGAAATCCTGGTCTTTGCTGCTTTCCTTCATCGTTATCTCCCGTCAAACCGCCATGTTTCGCCGTCTTGCCACATGGACAAATCTCAACATCATGAGGCATCGACACGGCCTTTCGTGAGCAGCGCCGCCCGATGATGGAAGCATGGGCGGCACATGTCTGTTCTTTGCTGGGGTGAATACCGTATCGTGGCTCGATAGCAGATGCTGGCGGAATTGTCCGCCAGCACATTCGGTCAATTGTCCTTGGGATAGTCTTCCATCAGCGGCGGGCCACTAAGTTGTAGCGTAATCAGGTAGCGCTCATCTTTTGGCCTGTCTTCGTGAACGAACCGGCGAATGTCGAGTGCTACCTGATATTTGCCAGCGGCCTGCCAGAAGGTTTGCGGATCGTCCCCGCGCCGGATGCTCTCAATCATCGCAGGCGTATTGCTGATCGGTGGGTAATGGCGGGGACGTATTGGATGCCAGCCGTGCCGCTGCAATTGGTCCTGCAAATCCAACATGACCGCCATTGCCTGATCAAGCGGCAACGTTTCAACTTGCGGGGAAAGCGTAACCGACAAAACATTGCCACGTTCGTCATATCCGACTGTCAGAAATTTTGCGGCGGGTGTCACAAACTGATACCGAGAATCAGCAAACCGAAATTTTGCCGGACGATTGATATAGCCTGCCCAAAATGCGTCGGGTTCAACCGGAGGAAGCGTAGAACGCGACTGCTGGCGCACTTGTTCGTAAGATTCGCCAAGCGTAAGAACGACTTCATCAACGGGTTTTGCCATTGTGAGCAGTCCCCATACGGCAGCGCAGCCAACCACTGCACAAACGAGATATCCGGGCCACCTGATTTTTCGACTCAGCATGCTTACCTCGGATGCGCAATGAGATACAGGGAGTTTTCGACGTCATACTTTTGAAGTGGATGGTGCAACAGTTGATTGAATCGCTGCGCGGCGCGTAGCACAAACGCCATGCGCTGGTGTGGATCGGCGAGATTTGCGAGAGGCTCCTTGCTGAATCGTTCGTTCTTGGCGTTGGCTCCCGTCACCGTACACTGATTCGCAAAGACAAGCTGAATTTCCCGCGCCGATCCAGTCGGAATATGCAACGCCCATGCAAATTGATTGGCGCGCATCAGCAGAGCGAAAGCAGGATCGTCGTACATGGCCGGTTGCAGGATATTGAGTTGTTCATGCTGCGCCAGTGCTTCAACGCCTCTCTCAATGTTCCCCGCATCAATTGCCCTGAATGCTTGTCGTATTTCGTCCGTCGGTTTGCCGAATGGCACTCGATCCCCAATCGGCCAGACAACCGAGCCGCGTAGTTGTGCACGTCCCTCAAGGCACTTTTCGAAGCGCTGCAATCCGAATTTCTTGTAGAACATATGCAGTGGCCAAACGTCGAGAAACAGCGACATGTTGCCCTTTGCCAGCATCTGATAGACCTTGGCACCGCTTTCGGCGGTCGCAGCACCCGCCGCCGACTGTGCCCCGTAGGCCGTCATCCATGCAGCCGGGCCAACACCAATTTGGCCCGTCTCAGTACGCGGACCATCATGGCGTTCCTGCGTGTCGTGCCGTCGCCGCGCTTCAGCAACAATGCATTTCCATTCGTCGCCGGTAACGCGCTCCTTGAATAGCTCGATCAACCGCTCGCCAAGGTCGTGGCGCTTCTTCGGCACGCCCAACTTGGCCTTGATCTATGCCACCAGATTCAGCGCTTCAGCCGTTTCCTGCATTCGCGCAACACGGTGTTGAGTTCGCGAAGCTCGGCCCGCCAGCGTGCGGACCTCGTACCGTGCTTTGTTGCATTACTGGACACTGCCGCTTTGCCCGCGTCCGTTAATGGCCCCGTTGCGCGTTCCCACGGTTTCCAACGCCGGATTGCTTCGGCCTGTCGCGCCCGCCGTTCCGGCGTCCATCCGTTCGCCATCGTTCGATTCCAATAGTTTGTTTGCCGTCTCGCCATTTTTACCGCGCGCGTGAGGCTCGGGCGGCGCGTTGCCGCCCTGTGTCGCGGCGGGCGTGCCGTTGTTCACCTGTTGCGGCCCGTTCGCGATGTTCGCCTGTTTTACGAAGGCGAGCGGGCGCGGGTTTTTGATTTCCGCCAGGGCTTCGAGCGTCGCGCGGCATTGCGCCTGCGCCTTCAGAGCAAGCGTTAAATGCGCCTGAAACTGGTTCAGGTATTCACTGTAGGCGGCCTTGTGGGCAAGGTGGTTAAAGATCATGTCGAGCGTATTCGCCTGCGTCGCAAGCATCGTCCCAGGCCCGTCATGTCGCCGTCCTTCACTGCCTTGGCCTGCGCGCGAAGCTCCGCGACGTATTCCGGCAGGTCCGCATCCGTGCCGAAAATCCCCTCGCTGTACTTGCGCCCGGTCACCGCGCCGCGCACAAGCGGACTCGATGCGAGCATTGCGGCGCGCTTTACCGGGTCTGCATAGCGCGGGTCCGTGATTTCCGGCCTGTCCGGGTCGCCCTTCGTGGTCGGCGGGTTTGCCGCCTGCTTCGTCGCCTTTACCGGTCGCCCCTCATAACGCCACGAACGCGTCGCCAGCAGCGCCCGCGCATCGATATCGGCGCGGCGCTCGATCACATTCGCCTGGAAGTGTTCGATGTTCGGCAACAGGTCCGTGAGCGGCCCGTTTGCGGCACGGCCCATCGTGTCGGCGTAGCGCTCGCGCGTCCAGCCTTCGGCCCGCGCCAGTTCCTCGATCACCGCGAACAGTTCGCCGCGCAATCTCCGCGCGTTGTCCGCCGCAAGGTACGGCCCCCAGGGCAGGTATGGCGCCCCGCTGTCAGGGTCGTCGCGCCTGAAGTGGCAGCGTCGAGCGCCGCCACGCTTGCGCCGCATCTCGACGCCGCAACGGCCCGCCTCGTGATTGGTGCGGGTTATGTGCTGTGGGCAATCTCGGTGCCGCTCGCATTTTCCGTGCTGACCATCGTGTTCTTCCGGCTCCTCATCCACAAGCTGCCGCATCGCGATCTGGAGCCGTCGAGCTGGCTCACGCTGGGGCCGATCGGCACCGGCGCGCTGGGACTGCTCACCCTCGGTCAGGCGGCGCCCGCCGCGTTTGCAGGCACCTCGCTCGCGAGCGTCGCACTCCTTGCGCGTGACCTTGGCGTTCTAGCCCGACCTTCGCAAAACAAGCTGTCAAATCGACGGATAATGCCGTTGTTTGATGACCAAATTGTCTCTGAATTCATACATGAAATAATGTTGGTGCCCAGCGCTGCAGCTCGAAGACCTTCACGGCGCGCCGCTGCTCGGCCGTGAGCTCCGGCGCCAGCATCGCAGTGGGTCGTCGTCCGGTTGCTCCGGTCTTCGTCCTCACCAGGGTCACGCTGATTTCGGCCAGGGCGTCCATCATGCGGCGGGCCGAAACCTCGGTGCGCAGTGCGATCTTTGCCAGGCTCACGAGCATCAGGCCGAGCACGGTCGCGAACGTGTGCAGCCGCAGGGATCCGTCGGCCCACTGGTGCGACGGGCCCCACGGAACCAAACCCCCTTTCTTCGCCCGGCGGAACAACTCCTCGACATTCCACTGCCCCCGGAAGGCGTGGACGATGCGCCCGGTACTCCAGTTGTGCCGATCTGTACACAGCACCCGTCTGCCCAGCCGTGTGCGCTCCAGCGTGCGGCGCAATGCGTCATCGACGTGCCAGTGCAAGGTCGGTGCCGGCTCGCTCCCGGCGATGGTAGCCACAACGAAGCTCGCCAGATGTTCCCGGGCGAGCGCCTTCTTGACCCGCAGCTCCAGCCGGCTGCGCGTAATGCGGCCCTTTTCGACCAACCCCTGCAGCGTGCTCAATTCCACCTTCGCCTTGCGCAGCGCCACCGCGATCCCGCGCTTCTGGCCCGCTAGCAGCTCCTGGCTCTCCACCACCACGAGCGTGCGGTCCAACTCGCCAACGGTCGTTCGCATCCGCGCCGCCCGCACGTCACTGAGCTTGCCCGACAGCGGCTTCATCGCACCGCGTTGCGCCGCCATCTGCAGCGCCTCTTCCGCGGCCTTGTGCCCCAGCGGCAACGAGATGAGGCTGTAGTAGCCGGCGGCATCCAGATCGAGTTCGAGCTGCGGGCTCCAGAATCCGCCGTCTCGCACCACCGTGCGCTGCGCCGGCCGCTCGCGACCCTCGGCACTATCCAGCGCCTCATGCAACTGCGCCAGGCCCGCCAGGCACGCCGTAAGCACCGCCTGGTCCGATCCGTTGCCGGGATACGTCCGGTACAACAACGGCACATGGCCCGTCTCGCTGACCAGCAGGCCCAGCCCGACGACGCGCAGGTCCCCTCGCTTGCTCTTGGCGTGTCCACGTCGAGCCAGCTCGCCGGGCGTCTGCGTGTCGATGTGGGTATCGAAGTTCGTCGTATCGAACGCAAGCACGTCGGCCGAGAGCCCGAAGCGGGAGACCGCTGCATTCGCGATGGCCACCTGCGCCTGCTCCAGCTGCTCATCGGTCACTTGCTGCGCGACGCGATGAAAGGCCTGGCCCGTAAAGGCGGAGCCGGGCAAGCACGACAGGCGCGGCAGACTTGCATCGAGAAACTCCCCCAGTTCGCGCTTGGGTCCCGGTGCACAGGCGCGCTGGATCGCCACGGCCACCGCCAACTCGCCCACCGATGGGCCGCCTTTGGCGCCAACCCCGCCGCAGGCCCGATCGATCTGCCCGACCAGGTCCAGTTGTTCGGCGACCCAGATCAACGCCCCGACGTCGCCCACGCCGCGCGTGCCCACCGTCTGGGTCGCACTCAGATCCGCGACTCGCGGTGGATCGGCCGGTCCCAGCACGACCTGGCGTGCAACGGAGCGGCCGCGCTGCGCATCCCACACGGATTGCGCCGCGATGCGGTAGCGATGACCGTTGACTTTTCTTTCGAAGATGTGCATGTTCTTTCATGTAGCATCTTCAAACCAAAGAATCAAGCGAAATTCAATATCTACGCCTTATCTAAGCCACATTCCGCCTCGGCGCCACCGCCGAACAACGCCGAGCTTGCGAAGGTAGGGCTAGGGGCGCTGCTGCTGTGGGGCGCGGGCCTCTGGTGGCTCTTCACCGCTGTCTTCTTCACGCTGCGCTATCGCACGGAGGGACTGCCGTTCAACCTCGGATGGTGGGGCTTCACGTTCCCGCTGGGCGTCTACACCGTTGCAACGCTTGGCCTGAATCGCGTGACGGGCTTCGCCGGGTTTGCTGCCATCGGCATCGTGCTGGCGATGCTGCTCGGTGGACTGTGGCTGGTCGTGCTGTCGAAAACGTTGCGTGAACTCGCACGTGGTCAGCTGTTCCACGCGCCATGCCTTGTCCCGGTGCGCTAGGCGCATGTCGCGCCACTTTTCAGGAGGTTCATCATGTTAGAACCTGCCAAACGTGTTGCCGTGACCGGTGCGGCTGGACAGATTGCCTATTCGCTGCTGTTCCAGATCGCCAATGGCAATCTGCTGGGCAACGACCAGCCCGTCATCCTGCAACTGCTCGAACTTCCGCAGGCGCTCGATCGTCCACTCCGGGGTGCTGCTGTTCAAGTGCTGACTGGAGGTCAGTCAGGAAGAGCAGACCCTCAGACTGGAAGCGCGCATTCACGACGGCCGCAAACTATGGAAGCTCTCCGAGATGGACCTGAAGTCGTACAGCCGCAGGTATGACTATTCACGCGCCCGTGACGCCATGTTACGGGCCACCGACACGGCGATTGCCCGCTGGTATGTGGTCAAGTCCGACGACGAGCAGCAAGCCCGCCTCAATGTCATCAGCGATCTGCTTGCCAAGATTTCCTACGAGACTACGCCCCGCAAGAAAGTCTCCCTACCAAAGCGGCAAAAGCCGGACGGCTACGTGGGGGCAGACTACCCGTATAAATCCGTTTACGAGAAGTACCAAGCGTTCCAGCGAAGGCAAGCCGCAGTCACTTGCGGGCGCGCGTCGTGCCCGACGCCTCACATCAGGGGCCGTCAGTTTGCCTCTGCCCGGATGGCTGCATGACTATCGGAAGGAATGGGCAACACGGACGCGCTGGCCGGACTGACGGCTGCCACCTTGATCATTCAAATGATGGCCGCTGGTTACGCGTCAGGATTGGCTGGCAAGCGTGACTGGCAGCGAGGTCTCCTGTACGACAGGGCACACGTCTGATCGGGCACCGTGCAGCGGGCTTGAATCCATATCGGAAGAGGCATGGATGAGACGGTTACTGGTATAAACCCCTGGTTGCTGAACTCAAGACGCCGCACAAACCGCAACTTCTCGCTATGGTCTATGCCGCACTTCGCAGATACCCGGGTAAGGGACATCGTGCGGTATGCAGCCCGAATTGGAGCGCCCCTTTCCATAACCCCGAAAGTTGAGGCAGAATGCGTCGGCGAAGCTGCAAAGCGTGACATCGATCCCAACGACACGGACGACTTTGGAGCGACACATGCCACTCGTCAGAGGCGTATGTCCGAAGTGTGCCACCGGCATTGCTGCGATCACGGCTATTTTCATATCGGGTTGCGCAAGTTCGCCATCCATTAGCGTGCTTGGCGCGTACTTTCCGGACTGGCTGTTCTGTATTGTCGCGGGCGTTGTGCTCACGGTCGCCGTCTATCTGATTCTCAAGCGCCTGCAGGTCGACCATCTGCTGGGACCTTCACCTGTGGTCTATCCCACTCTCGTCACTTTCCTCGCACTCGCTGTCTGGTTGATGCTGTTCCAGCATTGAATGTCCTTCAGGTGGATGCAATGGCGACGACTACCAGCAGGACATCGAAGAGAAAATGGCCGGCCCTCATCCTGGTCGTGGTGACGTTGCTGCTGGTGCTTTTCGTCATCCGGCTGCTGGACCGCGCGCCGCGCACCGACGACGCCTATGTCTACGCGGATACGATCGATGTCGTGCCCGAGGTCAGTGGGCGTATCGTCGAACTGGCGGTGCGCGACAACCAGGCGGTGAAGCAGGGCGATCTGCTGTTCCGCATCGATCCGCGTCCGTATCAGGAAGCGCTGACACGGGGCAAGGCGTCCCTCGTCGCGCTCGACCGCCAGATCGAGCTGACGCAGCGCACGGTCAATGCGCAGCAGTACAACGCCCAGTCGGTGCGCGCCGCCGTCGAGCGCGCGCGAGCTGCGGCCGGCCAGGCATCCGATACGCTGCACCGTATGGAGCCGCTGCTGTCGCACGGATACGTATCGGCGGAGGACGTCGACCGTGCGCGCAACGCGCCACGCAGGCCGAACTCAGCGCCGCACAACTGCAGGCGCAGCAGGCGGCAGCCGCCGTCAGCGGCGTCGACGCGCTGGTCGCGCAACGTGCCGTCGTCATGGCCGAGATCGCGATTGCCGAGCTGAACCTCGAATATGCGACCGTGCGAGCACCGTTCGACGGACGCATCGTGTCGCTGAAGACATCGACGGGGCAGTTCGCGTCAGCACTCAAGCCCGTCTTCACCTTGATCGACACGCGCCACTGGTACGTGGTCGCGAACTTTCGCGAGACCGAACTCAAGGGCATCCGGACGGGCACGCCCGCCACGGTCTACCTGATGAGCGACACGGGTCAGCGCTTCCAGGGCACCGTCGATTCAATCAGCTACGGCGTGGCGCCCGATGAAGGCGGCCTGGCCTTGCCCGGCGGCTTGCCGCGCATTCAACGCACGCTTAACTGGGTCCATGTGTCGCAGCGTTTCCCGGTGAAGATCCGCGTCGACAATCCGAACCCGGAGCTGTTTCGCGTCGGGACGTCGGCGGTAGCTGTGCTGCACCCCGGGCGCGGCGACGACGGCGAAAGCCGTTGAGGAGTGCCCATGGCCGCCGCCGACTACCTGCCCCCTATGCCCGTCACGCTGCGCGATGCCGGCGCTTTCCTGAAGCGCGAGCTTGCGCCTTTTCCCGGGCGTCTCAATGTGATGTTGCGTTGCCTGCTGACGAGCGCAATCGTGATCGTCGCGTCGATGGCGCTCGAGGTGCCATCGCTCGCGCTGTCGCTGCTGGTGGTGTTTTATGTCACGCAGTCGAACGTGGTGGTCACGCGGCTGGTCGGCTTGATGTTCATCGTTGGATCGACGCTCGCGATCGGTCTGTCGATCCTGCTGCTGAAGTTCACGTTCGACTACCCGTTGCTGCGCATCGTCGTCGCGAGTCTGCTGTTCTTCGGCAGCGTGTACCTGATACGGGTGCTGAAAATCGGCGTCGTGTTCTTCATCGTCGCCATCGTCGTCATCTACGTGCAGAGCTTCGTCGACCGGACCGATCAGGCCGACGTGCTGATCCGTGCGGTGCTGTGGGTCTGGGTCGCCGTCAATTATCCGATCGCGCTGACGCTCGTGGTCAATACGCTGCTGTTGCCCGCTGAACCGCAGTTGCAACTCAAGGCGGAAATCCATCGGCAACTGACGGCGCTGCAAGCGCGGCTGACGCAACTGATCGACGGCGGCACGAACGCCGCGCCGATCACGTTGACGGCGGTCCAGCAAGGCGCGCTGACGCTGCAAAAGCTGCTGCGGTTCACGACAATGCGTGACGCGCACTATCGCGAGCATCAGGCGTTGCAGCTTGCATGCATTGCGACGGTGTCGCGCCTCTATCGCGGCGCGAGCGAATTGCCGGTCAGCGGGCCGGGCCCCTCGGCGACGCAGCTTGCGATGCTGCGCGAGTTGCGCGCGAACTGCACGGCGCTCGACGAATGGGTCATGACCGGCGAGCCGTACCGCTACGTGCGCACGGCAACAACTGAAGAACGCGCGGCCGCCGATACGTTTCCCGCCGCAGCCGAATTGCAGCGCGCGCTGCACGCATTCGCCGATCTGGTTGCGAGCGGCGCCGCACCCGGCAAACCGCCCGCGAGCGAACCGATGGTCGCGCCCGACGCGTGGACCAATCCCGCGTACCTGCGCTATTCGCTGAAGACGCTGCTTGCCGTGCTGGTCTGCTATGTGTTCTACAACGCGGTCGACTGGCAAGGCATTCACACGATCATGCTGACGTGCGTGATCGTCGCGCTGCCGAGCCTCGGCGCATCGATGCAGCGGGCCTTGCTGCGCGTCGCCGGGGCGGTCATCGGCAGCGCGCTGGCGCTATTCATGGTCGTGTTCGTGATTCCGCACCTCGACGACATCGTCGGCCTGCTGCTGATGACCTTGCCCGTTGTCGCGCTCGCCGCGTGGATATCCGCTGGTTCCGAACGGATCGGCTACGCCGGCGTCCAGCTGATGTTCACCTTCTCGCTCGCGTTGCTCGAACAGTTCGCGCCCACCAGCAATCTCACTGAAATCCGCGACCGGATGGTCGGTATCCTGCTGGGTGTCGGCGTGGCGACCTTCGTGCAGATGTCGTTCTGGCGCGAGGGCGAGGGCGACCTGCTGCGGAAGAAACTCGCGACGATGCTGCGCGCCATCGCCGCGCAACTGCGCGCGCCACAGGCGGGCGTCGAGATACGGGACCAATTGCCCACTGCGCAGCGTCAGTTGCAGGCATGGGCCGCGCTGGCCGATTGCGAGACGATGTTGTCGCGGGTCGCACTCGAGCCCGGCTGGCAGGAAGGCGAGCAGGCCCAACTGACACTGCGCGCACAAACCGTCCTCGCGCAAGGCCGCGAGATCATGCTCGCCGGTAATGCGCTGAATAACACGCTGGCGGCGCAAGCCGGTGCGGCAAGTCCGCAAATGGACTACGCAGCGCGCGCCGCTCAGGACCAGGCCTGCGCGGAAATCACCCGGTACGCAGACGACCTTACTGCCAATCCGCCCGTGGCCCACGCGCCGCGACGCGTCGACATCGCCTCGCAGCCCGTCGATGCAGCCAACATGCCGCTCATCGCCGCCGCGGAAGACCTGTCGCGGCAGGTAGCGGGTCTGCCGGACTGGCGCATCGAGGCATCGGGCACGGCGTCCTCTTCCCAGGCCGTACGAACATGAAGGCGCGATCAAGTCCCCGCGCCTGGTCGTGGCGTCGCTGCGCCCTGTGCATCGCATGGTCGTCGTGCCTCGGCCTGCCGGGTTGCGCGCTGATCCACAAAAACGGCACGCCGTATGCCGAGATTTCGCCCGAGCAGATCAGTCTCGCCGACGACATCCATCTCGCGCGCGATGGCTGGCCCGCCGCGCGCTGGTGGAGTCGTTATCGCGATGCGCAGCTCGACGCGCTCATCGAACAGGCGCTCGCCGATGCGCCGACGATGTTGATTGCGCGAACCCGCGTCGCGCAGGCAAAGTCGGACGTCGAGCTTGTGAGAACGGGGTCGAGCCTTCAGGTGGTGGCGCTTGCCTTGCTGGATCGCGAGCACGTTTCCGCGAACGGCTTTCTCGGCCCGTTCGCGATGAACGAACCTGCGTTGGGGCTGACGGGCCCCTGGTACACCGAGGGCATCGTCGGGCTTGGCGCAAGTCTGAACGTCGACATCTGGGGCAAACAGCGCGCGCAGGTCGCCGCGTCGCTCGGCGTGAGCAATGCGCGGCTTGCCGAGACGTCCGCCGTCGAACTCGAAATCTCGACCGACGTCGCGCAGCTGTACTACGGCATTCAGACGACTTACCAGCTTATCGACCTGCTGAACGAATCGCGCGAGGTAGCGGTGTTCGCGGTGGATGCACACGACGCGCGTACGGCGCGCGGCGTCGAGCCCCGAACCCGGCTCGAAGAAGCCCGTGCGCAGCAACTGACCATCGAACGACAGATCGTTTCGGCGCAAGGCCAGATACGGCAGATTCGCGAATCGTTGCGAGCATTGATCGGCGCGGGACCGAACGGCTTGCCCCCGATCGAGCCCGTTGCGTTGCCGCGCTCGCAAGCGGCCTTGCCCGCGACGCTCTCTTATGAACTCCTCGCCCGGCGGCCCGATCTTCAGGCGATGCGCTGGTACGTGGCGGCATCGTTCGACCGGATCGACGCAGCGAAGGCGGCGTTCTATCCGAGCTTCGACATCAAGGCGTTCTTCGGCTACAACGCATTGCATCTTTCCGACCTCTTCACGCATGCAAGCCAGCAGATCAACCTGATCCCTGGCCTGTATCTGCCGATTTTCGATGGTGGCCGGCTCAACGCGAACCTTGGCGGCGCACGTGAGGGCAGCAACCTGTTGATCGAGCAGTACAACCAGGCCGTCCTGAATGCGGTACGCGATGTCGCGCAGACGGGCAGCCGTCTGCAGGCCCTCGATGCGGAGACCGGGTTGCAGAAGCAACGGATCGAATCCGTCGCGTTCGCGCGAGACAGCGTTGAAGCGCACTATCAGCGCGGACTCACCAGCCGCCTGGCGGCGCTCGAGGCACGTCAGCCCGTGATCGCGGAACAGGTCGCGCTGCTCACGCTCAACGGCCAGATGCTCAGTCAGGAGATCGCGTTGACGAAGGCGCTCGGCGGCGGCTATCGCGCCGATCCGCCTGTCGAACTCAAGCCGCGATGAATGGGGAAATGAGCGGCTCGTGAGCGGGTTTCAGAACTGCTGGGCGCGCAGCGACGCGAATTCTGCGCGGCACACCTCGCCAAACTTGCCGAGGATGTCGATCGAGCCGTCCGCGAGCATCTCGCGAATCTCGATGAAGGTCTTGTCCGGCGCAAGGTAGGTGTCTACGATCTTGCGTCCGATCACGTCGGCTTCGTCTGCGACTTCGCGCGACGATTGCACGCGCATGCGGCCGATCTTTGCGTAGAGGTTGCCGAGCGCAGGGAGATCCGGCTCATTGTGTTGCAGTGCGTCAACGTAGCACTTCGTCGCATCTTCGATGAACTCCTTGTAGAGTTCCTGCCGACGGACGCGGTCATGCGCCAGCCATTCCGCACGAACCTGGGTGCGTTGGGTCAGCCATGAAGCAAGAACCGAAGTCAGGCCGCCAATCGCAGCGCCGACAAGCGCAGCGAGAGCCGAGATAACCGATGGGTTCATGGAGCATCCTCTCATTGCCATTCATGGTCATACATATTAATGCCCGCGCGTGCATTTCATGGCGTGGCATGCTGATGCCGTGAGCAAAGATGGATGAAGCCGAAGGAAACGTGTTTCGTCGCTACCCGCAAAGCACGAAGCTGCCGACGCGACGCCAGTGAAGCTCAGTCGAAATCTGCCTGCAAGCGGCTCTCCGGCATTCGATCAAGGGTAGTGCGACCCTTAAGGACTTCATGAGATCGACGACCGGCGGGTTGTGCAAACGGTCTCGGCCAGACGAGGTCAGTCGCCTGCGGTGCCTGGGAACGGCCTGACAGAACGTGCACTGTGTTCGAAACCCCACGGACTGCCAGCCCGAACTCCTCCACGATCGGATACGAGGCAATACGCAGACGAGCAGGTCTGCGTGCCTGAAAGCCCTGAGCAGGGGCAATTGTTGAACGCCACCGCTCTTTCCCATATTTCTCGGGGCGGAGCTGGAAGCTGGATGGCTGGCGACAGGAAGCAAACCGAAACTACCGTGCGGCAAATCGAGATGTTTTACAAGTGCGACATACCTGCGAAATAAAGCTCATTCGGACTCGAATGAAGGGACCTGGCACGATACGGCGAACGAGCATGGACAATTCAAACACACCGGATAAATACGCGACACTGGACGGCTTACGTGGTGTGGCGGCCATGTTGGTCGTCGTGGTCCATTTTCCGCATTTATTTGGTCTTGCTTCGATCGAAAACGGCTACCTGGTCGTGGACCTGTTCTTCGTTATGAGCGGTTTCGTCATTGGTAGTGCCTATGAGGAAAAATTATTACGAGAAAATATCAACGGACGCGAGTTCATGAGACTTCGCCTGATCCGTCTCTATCCCCTTTATATTGCGGGGACTTTGCTGGGCGCAGCAGGCCTTTTGCTGAAACTACCATTCCCGGATTGGCATTTCGTAGGATTGGCACTTCCTCTCGCTATCCTGATGCTGCCGAGTCCGGTTACCATCCGGATATTCTATCCGTTCAACGTTGCTCCACATTCCCTTTATCCTCTCAATTTCCCGTCGTGGTCACTGTTTTTTGAACTGGTGGGCAACGCAGCATACGCAATATTCTTCAAGCGCCTTACAACACGGATGCTTTTTTTTATCGTCGTCCTGTCTGGCGTGATGCTGGCCGTTATCGGTTTTCGCCATAAAACCCTTGACGCTGGTCCGGTATTCGGTGGAAGTTATGTTGGCTTCCTGCGTATTGCCTATTCATTCTCCTTTGGCATCATTCTTTTCCGTCTGCGTGTTTCTCGAAGAAAAATTAGCGATATTTATTCCATTGTTCCAGTCATCGTATGCCTGTTGATGTTTTGCGCTCCGATCCCGGAATCGGCGCGTCCGGCATTCATCGTTTTTGTTTTGATTTTCGCTATTCCAGTCGCGGTCAGAATCGCAGCATCCATTGAGCCGTCGCGCTGGCTGAGAAAGGTATTTCTATTTTTCGGAATGGTGTCCTACGGAGTTTATGTTCTGCACGTCCCGACCGTATTCCTTATTCAGATGTTCCTCGCCCGATCAGACCGCATCGCGTCGCCAGCCATCTATGCTTTGGGTGCGGCGATATTGCTGACTGTCGTAGCGCTCGCGTGCCTTGCCGAGAAGTACTATGACCGGCCAATTCGCAGGCGCCTTCTTCAAGGTCGGCAGCATCAGGGGAGCCGCCATCGCGCTGCTGTAGTCGCCCCAATCAACGAGTAGACGCCTTTGGCACGTTGGGTGCTGCGCTCTCGTCGCACCCGTCATCAGGGTCGTAGTGGCGACCGCCCCGAACGGTCTTCGGGTATTCGCCTGGCGCTGGTGTCGATCTATGCGGGGCTGGCGCGATCGCCTGTGACGTCGGTTGGGGAACGCCCGGCACAACACTTCCGTGACAGGTCTATCTAACTACGCTGGCAAGCTGTGTCGTCAATGTCGTCACCTGTATGCAAGTCCCTTCGTTTCAGGGCCACCCTCGCGGTCACGATAACAGCCCGAGTTTTGACAGCTTCGCCCGCCACGCCATGATGAGGAGATCGAGATAGCCTTGCTTCCTGACAACGACAGTCCAGTGACCCGCGGGTAGGTCGAACTCGATAAATTGGCTTTCTGCAAGTGGCCTGATCGCGTGACCCTGTGCGTCTACGGCGACACTTTCGAGAAACGGTGTCGAGAACTGGTTGATGCGCACGTGACCTTCGGCGGGACATGTCGCTGAAATCAGCAGCGTATCGAAATAGGCGGACCGCGGAATATCCGTGTAGACGCATCCACTGGCCTCGACCAGAGGACGCGGTTCGGGCAGGATACTCGCCGCAGATTTTTTCCAGAGGTCGACGCCGGCAAGCTGCTGCCGGTATGTGTTGGGGAAGTATTCGCCGCCGGCGTCAGGCCCCACGATACTGGCGGTAGGCACTTCGCGACGAAGTTCCGGGCCAGGTATAGGGCCCGTGTTCTGGGACGCGACGTTGATCATGCGCACTGCGTTCACCATTGCAAACACGAGCAGGGCGAGCTGGACGCGCCGCTTCGTATCCATTGAGAACTGCTCGATGAGGCCGGCGATCGCAACAAGACAGATCGGCGCGGCAATCGAGAGGAGTCGCCAGGGGAGTTGAATGAATTCCAGTGGGCCGGAGAGTTCCCAGAACGGACGCGTGAGACGCGTCATCATCAGGATCACCCCGAACGCGATGCAACCGAGCACGAACGCAATTCGGATGCGTTCATCCTTGAGCTGGTTCGGCCGGAAAACGGTGAACGCCATGCCGATCATCAACGCAAAGACGGGCCATCCAAATGACGAGCGAGGCGAGCGCCAGAATATGTCTCGCGGCGGAATAAGCAGGTCGGCCATATGGCCCATCGCGAATGCCTGCTGCGGGGAGAAAAAGGTGCTCCAGAAACTGAACGGGACGTATATCAACGTGACGAATACAGCCATCACCGTAGTCGTTATCACGAATGGCAGCCAGCCAGTACGCGGCGAGCTGAGAACCAGATAAAGCAGCGCCGGAAAAAGCACACCGAGTGCGATGACGAATACCAGTACGTGCGCCTGGGTGAGAAGCAGCAGAAGGGCGAGGAGGGCAACGCCGTGCCACTTCCCGAACCGCCTGGTGTAGGCATCGATCGTGATGGCGATGACGAACGGAACGAGCGTCGCGGCGGAATATTCCGCCGCGCTTCCCGATACGGCGAGTTTGCCGAATATGTATGGCGCGAGAACGGACGCAGTTGCAATGACCAACCCCGAGATCCGGTCAGCGCCGAAGCGCCCGGCGCACGTGTAGACACCAGCGAACATCAGGGCGGAAAAAACCAGTGCTGCGAGTCGAAATCCTGTGACGAGGTCGCCGGACGCCAGGGCGAGCGTGGCGCCCACCAGATTGAAAAGCTTGTGATAAAAGAACGGAACCGGCGAGCCAAAGCCATTGGCATCGACCGGAGTCCAGGTGGAAAGGGCGTCGCCGGCTTTCAACGCCGCGGTCCAGATGTACAGATGCGAGAACGACGTGTAAGTGTCGGGTCCCCGCAGAATCGGTCCGAAGAGGATGGCGACAACATAGCCAAGCAACGCGACACCTGCCGTGCAGACCAGCAGCCTGCGACCTGGCACAAGCCTGGCGTCGGCCAACAGGCTGAGCAGGCGTGGTTGCGGGGGGAGCGAGTTCGGGTGGGGTACCTGGTTCATGGTCGGCGTGGCGGCTCGTGTCAGGTCGATCGCAATGGGAGCGACCATCCTAGTGCAGGAAACGGGCTGGCTGCGTACGCTAGTACACGCATCGATCCGCGCAACGGGTAAACAGGTGCCCGGCGCGCGATCCCATCCAGTACCGGCGGAGCCTGCCAAGGCTCCAGTCATCTTCGGCGCGGATGCCGGCTTCGTATCGACCAGACTCCCCAGCTCCAGTCCGGCACCTGTCGCGGATCAGCGTCGGCTACCGCACATATTCAGCAGGGCATCGCGTTTAAAGTCGGTGGGACTGAGTTCAAGGGGTTTCGATCCGTCGCAGGCTAAACCCGTCGCAAGAGGCTGACGTTCTTCGCACCGACGGTGACCGGGCATGGGGAAGACTACCAGGCGCGCATGCCCCAACAGGCGCTAGTCGTGACAGCCCGGATGATGGTGATACAAAAAATGTAAGACGGGGTTAGACATGCTTACTGCGACGTTCATCGTGGTGCCAATAGGCATCGTTGTGCTGGTCCGTTTCGCGACCCGGATCGACCCGGCCACGGGGCGTTTTCGGGCTCACTAGTGAAGTGTTCGATTCTTGATGGACTTATATGGATCCGGCGTTTCCAATCGCGCAAGGCTCACGAGTGTAAGGCTGGCGCCATCAGTGACTACGTCGCCCATCACAACACCATCCCCAAACGGTTCATCTGGACCAAAAGCGCTCGCGACACTCCGCAGAAGGTCATTTGCGTGAACAGCCGCATAAGTTCCAGACAGAATGGTACGCTCCACTAGTGAACTCCAGGAGAACTCAATGGATAGAATCAGCGGGCATACTTTCTTCCGGCGGTTTTTGCAGCGGGACAGCACTGTTATTGATCTGGGCGCGAACATCGGCACATTTTCCCGGTTGATTTCGGAGAGGTACGAATGCGTCTGTTACGCGGTCGAGCCGAATCCCGACTGTTTTGCGCGGCTCGGCGGCATGGCGCGCGTGAAGCCGTTCAACCTCGCGATTGCCGATCGTGAAGGGACGATGAGCTTCTTCGTGGCGGCGAATTCGGAGGCATCGTCTTTCGTTCGCACCAGCGAGAACAATCGCGAGATCCATGTGCCCACTGTGCGGCTCGACGTGTTCACGCAGCAGCAGGGGATCTCGAAGATCGATCTGCTGAAGGTCGACATCGAAGGCGCCGAGGTGCCGCTGCTCGATTCGCTGACAGACGCGTTCCTGCGTAACATCGGCCAGATCGCGATCGAATTCCATGATTTTTGCGGCCTTGTGGAGAAGAAGGACGTCGCGCGGCTTGAGCGGCGGCTCGAATCGCTGGGATTCCGGTCGATCAATTTCTCGAAGGAATCGCACGGGCACGAAGATCATCTGTTCGTGAACCGGGCGCGGTGTCCGGTCGGCTACGTCGAGTACGCGGCCACGAAGTATGTGACGAAGTACCTGCTGGGCGTAGGCCGCATCATCGACCGCTGGAGGCGCGGCGGCAGCAGGGCAGCCATGTCTTGATCTGGACGGCCAGTCATCCACCCGTGCCAGAATCGCGCAGGAAGTCCACCAGCGCTCTGAGCGGACCAGGCATGTGCGTGCGGCTCGGGTAATAGAGGAATGGCCCGGAGAAGCTCTGCCACCAGTCCTGAAGCACCGGTACGAGCGTGCCGCTCTGGATGGCCGGTCGCAGAAATTCCTCGAACGTGTAGATCACACCAAGGCCGGCCACCGCCGCGCTCCTTTCCAGTTCGATAACCGATGCGACCAGCGGCCCATCCGGCGTGATCCGTATCACTTCTCCCCGGCGTTCGAATTCCCACGCTGCCAGTGCGCCGCTGTCGAACCGATGTCCGATGCAGGCATGCTTCAGCAGATCGCGAGGATGCCTGGGCTCGCCGCGGTCGGCGAGATAGGCTGGCGCGGCGGCGGCCATGAAATGTTGTCTGCGCGGGCCGATCGGCACAGCAATCATGTCACGCTCGATACGCTCGTCATACCGGATGCCCGCATCGAAGCCAGCGGCAAGCACATCGATGAAGGTGTCGTTGGTCGTGACTTCAAGCGTGATGCCCGGGTGCGCCGCGAGGAAACGCGGCAGCAGGGCGGGAAGAATCTCGCGAGCAGCAATCGAGGGCACGTTGAGCCGCAGTCTGCCCGTCGGACTGTCGCGGAAGCTGTTGAGCGCGTCGAGCGCGCTGGTGATTTCACCGAACGCGGGCCTCAGGCGGTCGAAGAGACGCTGGCCGGCCTCTGTCGGCGTGACACTGCGCGTCGTGCGGTTGAGCAGGCGTACCCCGAGCCGGCCCTCGAGCCGCCTGATCGCCTCGCTCAGCGACGAAGCCGACACGCCGCGCACGACCGCCGCCTGTCGAAAGCCGCGCGCCGTCGCGACAGCCACAAACGCGCTCAGGTCGGAAAGATCGGGTTCGCTCATTGTGCAGTTTTTCGTACAGCCTGGTCGGATCGAGATGGATTATCGCACGCCGTGTTTAGTCCCATAATCCCTCTCGACCGCCTGCCATCCCGCGTGCGGCATGATGAACGAGGTATGACATGAAGCAACTTCGACTGGGCAAGACCGGGCCGCAAACGTCGGCGATCGGCCTCGGCTGCATGGGTATGTCAGGCATGTACGGGCCGTCGGATCGTGCCGAAGGCATCGCCACGATTCACGCGGCGCTCGAAGCGGGCGTGACGCTGCTCGACACTGGCGACTTCTACGGTTCGGGGCACAACGAGATGCTGATCGGGGAGGCGTTGAAGAGCGCGCCGCCGTCGCGCCGCGACGCTGCGCTCATCAGCGTCAAGTTTGGCGCGTTGCGTGATCCGGCGGGTGGCTGGTCGGCACTGTACGACGCCCGTCCCGAAGCGGTGAAGAATTTCCTCGCGTACTCGCTGCAGCGACTGGGTGTCGATCATATTGATATCTATCGCTCTGCACGGCTGGATCCCAATGTGCCGGTCGAAGACACGGTCGGCGCGATGGCGGATATGGTCAAGGCGGGCTATGTGCGAAACATCGGCTTGTCGGAAGTGGGCCCGGAGACGATCCGGCGCGCCGCGGCCGTGCATCCCATCAGCGATCTGCAGATCGAATACTCGTTGATTTCGCGCGGCATCGAAGACGGCATTCTGGCGACGTGCCGTGAACTGGGCATCGGCGTGACTGCGTATGGCGTGCTGTCGCGCGGTCTCATCAGCGGGCACTGGCAAAAGGACGCGGCCGGCGCAGGCGATTTCCGGGCCTTTAGCCCCCGCTTTCAGGGCGAGAACGTCGAGCGGAATCTGGCGCTCGTCGAGGCGCTGCGCAAGATTGCTGACGCGAAGGGCGTGTCGGTCGCGCAGATCGCGATTGCGTGGGTGTCGGCGCAGGGTGACGACATCGTGCCGCTGGTCGGCGCGCGCCGTCGCGACCGGCTTGCCGAAGCGCTTGGGTCGCTGGATGTCGCGCTGAGCGATGCCGATCTGGCGGCGATCGCGCAGGCGGTGCCGAAGGGCGCCGCGGCGGGTGAGCGTTACGCGGCAGCGCAGATGGCGCGCCTCGACAGCGAAGCAGGCAGCCGTCACTAGCCGGGCCGCTTGCGGCTGAAGGGAGACTTCACCCCACGCCTCACGCCCGCCAGCCCGAGTTCGTTTACGATATCGGGACGATGAATCCAGCAATGCGCCGCATCGCTCACCTGGACATGGACGCGTTTTACGCGTCCGTCGAGTTGCTGCGGTATCCCGAACTAAGAGGCCAGCCGGTGGTGATCGGCGGCGGCCGCAATGCCGCGCCCGAAACGCTCGACGACGGCACCAGACGCTTCCGGCGGCTGCGTGATTACGCGGGCCGCGGTGTTGTCACGACCTCCACCTACGAGGCCCGCGCGCTTGGCGTGTTTTCAGCGATGGGGATGATGAGGGCGGCGCAACTGGCACCCGACGCCATCCTGCTGCCCACCGATTTCGACTCCTACCGCCATTACTCGCGTCTCTTCAAGACCGCGGTGGCGACATTCACGTCGCAGATCGAAGACCGTGGCATCGACGAAATCTACATCGATCTCGCCGATGTCCCCGGCGAGCCCGCCGACATCGGCGCAAAAATCAAGCAGGCAGTGGGTGACGCCACTGGCTTGACCTGCTCGATCTGCATCGCGCCCAACAAGCTGCTGGCGAAGATCGGCTCCGAACTGGACAAGCCGGATGGTCTCACCATCCTGACGATGGCAGACGTGCCGGGGCGGATCTGGCCGCTGCCGGCGCGCAAGGTGAACGGCATCGGGCCGAAGGCGAATGAAAAGCTGGCCGCGCTTGGCATCGTCAGTGTCGGCGATCTGGCGAGCGCGGACCTCGGGCTGCTGCAGACGCATTTCGGACGGAGCTATTCCGCGTGGCTTGCCGAGGTGTCGCAGGGTTTCGACGAACGTCCGGTGGTGGTGAGTTCCGAACCCAGGTCGATGAGCCGGGAGACTACCTTCGAGCGCGACCTGCATCCGCGCCACGATCGCGCAGCGCTGTCCGCGGCGTTCACCGGCCTGTGCGTGCGGGTAGCGGACGACCTTCGGCGCAAGGGCTATACTGGCCGCACCGTCGGTATCAAGCTGCGCTATGACGACTTCAAAACGGTGACGCGCGATCTGACCATTCCCGTGCAAACGGCCGATGCAGTCGAGATTCGCCGCGCCGCAACAGAATGTCTCAAACGCGTCCCGCTGAACCGGCGGCTGCGGCTCCTGGGCGTGCGTGTCAGTGCGTTGACACCGGTCGGCAGCGAACCCGTCGCGCCGCACCCGGCGCAGGCGGAACTGCCGTTCCCGACCGAAGAGCAGGGCAATTGATCAATGAAAGGACAAGTGTGATGGCGAGGCAGGTGATTTTCAGCGGTGCGCCTTCTCAGGTCATCAATATTCCGGCGTTTCTGAAAGGCGGCGTGGTCATCGCGCTGGTTGGCGCGATCCATCTCTATGCGTCGGATGAATTCCCGTTCCAGTGGCGTCTCGTGCTGATCCAGGCAGCGGCTGTCATGATCGGTGTCGGCTTGCCGTTCCTCAAGACGGCGCTTACCGAGATCGTTATTGACACCGAACGGATCACCTGGACCCAAGGAATCCTGCGTCGGCGCGTGTCGAGCCTGGATCTTTCGCTTATCAGAGGTGTGACGACGGTTCATCCGTGGTGGCAGCGAATCTTCGGTACCGGCTCGGTCATCCTGAAGACGAGCGACGCGGCTCATCCGGTGCGACGTTTGCCGGGTATCAGGAACGCGGAGCAGTTGCGCAAGCGTCTCGAAGAGGTGACGGTGCACGGCGCCTGAGCCGTGGGGCGATGCAGGTGGTCGGCGCGCATGGCGCGCGGCGAGCGTAGGGCGCTTGCGGCGCGGGCATGCGCAAGCTCAATCCCCAGCGCGGCAACCGAAGCGCGTTGAACTATCCTTTGCCGCCCGCCAGCCGTCGCGCATCGGGGTGACGGCGCAGGCGCGCCATCGCGATACAGCCAAGGAACGGGCCCGCCGCGAGCATGCTGAACGCGCCGGGCCAACCGGCGAACGCCACGACGTCAGGCACGAGATGAATGCTGACGAGCGTGAGCAGAAAGCCCGCACAGGTTTGCGCGGTAAGCAGCGTGCCGATCGAGTTGGGCTCGGCGAGTTCTGCGATGCTGGCCGAGAACTGTGCCGAATCGGCAATCACCGACACGCCCCACACCAGCGCAACACCCACGACGAGCCATACCGGCGCGCCCAGAAGCCAGCCCATCACGGCCGCACATGCGCCGCTCACGGCCATTGCGCCGATCGTGACCGTCGTGCGCCCGACACGGTCTGCCAGCACACCGCCGAGCCACGCGCCGAGCGCGCCCGCCGCCACCGCGGCGAACGTCAGCCATTCGGCCGCCTGTCGTGCGTGACTGATGCCAGCGGCTGCGAAGCTCGTCTGCAGGAACACGGCGAGCCATGCCCACATCGCATACAACTCCCACATGTGACCGAGGTAACCGAGGTTCGCGAGCCGCAGCGCGGGGTTGCGCCATGCGCCGGCCAGCGCGGACCACTGGATGCGCGTCGCGCGGGCCATGGTGGGCCCGACATCGCAGAGCAGGATCGCGATACCGGCGAGGAGGGCGCAGAGCGCGGCTATCGCATAGATCGCGCGCCAGCTCGATCCGCCGAGCGCCGCAAGCAGATGCGGGCTCGCCGAGCCGAACGTCAGCGCGCCGACCAGGAGGCCGATCAACAGGCCGAGATCGCGGTTCGCCCACGTGGCGGCGAGGCGCATGCCGACCGGATAGACGCCCGCCATGCACATGCCGGTCAGAAAGCGCAACGCGATCGCGGCCACGCCCGCCGGTTCGATGAACGCGAGGCAAGCGGTTGCGCTGCCCGCGACCAACGCGCTCGTCATGAAGAGCCGTCGGGGATCGTAGCGATCCGCGAGCGACAGCAGCGCGCTTGTAATCGTGCCGGCGACGAAGCCCGCCTGGACCGCGCTCGTCAGCAAGGTTGCCTGCAGCGCGGAGATACCCTGCACCTGCCTGACGATCGCGACGACCGCCGACGACGAGAACCACACGCTCATCGCGCCTACCTGACACAGCAGCAGGATGACGAGCGAGCGCGTCTTGCCGCGCTTCGTGCTGGCGGGTTGGGCGAGGCCGGGAGGAGAGGTCGTCACGTGCGAGGAGCCAGGGTTAGGCGACATGCGCGGACACAGCGCCAACGCGATGGTAGTTGCGCCCATAGTAGATCAGTGCATCGCAGCCGTCGCGGGTTCGCGCTGCCTTCACCGCGCAGAAGAACACCGTATGCGTACCGACCTCGGTGACGGACTCGATCTCGCAGTCGAGCGATGCGACAGCGCCGTGCAGCGCGGGCGCCCCTGTGACGAGCGTGTCCCACTGCGCAGCCGCGAAACGCCCCTCCATGGACAGCGCAGGCGTGGCGAACTTCGCGGCGAGCGTCTGCTGTTCCGCGCTCAGCACGTTGACGCACAGGCGACCGTTGTCGCGGAACGCCGCATTGTTGCGGCTGCTGCGATTGATGCAGACGAGCAGGGTAGGCGGCTCATCCGTCACGCCGCAGACGGCCGACGCCGTGCAGCCGGCGCGTCCGGCTTCGCCATCGCTGGTGATGATGTTGACGGCGGCGCCCAGTCCGGCCATCGCGTCGCGGAAGGTGGCTTTGTCGACCATAGGATTCTCTGCGATAAAGATCGTCGTGCTACCGGCTTGCCGCTTGCTGCGTCAGCAGGTTGGGTCGGCTGGCGCTGCCGCGCATGACGGCGCGCGAAACTGCGCAGCCGTGTGGCTGGCCGGCAGACGGGCGTGACCGAACAGCTTTTCGCGCAGACTGCCTTCGCGATAGGCACGCTTGTAGGCGCCGCGCTCCTGCAGGATCGGCACCACAAACTCGATGAAATCGTCGAAGCATTCGGGCGCGACCGTACGCGACAGATTGAAACCGTCGACGCCCGCCTCAGTGCTCCAGGCGATGAGTTCGTCGGCGACGCGTTCGGCTGCGCCGACGAGCGGCGTCTGGCGGCTACCCAGCACCATCTGTTCGAGCAGTTTGCGCTTCGTCCACTTCGGGCCAGCCGCGCGAGTCATCGCTTCGACGTTCGACACGATTGCCTGACTCTTGCCGGTTTCGATCGGCTCGTCGAGGTCGTAGCGGGCGAAATCGATGCCGAGGGAGGCTGCTGCGTGGACGAGCGCCGCTTCGGAATTCACGTAGCGCTGGTACCCGGCGTATTTTTCCCGTGCTTCCGCATCGGTACGGCCGGTAATCACTGTCTGGCCGAGGAAAACCTTGATGTCATCTGCGCTGCGGCCGCGCGCGACGGCTTGTGCCCGAATGTCGTCGACGATGGCTTTTACGGCGGGTTTCGCCTGGCCGTTGACGAAGACGCATTCAGCATGGGCCGCGGCGAACTGCTTTCCGCGCGTCGACGAGCCGGCCTGATAGAGCACCGGCGTACGCTGCGGCGAAGGTTCGCTCAAATGCATGGCGTCGACGCGATATTGTTTGCCATGATGGTGAATCACATGAACCCTGGCAGGATCCGCGTAGATGCCCTGTGCCTTGTCGCGCAACACGGCATCGTCCTCCCAGCTGCATTCCCACAGCTTGTAGACGAGTTCCATGTATTCGTCGGCGAGGTCGTAGCGGTCGTCGTGCGCCATCTGGCCCGTGAGGCCGATCGCGCGCGAGGCGCTATTCAGGTAGCCGGTGACGATGTTCCAGCCGATACGTCCACGTGTCAGATGATCGAGCGTCGACATGCGGCGCGCGAACAGAAACGGCTGCTCGACGGTGAGATTGCACGTCACGCCGAACGACAGATGACGCGTCGCGGCGGCCATCGCCGGAATCAGCAGGGTCGGGTCGTTGACCGGCACCTGCACGCCGCCGCGGATCGCGCCATCCGGGCTGCCGCCGTAGACATCGTAGACACCCACCACATCGGCGAAGAAAATGCCGTCGAAAAGACCAGCCTCCAGCGTGCGTGCGTAATCGGTCCAGTATTGCAGATCGGTGTAGCGGTCAGAGCGATCGCGCGGGTGCGTCCATAAACCCTGCTGGATGTGCCCGACGCAGTTCATGTCAAAAGCGTTGAGGAGGATTTCCTTCGGCATGGCGTGTTCCGGTGGAGGTTGCGGAGTACCTGCGCTCACACGACCTGACTGCGCTTCGCACGTTGATCGTGCGTTTAATATAGTGGACAAAAAAACACTATGCAAGACGTTGTGTGAAGCTAGGACCTGCAGCAAACTGAATGAATCCGCCGGATCTCAAGCTGGCCTGACGGCGCCCGGGTCCTGAACAGGCCGCCGGTATAATGCGTGGCGGCAAAAACCGCTCCTGTCTATCCTCTTTCCTCCATGTCCGATTCCGCGTCGATCGATCTGAACCTTGCGATTTCCTCCCGCGTGAAGATCGAGCGCGAGGCCCGGAACTGGTCGCTGAGCGAACTCGCGGAACGCTCCGGCGTATCGAAGGCGATGATCAGCAAGATCGAGCGCGGCGAAGCGAGTCCGACCGCGACGGTGCTCGGCCGGCTGTCGGGTGCTTTCGGCTTGACGCTGTCAACGCTTCTGGCGCTAGCCGAGCAGACCGGTGAGCGACTCGCGCGCCGCGAGCAGCAGGTGCTCTGGCGCGATCCGGAAACGGGTTACACGCGTCGCCGGGTATCGCCCGCGACGGGCGGCGTGCTGGAGTTGCTCGAGATCGAGTTACCGGCTGGCGTGAGCGTGCCGTATCCGTCGGATGCTTTCGTGTTTCAGCATCAGCAGATCTGGGTCACACGCGGAACGCTGACGTTTCGCGAAGGCTCACAGACCCATCAACTGAATGCAGGCGACTGTCTGCAACTGGGCGCGCCAGCGGATTGCGAGTTCTTCAACCCCGGGGCGGAGCCCTGCGTGTACGTCGTCGCGCTCGTGCGCCGCTAGGAAAACCAGGCTGCGCCCACGTCTGGCGCGCTGATCACGCGCACGTCATTTTCCCGACACCACCAGTTTGAGCTTGTTCGCGCCTGCGGTCGTAGCGGTGATCTGCGTGCGCTGCCCGCGCGCGCCGAGATAGAAGTGCTGGCGGGCCGGCGAGTTCTGGTCGTGCGTTGCGTCAGGCAGACACGATGCGATATCGGCCGCGACGGCCTCCAGCGCATCCGTGGTGGAGCCGGCGTCGTGACGTGGAGTCCATAGACATTGATAGCTGGCGTGGCTCGCGCTGCACTGCGTGTCGTCGCCATAAGGTTGCGCCACGTTTCGGCTGTCGTCCGGGCTTAGCGACGCGAATCCGTCCGGGGCCGCTGCGACGATCCGTTTGAGTGCGGCGCACGGACTCGGCGTGTCGTCCGAGCGGGCGACGCCAGGCAGCAGCGCACCGATCGCCAGCACGATGATCGATAGCGCAGCCTTCGACGCGAATGCCGTGTCTGAAACAGTCTGGTTGAGTTTTTCCATGATGCCCTTCCTTACTCTGTGTGCACGCTGCGCGCCGAAAGCTCCGTCGCGCAGTTTTCCTGGCTATTGCAACTATTTCCGCGCCTGGATCGTCGGTTGAGGTCTGGCGTGGTCTTCTTGTCAGTCGCGGTTTGCACCTGGTTTGCACCTTTTGCGCAGGGCCGCTGTCCTAGCGTTTCAGGTCCGGACGAATCGACCGGTCGGAAGCGGGGGACTCTGATTGATCGGGCGACTCGGCGAGAAACGGTTCAAGGCCGAATATCCGCGCGATGCCGAGCGCGAGCGATTCGGAGAACGTGCCGCCTTTCTTCCGCGCGACCGGGTCAAATGAAATCAAGGAATCGGGCGCCGGCGGCGGGGCAGACGGGCCGTCGAATTCGGCGGGAGCGGGCATCTCATTGACGTTCATGGCGACGATCCTTCGCGGGTGCGGTGGCGCCATCTTTCAGCAATCGGCGTGCCCGGCTCAGGCCTCGGTCCTGCCATGTCCGCTGACGTGCGCGCCCGCGTGCCGGTCGAGCTTGATCACGTCGAGGAGCGCGGCACCGCCCAATGCCGCGACAAACAGGAAGGCGAGACTGAAGTCGGCGGGCGTCACCGACTGCGCTTCGTGCCCGTGCGCCCATGCCGCGATCCGCAATGCGATCGCGCCGAACGCAACGCCCATGCCCATCGTCATCTGTCCGAGCGTGCTCGACAGCGTCGATGCGCCGCTCATCTGGAGCTTCGGCACATCGGCAAAGCTGAGCGTATTGATGGCGGTAAATTGCAGCGACCGCGCGAGACCGCTGACGAACAGTACGGCAACGATCCAGAAGGCCGGCGTCGAGGGGGTGAGCAGGCTCATCGCCGCCAGTGACAGCGCGGCAAACGCGCCATTCGCGAGCAGCACCGAGCGAAAGCCGAAACGCCGCATCACGGGCGTCGTGACGAGCTTCATGGCGAGATTGCCGGCGAAAACGGCAAGTGTCAGCAAGCCGGAGCGGAAGGCGTTCATGCCGTAGCCGACCTGAAACATCAGCGGCAGAAGAAACGGCACGGCGCTGATCGAGACGCGAAAGAGGGACCCGCCGCCCATCGCAACGGCGAACGTTTTCACCTTGAACGCGGAGAGATCGACGACCGGATACGGCGCGCGTCGCAGATGAACGAGCGCGGCCACGCCTGCCGAGATCCCCACCGCGAGACAGGCCAGTACCCGAATCCACGGCGCATCGGCGCGGCCGGTCAGCTCCATCCCATACATCACCGCCGTACAGGCGACGCCCGTCAGCACGAAGCCCAACGCGTCGAACGGGCGCTTGTCTGCGTCACGCTCGTTGCCGATAAAGCGCCACGCGAGAACAAGCCCGATCAGGCCGAGCGGCAGGTTCAGCCAGAAAATCCAGCGCCACGAAGAGTACGTCGTGATGAGCCCGCCGAGCGGCGGCCCGATCACCGGCGCGACGAGGCCTGGCCACGTGATGATCGAGATCGCGCGCATCAGGTCTTCCTTGCGCGTCGCGCGCAGGACCGCGAGGCGTCCCACCGGTACCATCATCGCCCCGCCGATGCCCTGGACGATGCGCGCCGCCGTGAATTCAACCAGCCCGTTGGTCATCCCGCACACCACCGACGAAGCCGTGAACACCGCGAGCGCCGCCGTGAACACGTTGCGCACGCCGAAGTGGTCGGCGGCCCAGCCGCTGATCGGAATGAAGACGGCGAGTGTCAGCAGATAGGACGTGATGCCGATGCTGAGATCGACCGCATGCACATTGAACGAGCGCGCCATCTGCGGCAACGCGGTGGCGATGATCGTGCCGTCGAGGTTTTCCATGAAGAATGCCGCCGCCACCAGCATGACGATCAATGATGGATCACCTGAGCGCATGGCAGCGGGCGAGGAACCTGACATCTGCATGACTCTCCACAAGAAAGGCGGCCCATCCGCGTGAGCTGCGCAGGTGCGTCATTCTAGCGGCCCTGCACGGGTTGCGCGCCGGCGTGGTAACTTCAGCGTTTTCCGTTCACTCAACCAACAGGAACAGTTCGATGGAATACCGCAGACTCGGCGCAACCGATGTACAGGTCAGCGTAATCGGCCTCGGCACGATGACGTGGGGCGAGCAGAACACCGAAAGCGAAGCGCATGCGCAGATCGACTACGCGCTGGACCACGGCGTCAACCTGATCGACGCGGCGGAGATGTACCCGGTGCCGCCGCGTCCTGAGACGCAGGGCTCGACCGAACGTTACATCGGCACGTGGCTCGCGCAGCATCGCAGCGCGCGCGAAAAAATCGTGCTCGCCACCAAGATCGCCGGCCCGGCGCGCCAGCCGCACAATCCACGGCACATTCGCGGCGAAGGTAACCAGTTCGACCGCAAGAACCTCACCGAAGCGCTCAACGACAGCCTCAAGCGCCTGCAGACGGATTACGTCGATCTGTACCAGCTGCACTGGCCAGACCGCAGCACGATGACGTTCGGCCGTCCTGCCTACCCCTGGATCGACGATGCGTACACGGTGCCGATCGAAGAGACGCTGTCGGTGCTCGCTGAGTTCGTGAAGGAAGGCAAGGTTCGGCATATCGGTGTGTCGAACGAAACCCCGTGGGGCGTCGCGCAGTTCCTGCGCGCGTCGGAGAAGCTGGGCCTGCCGCGCATCGTCAGCATCCAGAATCCGTATAGCCTGTTGAACCGCACCTTCGAGACCGGCCTGTCCGAGTTCACGCACCGCGAAGGCGTGGGGCTTCTCGCATACTCGCCGCTCGCGTTCGGCTGGCTGTCGGGCAAGTACGAAGGCGGCGCGCGTCCAGCTGGCGCGCGGATCACGCTGTTCGAACGCTTCCAGCGCTACAGCAAGCCGCAGTCGGTGCAGGCGACCACGCGTTACGTCGAGCTCGCGAAACGCCATGGCCTGTCGCCGGCGCAGTTCGCTCTCGCATTCGTCAACAGCCAGCCTTTCCTGACGAGCAACCTGATCGGCGCGACGTCGCTCGATCAGCTGAAGGAAAACATCGCAAGCGCCGAGCTGAAGCTGTCGCCGGAAGCGCTCGCGGAAATCGACGCTTTGCACGAACGGCAGCCGAATCCGGCTCCGTAAGCCGTACTGACTTCTGATTCATGTGGCTGGTATCGCAAACAGGCTGCCCCGGTTTCTCCGGCGGCAGCCTGTTTTTTTATGGGCGAAGCGGAGGCGCGGGATGGGTGGTCAGGCAGCGCCGGAATGGGGCGCGCTTTCGCCCAGATCCCAGAACAGACCGGCCATGATCTGCAACCCTTCGCGCGCGACGCTGCCAAGCAGATGCTCGTTCGGTGCGTGCTGCGAACAGGCCGGGTAGGAGTGCGGGACCCAGATGGTCGGCAGACCGAGGGTGTGGGCGAACACCTCGTTAGGAAGCGTTCCGCCGAGGTTCGGCAACACGGCCGTTTTCTTGCCGGTGGTGCGTTCGAGGGAAGCGATCGCCCACGTGACCCACGGATCGTCGGGGTTCAGACGCGTCGCCGGGGCGCCGCGCTCGACGCTCACTTCGACCATCGTGTAGCCGTGCGAGTCGAGGTGCGCGCGCAGATGCCCTTCGAGATGCTCCCAGTCGGTGCCGACCACGAAGCGCAACTGGCACTGCGCGAACGCGCTGGACGGAATCGCGTTCACCGGGTTCTCGGGGTTGCCCGCCTTCATGGCGAGCACTTCGAAACTGTTCCAGCCGAACACGCGTTCGGCGGGCGTGAGGCCGGGCTCGCCCCAGTTGTCGTCGACGGCCGGATCGTTCGGGCCGCCGCCGACGGTGATGTCAGCGAGCGCCCGGCGCACGGCGTCCGGGATCGGCGGCGGACGCAGGCCATCGACGGCAATCACGCCGCGCGCATCGACAAGACTCGCGAGCGCATTGGCGAGCACCGTTGCGGGATTGCGCAGCAGACCGCCCCAGTTGCCGGAGTGGTGCGCGCCGTGGCGCAGGTTCAGTGCGAGCCGGAAATTGACCGCGCCGCGCGAGCCGAGAAAGACGGTTGGACGTGTCGCGGCGAGGCGCGGGCCGTCGGAGGCGATCAGCACATCGGCGGCGAGTTCGTCGCTGAAGCGCTGGCAGATTTCGTTGAGTCCGGGCGAACCCGTTTCTTCGCCCATCTCGATCAGCAGTTTCGCGTTGAAGCCGAGCCTGCCTTCGCGCACGGCCAGCACGCTACCGAGCGCCGCGAGATTGATCGAGTGCTGGCCTTTGTTGTCCGCCGTGCCGCGGCCATACCAGCGGTCGCCGTCGACCACGACCGCCCACGGCGTCAACGACTCGCGCCACTGGCTGTCGTAGCCGCGAACCACATCGCCGTGACCATAGATGAGCACCGTCGGCAGGTGGTCCGCTTCGTGGCGCGTCGCCAGCAGGAAGGGGCCAAAACCTTCGACGGGGTTACCGACGATGCGCGTATCGAAACCGAGTTGCCGGGCCGCGGGCACGATTTCGTCGCTCAGGTACGCGTGCAGGACGGCGGCGCGACCCGCTTCCTGACTCTCGGTGTGCACGCCGACGCGGCGGTTGAGGTCGGCGAGGAAGGCGCCCGAATCGAAATGCTGTGTCGCGTGGTCGATGGCGTGGGTGCGGCTCAAGACAGTCTCCAGTGAAAAACGGGCGAGGCGGGCGCGCCTTGTCGACATAAGGGGGCAGCGCTTGACGTTCGATCGATTCTAGAAGGCCGTTTTTGTTGCCACAATGATTGTATTTCGAACCTTGCGTTGCCAAAAAAGCAAACCACGAAGCAACCCGCGAAGCTATTGCGACGACGGTGTCGTGATGATTCGGCTGAGCAATCCGCCACTATGCCAGCGCAACATCCAGGTGCAGACGATGGCCGGCCGCGAGTTGCCCGCTTCGGTGCGGGCGTTTCTCGACCATCAGATTGCGACCATGGCGCCGCCGGTCCACGCGTCTCGCGAAAGCACGTTGGGCGCCGCGGCCTCGAGCGCCAGCGGCAGGGTGCGTGGACGGAGCCCCGTGCGATAATCCGTCCCATCCAATCTCCACGCTGGCTTCTTCTTCGATTGGCTGTTTCGTTCGGAGAAGGTCTTTCACGCGTCGCCAAATTGAAAAACCTGCTTGTACCTCTGGACCAGTTGTCGCGGTTCGACGAGATCGTCGACGTCCGTACGCCGCTCGAATTCACCGAAGACCACATACCGGGCGCGATCAATGTCCCCGTGCTCAGCAACGAAGAGCGCGTGCTCGTCGGCACGATGTACAAACAGGTTTCGCCGTTCGAGGCGACGCGCGTCGGCGCGGCGATCGTCGCGCGCAACATCGCCTGGCACCTCGAGCACACCTTCGCCGGCCGGCCGCGCAACTGGCGTCCGCTGATCTATTGCTGGCGCGGCGGCAAGCGTTCCGCCTCGATGACCATGCTGCTGAACATGATCGGCTGGCAGGCGCGGCAACTCGACGGCGGGTACAAGACGTACCGTCACTCGGTGCTGGAGAGGCTCGGCACATTGCCGGGGCAATTCGATTACATCGCGCTCGTCGGTCCTACCGGCAGCGGCAAGACGCGTCTCTTGCAGGCGCTGCGGCAGGCGGGCGCGCAGGTGCTCGATCTGGAAGAACTCGCGCGCCATCGCGGCTCGCTGCTGGGCGCGTGGCCCGGGCAGGCGCAGCCGTCGCAGAAAGCGTTCGATACGGCGCTCTTCGACGCATTGTCCCGGCTCGATGTCAGGCGCCCGGTGTTCGTCGAATCGGAGAGCCGGCGCATCGGCCGTATCACGCTGCCGCTGGCACTGCTCGACCGCTTTCATCGCGGGGCGTGCGTCGAGATCGACGCATCGCGTGAAGATCGCATTGCGTTCCTGCTGCAGGACTACGCGCACCTGTTCGACGACCCGCGGCAGTTCCAGCAGCAACTCGACCGTTTGATCGGCCTGCACAGCAAGGAGCAGGTCAGACACTGGCAGCAGTTGATCGACGACGGGGCGCGCGCCGAGTTGTCCGGTGAATTGATCGAATGCCATTACGATCCTGCGTATCAGCGCAGCAGTGGTCAGCATTTCCGCGGTCTTGCGCAGGCGCTTCGGTTCACCTTCCGGCCGAATGCGGCGGACTGCGTCGAACAGGCGAGGGTGCTGCTCGCGCAATGCGCTGAGGGCGGAGCGGCATGGATGACGCCTTCTTCTTCGTCCGCTACCCTTTCCCCTGAGGGAAGGCGCGTTGTGACGGGTGCGACGCAATCCGGACAGGCTTCCACCTCTTTCGTCACTCAGAATATCCAAGAAAGAAAATCATGAACTCCACACGCCAAACACAACCCACTTACGGCTGGCCGGTTTTCCTGCTGATTGCCGTCGTCGGGCTTTTCTATGTGAAGTGGTTTCCGTACTACAACCGCGCTTTCACCGCGGCATCGACGCACTCGATCGGAAAATCGATCCTGATGGGCACCGCGGCAAGTCCCCCTGAGCCCTCGCTGTCGGCGGCGCTCGATTACGCGTGGGCTTACGGCAAGGCAATCTGGCAGGCAATGGTGCTGGGCCTGCTGCTCGGCTCGGCCGTGCAGGCGCTGCTGCCGGCACACTGGGTGGCGAGGCTGCTCGGCAAGACAGGTTTCGGCAGCGTCGCGGCAGGCGGGCTGCTGGCGATTCCCGGCATGATGTGCACCTGCTGCGCCGCGCCGGTAGTGGTCGGGTTGCGGGCGAGGCAAGCCTCGCCCGGCGGCGCGATCGCCTTCTGGCTCGGTAACTCGGTGCTCAATCCGGCGACGCTCGTGTTCATGGGGTTCGTACTCGGCTGGAACTGGACTGCACTGCGGCTGGTACTCGGGGTGCTGATGGTGTTCGGCCTGGGCTATCTGATGAACCGCCTCGTGACCACCAGGGAATCGGAAGCCGCCGATACGCAGCTTGCGCAACTCATTGCCGAGCAGCAGACGGGCCATGCATTTGCCCGCTGGCTGCAGATTCTCGGCCGGATGGCGGTGCGCCTCATTCCGGAATACATCGTCCTCATTCTGCTGCTCGGTGCGGCGCGCGCGTGGCTGTTTCCGCATGTGGGGCCTGAGATCGGCAATCATATCGGCTGGATTGTCGCGCTGGCGGTGGCCGGGATGCTGTTCGTGATTCCGACGGCGGGCGAAGTGCCGATCATTCAGGCGATGCTGTCGCTCGGCATGGGCGTCGGTCCGGCAGGCGCGCTGCTGATGACGCTTCCACCAATCAGCGTGCCGTCGCTCGCAATGCTGACGCGCTCGTTCCGGCCCCGCGTGCTGTCGGTCGTGGCCGTGTCGGTGGTGGCTTTTGGCGTGGTCGCCGGTCTGCTGGCGATCGCACTGGGTTTTTAGGCGGCACACCCGATCGGTGCGCTTTCTCGCGCTCGCGGGTGGAATTGACGTGTTCAATCGCCAAACGCGACCTACACTGGGGGGACTGGGGGTGCGGTCTAGCCACCGCGCCCGCGCTGCCGCATTGCAGCACACCCGAATGGTAGGATTCAGTCCGCGAACGCAACCACCCATGACCGGCTGCAATCTTTTTCAACCCTCATTGGCAATTGCAATATCGGCGGCGGGCTTTCCACGACCGCACGCTGAAAAGAACGATGGAATCCAGGAAACAGAATGGCGCAACAGAAAACCAATCCGAAACTTGAACAGGCGCTGACGCGCGGGGACCTCGCTATCCGCCAGGCGAACTCGGCGCGGGCGACCGCGTTGCTGCGCGCACTGGGCAAGATGATTGTCGATGCGTCGGCGACTATTGGCGTGGAAGCGTTCACGTTGATCCCCGATGGCGATCGCATTTACGATCCGGCTGACGGGTTGTGGCCGCAGACGTTGCTCATCTCGCTCGATGGCCCGGTGGAAGCGGCCGATCCGGACGAAGTGCGCACGATCCGCCTCGTGGCGGATGATCCGGGCACGGTGTTCCGCGTCGAATGGCAACGGGCAGACGGCAAGATTGGACGTCAGGACGGCGGTCCGTTCGCCACGGTCGCGTTCATCTCGGACGTCGACATTCCGTGGACCGACGACGAAGACTGACGGACTGCCCACACGCCACATGGGCATGGCGGTCCGCGCGGTGCGCATGCCTGTTCAGCGCATCAGACGGCGACGGAACAGCACGGCCGAAATCACAAACGGCACGACCGCATAGGCCGCCAGCACGGCGACGTGCAACGCGGCATCTTCAACCGGCCTGCCGAGCATCGCGGGCCGCATCAGATCGACCGCATGCGCGAGCGGCAAAAGCAGCGTGACGGTTTGTGCGGCCGCGGGCAATTGCGTAACCGGAAAGAACACGCCTGAGAGCAGCAGCATCGGCGTGAGCACCAGCGTCTGATAGAACATGAAGAAATCGTAGGACGGCGCGAGGGCGGTCACGATCATCGTGACACTGGCGAACGCGAGTCCGGTCAGCACAATGACGGGCAGTGCGAGCAGCATCGAAGGAAAACTTGCATAACCGAGCGCGCCCGCCACCAGCATGATCGCCGCGCCGGACAGCGTCGCTTTGCTGGCGGCCCAGATCACCTCACCCAGCACGATATCGCCGAGCGTGAGCGGCGTTTGCATGATGGCTTCCCAGGTGCGCTGTACGTGCATCCGCGAAAAGCCCGAATACATCGACTCGAAACTCGCCGACATCATCACGCTCGACGCGACCGTGCCTGCCGCGAGGAACGAGATGTACGAGACACCGTCGACATGGCCGACCATCAGACCCAGTCCGAAACCGAGACCGAATAGATAGATCATCGGATCGGCGAGATTGCCGAACATCGACGCAATCGCGAGCTTGCGCCAGACCAGATAGTTGCGGCGCCAGACCGCAATCCAGTTGACCGGATTGGCCGGCAGGGCGGCAAAGCCTTCGTGCAGCCGGGAGGGTTTGCCGGGGGTATCGTAGCTGCGCGCGTCCATAGGGTCGGGTGAATCTCGTGTCTGTCGGAGGCGGGTGATCAGAAGGGGGCGCCCCTCGTTGAATGAGTCGGCTGCATCGCGCAGGCTCAGTCCTGCATCTCGCGGCCCGTGAGCCGCAGAAAAACGTCCTCAAGATTGGCGGGCCGGTGCAGACACCGCAAATCCGAGCGTTGTTTGAGCTTCGCGTGGACAGGCTGCGGATCCTCGACGTAGCAGAACAGCGTCTCTCCACTAATCTCGGTGCGCACGGCGAGCGGCGCCAGTTCGTCACGCAGGGCGACGGGATCGGGTCCGTAGATTTCGATCACATCGCAACCGATCTCCGACGCGATCAACTGATTCGGTGCACCTTCCACAATCTTGCGCCCTTCCTCGATGATGCACAGCCGGTGACACAGCCGCTCGGCTTCTTCCATGAAGTGCGTGGTGAGCAGGATCGTCTTGCCGCGCGCGAGCAGCGAGCGCAGACGCTCCCAGATCAGATGCCGGGCCTGCGGGTCGAGACCGGTGGTCGGCTCGTCCATGATCAGCACGTCGGGATCGTTGACGAGCGCCCGAGCAAGCGTCAGACGTCGTTTCATCCCACCCGACAGTTCGCCGACGCGCGCGTCCGCTTTGTTTTCGAGCCGGGCGAATTCGAGCAGCGCCGGCACCCTGTCGCGCGTTTGCGCGGCGCTCAAACCGAAATAGCGGCCAAACACGAGCAGATTTTCGCGAACGGTGAAGTCCGGATCGAGATTGTCGAACTGTGGCACGACACCGACCCGCGCTCGGGCATAACGCGCCCGCAGCGGAATCGATTCGCCGCAGAGCCTGATCGTGCCCGCATCTGGTGCGGCGATGCCAAGCAACATGCGCAGTGTCGTCGTCTTACCGGCACCGTTTGGCCCCAGCAGACCGAAGCACTCGCCGGCGCGGACGTGGAACGAAAGTCCGTCAACGACAGTCTTCTCGCCATAACGCTTCTCTACGTTCTCGAATTCAATCTCGGCTGCGGACATGGATGGGTGACTGCACGAGGTGTGCCGTAAAAAAACCGGCCGGGCTGCCCATTCTAGGGGCATTGGCTGCGTTGCGTTTGCGGCGCCCTGATGCCTGAAAGGTGCTTATTGCACTGCGGCATGCCCTCAAACGCGGTGGAGACGCACTAAGCGTTTTCCATCCCTTGCAAGCGGAATTGCGGCGCACCATGATTGAAGCGAAGCCGCATCGGGCGGTGGGGAGAAGATCATGGCGAGCTACAAAAAAATCCTGCTGTGCTACGACGGCTCGCGCGAAGGCCGCAAGGCGCTGCGCTGCGGTGCGGATCTTGCACTGGACCTGAAAGCGGAAACGCATCTGCTGTCCGTGGTCGACATGAGATCGAGCATCGCACAAAGCGCGGGCCTGCTGACCGATGTCGCGTGCGGTCGTTTCGAAGAAACAGCCCGCGAAATTCTTCAAGAAGGCGTGAACTGGTTGACCGAGCGCGGCGTACAGGCTCATGGTCACTTTGCGTTTGGTCATCCGATCGACGAAATCGCCAATCTCGCGAACGAACTGCAAGTGGACCTCGTGGTGGTGGGCCATCGTTGCCGTACAGGACTTTCGCGATGGTGGATGGGTGCGGGCAATACGCCGCTTCTCGACCGGGTCTCCTGCAGCATTCTGGTGGCCTGTTCCTCAGCCGCCGAACAGAAACAGGAGGCCGCCGCTGCAGCCTCGACGACTACAGCGGCCTGATGTCACGCTGAGTAACATCAGTTACGTATAGCGTCAGCCATTCAGATCAACGGCTGACAGCTTCCATGAAAACAGACCGTCGCGGCGCAGGATGGCCGAATAACGCGTATCGCCGATACCGTGCTGATACGTAACGACGAACTCGTTGATCCCGCGATAACCCGCAGTGGTCTGCGGGGGCTGCAGCGGGGTCGGCTGTTCTGAAGAAGACGATGCGGTGGGCGGCGCAGGCGACGGTGCTTGCGTTGCGCTCGCCGTTCCTGCTGAGCCTGCCGATCCAGACGGCTCATTCGATGCCGCCGATGGTGGCTGCGGTGGTCGCTCGCCGGGCTCGCCGCGCGGCGGCATGCCGTTCAGCAGGGCCGCGACGCCATCCGGCGTTGCATAGGCATCCACCAGCGGACCGATCAAGGCTACTCCTATCATTGCCCCGATGGCGGCCAACGGATTCCCGCTGTGCTGCCCGTCGAGACGCCGCACGAGCAAGCCGGTCACCTGTTGTTTCAGACTGTCGCGTAGAGCCGGGAAGTCGACATATTCGTTGACCGTTTCCGCATCGCGCGCGTCGGCTGCGCGCTTGAGACGGTTGAGCGCGATATACGGCGAGGCATAGCCATATATCAGCGCTGCCACAACCACGACCACAAGGGCCGCAATCGCCAGCGACCGAAAAGGACGGTGCTTCTTCTTTGGAGGTGCTGAAACAGCCATGGAGGGTGAGCCTCTGTCAGATGTGATCTAACGTTGACCGCAACCATGTGGAAACGATCCCCTGAGCCGCAAGTCGGGCCGGGACACGGCGCGGTCGCAGCGCATCTGCGGCGCAATCGCCTCAGGCCCACGGGTCATCGGAACAGCCCATCACTCGAACAGTGCGCCTTGCACGCCAGCCCGCTCTTCAGCGATGCAGTGGTCGATCATGCGGCAGACCGCATCCACTGTACCCACCATGATGAGCCGCGACGACCCATGATAGACGCGCACCGGTGCGCGTCTTGCGGGTTCCGCGTTAAGTCCGGAATTCAGCGATACCCGCGCGAAGGCCGGCAGCGCGGACGGCAGGGGCGAAGCACCGGACGCCCCGGCTGTCGCGTCGCGCCCGAAGAGCGACGGCGTGGCAATCGCCTCGAGTGGTGCGCATGGGACGATATTGCGCAGATGACGCAGACGGCCGAACTGGCGAAACGGGATCAGGCGGGCAAGGCGTTCCATGAGACTCTCCTGGCGAGATTCAGAATTCGGTCGGGCGAATCAGCCCAACCGCAATGCCTTCGAGCGCAAATTCGGCGCTGCCGGCCTGTACAAAGATGTTTTCGTAGTCCGGGTTCTCGGCGATCAGCTCGATGCCGTCCGGCCGGCGCTTCAGCCGCTTCACCGTGACATCGTCGCCGAGCCGCGCGACGATGATCTGGCCGTCTTTCGCTTCGCTCTTCTTTTGAACGGCCAGCAGATCGCCGTCGAAGATGCCCGCGTCCCGCATCGACAGCCCACGTACCTTCAGCAGGTAATCCGGTTTGCTCGAGAAGAGCGCCGGGTCGCACGCGTAGTGTTGCGAGATGTGCTCCTGAGCCAGGATCGGGCTGCCGGCCGCCACCCGGCCGATCAGCGGCAGCGACAGCTGCATGATGCTCGCGTGCGGAAGTGTGAACTGATAGGGGCTGTCGTCTGAGCCGGACAGCAGCCTGATACCGCGCGAAGCGCCCGCGGCCAGTTCGATCACGCCCTTGCGCGCCAGTGCGCGCAGATGCTCTTCCGCCGAGTTGGCCGAGCTGAAACCGAGTTCGCCGGCAATTTCTGCGCGGGTGGGCGGAAAGCCCGTGCGCTCGATGGCCCGGCGAATCAGATCGAAAACCTGCTGCTGTCGTGCGGTGAGTTTGGTCATGGCGCCACTGTATGGATAGACAGGTGACTGTATTTTTATACAGTATCCGGCGCATTTCAAGCTTTACTTTAGGTTCGGTTCCGGCGGTGTCGTTGCAACGCTGGTTTCGGACATCGTCACACACGTTTTCGTGCTGGAACGCCACGCCTGTCCGTTGTTAGCACTTTTTCGTATTAAAAAATGAAGAACGATTATTTTTAATAATGAAGGCCGTTCGATAGACTGCGCCGCAATCGATGCAAACCAACGCTGCATCAATACAAAGAACACGGAGAAAGCGGATGTTCGGAAATTCGGGGCTGACAGGCAGGACGCGCAACGTCATCACGGCACTTGCGCTGGGCATCTCGGCGGCGGGTTTCGCCGGCCATGCGCGGGCGGATGCAACGCTCCTCAATGTGTCGTACGACCCGACGCGCGAGCTGTATCAGGATGTCAATCAGGCGTTTGGCAAGGAATGGAAGGCAAAGACCGGTGAATCGGTCACCTTCAGGCAGTCGCACGGCGGCTCGGGCGCGCAGGCGCGTTCGGTGCTGGACGGTCTGCAGGCGGACGTCGTGACGCTCGCGCTCGCCTATGACATCGACGCGCTCGCCGGCAAGGGTCTCATCGACAGGGGCTGGCAGAAACGTCTGCCGGATAACGCGTCGCCGTACACGTCGACCATCGTGTTTCTCGTGCGCAAGGGCAACCCGAAGCACATCAGGGACTGGGACGACCTGATCAAGCCGGGCGTGTCGATCGTGACACCGAACCCGAAAACCTCCGGCGGCGCCCGCTGGAACTACCTGGCCGCGTGGGCCTACGCCGCCCATCTGCCGGGCGGCAACGACCAGAAGGCGAAGGAATTCGTCGGCAAGCTTTACAGGAATGCAGGCGTACTCGATTCGGGTGCCCGGGGCGCGACGACCAGCTTCGTGCAGCGCGACATCGGCGACGTGCTGATTGCGTGGGAAAACGAGGCGTTTCTGTCGCTGAAGGAATTCGGCCCGGACCGGTTCGAGATCGTCGTGCCTTCGGCGAGCATCCTGGCCGAACCGCCGGTTGCCGTGGTGGACAAGGTGGTCGACAAACACGGCACGCGCAGGCTCGCCGAGGCGTACCTGAACTTCCTCTATAGCGACGAAGGCCAGGAGATCGCGGCGAAGAACTTCTACCGTCCGCGTTCGAACAGGGTGCCGGCCGCGCTCACCTCGAAGTTTCCGAAGCTCAGGCTGTACACGGTCGACGACAGCTTCGGCGGCTGGGCGAACGCGCAGAAGACACACTTCGCGGATGGCGGCATCTTCGATTCGATCTACCAGCCGCAGTAATCGAGTAACAAGGGCATTCAGCATGACGACGTTGACCTTCCGCAAGCCGGGCGCGTTACCCGGCTTCGGCCTGACACTCGGCATCACGGTGGCGTATCTGAGCCTCGTGGTGCTGATCCCGCTGGCGGCGACCTTCCTGAAGACCGCCACCCTCGACTGGGAGCAGTTCGTGCGCGCCGTGACGTCGCCACGTGTGCTCGCCTCGTACCGGCTGACGTTCGTCGCCGCGTTCGGCGGCGCCTTGATCAACGCCGTATTCGGCTTTCTCCTCGCCTGGGTGCTGGTGCGCTACCGGTTTCCGTTCAGGCGCATCGTCGATGCGGTCGTCGATCTGCCATTCGCGCTGCCGACCTCGGTCGCGGGCATTTCGCTCGCCGCCGTGTACGCCGGCAACGGCTGGCTCGGACAGCTGCTCGTGCCGCTCGGCATCAAGGTCGCGTTCACCCCTTTCGGTGTGCTGCTGGCGCTGACGTTTATCGGCCTGCCGTTCGTCGTGCGCACCGTGCAGCCGGTGCTCGAAGACTTCGAGCGCGAGCAGGAAGAGGCGGCCGCGTGCCTGGGCGCATCGCGCTGGCTGACGTTCCGGCGCGTCGTGCTGCCGTCGGTGCTGCCCGCGCTGCTGACCGGCTTCGCACTGGCCTTCGCCCGCGCGCTCGGCGAATACGGCTCGGTGATCTTCATCGCGGGCAACGTGCCGATGAAGTCCGAAATCACCTCGCTGCTGATCATCACGAAGCTCGAACAGTATGACTACGCGGGCGCCACGGCGCTGGCGGTGGTGATGCTGGTGGTGTCCTTCTTCATGCTGCTGACGGTCAACACGCTGCAGTGGTATCTGCAGCGGCGTACGGGGCGCGGCGCATCCGGCGCGGTGCCGCCGGCCACGGGCATCGGCAGCGCGGGTGCCGTCGCGATCGGCGGAGGCGCACAATGAGCCGCACCCCTGCCACCCCTGCCACGCTCGCCTCGACGCCGCGCAACAGCGGCACCGCCGTTCACCGTCCCGACCCGGTGACCGAGCCGCGCGCGGTGCGCTGGCTGCTGACCGGCATCGCGCTGCTGTTCCTGGCGCTGTTTCTCGTCGTGCCGCTCGCTGCGGTGTTCTATCAGGCGCTCAGCAAGGGCATCGGCTTTTATTTCGAATCGCTCGCCGATCCCGACGCGCTGTCGGCGATCAGGCTCACGCTGGTCACCGCGGCCATCGCCGTGCCGCTGAACCTCGTGTTCGGACTCGCGGCGTCGTGGTGCATCGCGAAGTTCGAATTCCGCGGCAAGGCGCTGCTGACGACCCTGATCGATCTGCCGTTCTCGGTGTCGCCCGTCATCTCGGGCCTGATCTATGTGCTGATGTTCGGCGCGCAGGGCTGGTTCGGTCCGTGGCTCGAAGCGCACAACCTGCAGATCATCTTCGCGGTGCCGGGCATCGTGCTCGCGACGGTGTTCGTCACGTTTCCGTTCGTCGCGCGCGAACTGATTCCGCTGATGCAGGCGCAGGGCAACGACGAGGAAGAAGCCGCGCATGTGCTCGGTGCGTCGGGCTGGCAGGTTTTTCGCCGCGTCACCTTGCCCAACGTGAAGTGGGGTCTGCTGTACGGCGTGATTCTCTGCAATGCGCGCGCGATGGGCGAGTTCGGCGCGGTGTCGGTGGTGTCCGGGCATATTCGCGGCCAGACCGACACGATGCCGCTGCACGTCGAGATCCTCTACAACGAATACAACTTTTCCGCGGCGTTTGCGGTGGCCTCCGTGCTGGCGCTGCTGGCGCTGCTCACGCTGGCGCTCAAGCTGCTCGCGGAACGTCATATGTCGGCGGAGCTGGCCAGCGCGCGGGATCTTCCTGCGCACTCCGGTCCTGTCACCCAGTCGCCGGCGCCGTCGCGGGTGGCCGGCCAGCCGGTTCAGTAAGGAGCAGTCCATGGGCATCACCGTTCGTCACCTGCGCAAGCGCTTCGGCGATTTCACCGCGCTCGATAACGTCTCGCTCGACTTTCCGCCGGGCGAGCTCGTTGCCCTGCTCGGGCCTTCCGGGTGCGGCAAGACGACCCTCCTGCGCGTGATCGCGGGCCTCGACCATGCGGATGCCGGCCAGGTCGTGCTGCAGGGCCAGGACGTCGCGCAGGTGGGCGCGCGTGAGCGGCAGGTGGGCTTCGTGTTCCAGCATTACGCGCTGTTCCGTCATATGACGGTGTTCGAGAATGTCGCGTTCGGCCTGCGTGTGAAGCCGCGCCGGCAGCGGCCTTCGGAAGCGGTGATCCGCGAGAAGGTGCATGAACTGCTGCAGCTCGTGCAGCTCGACTGGCTCGCGCAACGCTTTCCGTCGGAGCTCTCGGGCGGCCAGCGGCAACGCATCGCGCTGGCCCGCGCGCTCGCCGTCGAGCCGAAAGTGTTGCTGCTCGACGAACCGTTCGGCGCACTCGACGCGAAGGTGCGCAAGGAGCTGCGCAGCTGGCTGCGGCGTCTGCACGACGACCTGCATATCTCAACGATCTTCGTCACGCATGACCAGGAAGAAGCGCTGGAAGTCGCCGACCGCATCGTCGTGCTCAATCGCGGACACGTGGAGCAGGTCGGCAGTTCGCAGGAGATGTACGATCATCCGCAGACGTCGTTCGTCTATGAATTCCTCGGCGCGGCCAACCGTCTGCAGGGCAAGGTGGATCGCCGCGGTTTCGTGGTCGACGGGGCGGCGCTGCCGGTGCCGATCGAGGCGGGCTTCGAAGGCCCCGCGTTTGCGTATGTGCGGCCGCACGATCTGCAACTGTATCCGCAGACCGACAGCCATCGCGATGGCATCGGGGTGGGCGTGCGGCGCGTGGTCACGCTGGGCGGCTCGGTGCGGGTCGAGCTCGAAGGCCGCGAAGGCACCGTGCTCGAAGCCGAACTCGATCGCGAAGCATGGCGCGATCTGCGTCTTGCCGTCGGCGACGGTGTGACCGCCGTGCCGCGGGCGTTGCGCGTGTTTCCGGCGCATTGACCATTGCATAATCTAACTTCGGCTGAACCGGAGACATACAGATGAACTTTCAGCAACTACGTTTTGTGCGTGAGGCCGTGCGCCAGAACATGAACCTGACCGAAGTGGCGAACGTGCTGTACACGTCGCAGTCGGGTGTGTCGAAACAGATCAAGGACCTCGAGGACGAACTCGGCGTCGATATCTTCATTCGTCGCGGCAAGCGGCTGACGGGTTTGACCGAGCCTGGCAAGGCGGTGCATCAGTTGATCGAGCGGATGCTGCTCGATGCGGAAAACCTGCGCCGCGTTGCCCGTCAGTACGCCGACCAGGACAGCGGCCACCTCGTCGTCGCTACGACCCACACCCAGGCGCGCTACGCGCTGCCCAAGGTGATCCGCCAGTTCACCGAGGTGTTCCCGAAGGTGCATCTCGCGCTGCGCCAGGGCAGTCCGCAGCAGATTGCGCAGATGATCATCAATGGCGAGGCGGACATCGGCATCTCGACCGAGGCGCTCGACCGCTATCCCGACATCGTCACGTTCCCGTGCTATTCGTGGCATCACGTAGTGGTGGTGCCGAAGGATCACCCACTGGTGGGCCGGCCCAATCTCACGCTCGATGAGGTTGCCGAGTATCCGATCGTCACGTACGACCAGGACTTCACGGGCCGCTCGCATATCGACCAGGCGTTCGCGAAAGCCGGTGCCTTGCCCGACGTGGTGCTGACCGCCATCGACGCTGACGTGATCAAGACCTACGTCGAACTCGGCATGGGGATCGGCGTGGTCGCGGCGATGGCTTACGACCCGAAGCGCGACACCGAACTCGTCGCGCTCGACACGCAGCATCTGTTCGAAGCGAGCACGACGCGCGTCGGTCTGCGCAAGGGCGCGTTCCTGCGCGCCTACGCTTACCGGCTGCTCGAGATGTTCGCGCCGCAACTGAACGAAGCGGAAATCGCTGCGCAGTTGCGCGAAGCAGCCTGAAGTCGCGCGGCGCAGCGTGACGGTGCGCGATGCACCGTCCGCGACATCGGGTGCACGCGTATCGAAACATGGCAGCGCATCGCTTACAATCGCCGCCATGAATACTTCCACTTCTTCTGCGCCGCAGGGCGCGTTGCCGCGCATCGCCGTGCTTGCCACGGGCGGCACCATCGCGGGCTTTGCCGCCGATGCCACCAACACCGCGGGCTACCAGGCTGGCGTGGTTGGCGTCGACCAGTTGCTGGCGGCGGTGCCTGCGTTGTCGACAGTCGCGCAGATCCACGCGGAACAGGTCGCTAGCATCGACAGCAAGGACATGGCGCTCGCGCTGTGGACGACGCTCGCGGAACGTGTGAATGCGCTGCTTTCAACCGACGACATTGACGGCGTGGTGATCACGCATGGCACCGATACGCTGGAGGAAACGGCCTATCTGCTGCATCTCACGATAAAGAGTGCGAAGCCCGTGGTGCTGACCGCTGCGATGCGGCCGGCCTCCGCATTGTCGGCCGACGGTCCGCTGAATCTCGCGAATGCCGTGACGGTCGCGGCGAGTCCGGTTGCGCACGGAAAGGGAGTGCTCGTTGCATTCAACAATCGCATCCATAGCGCGCGCGACGTCGTCAAGACGAGCACCTTCGCGGTCGATGCGTTCCAGTCGCCGGAAGTCGGCGCGCTTGGCTGGGTGCAGGATGGGCGTGTCGAGTTCCAGCGCAGCGTCGTACGGCCGCATACGGCTGCGACGGAATTCGTGATCGGCGCGGCATGGCCGGATGTCGAGATCGTCGCGAGTTATGCGGGCGCTTCACGCGTCGCCGTCGACGCGCTGGTGGCCGCCGGCGTGCGGGGCATCGTCGTCGCGGGCACGGGCAACGGTTCGATCCACGCGTCGATGCAGCAGGCGCTGGCGGATGCGGCGTCGCAGGGTGTGGCCGTGGTGCGCTCGTCGCGCGTGGGCTCCGGACATGTGATGCGCAATGGTGCGGCGCCCGACGATGCGCTCGGTTTTGTCACGGCCAATTCGCTGAATCCTTACAAGGCGCGCGTGCTGCTGATGCTCGCGCTCGCTGCAGGCGGGACGGGTTCGGTCGCGTTGCAGCGGGCGTTCGATACTTACTGATGCCTGCGGACCGCGACGGCCGAAAGCGGTCCTGGTCAAGGCGTGGCAAAACCATGAAATCCGACAGCCGGACACCCGACGACGACGTCTGACCGACCAAGGCTTCCCCGGCGTCGCCGGGTGCCGCTGCGGACCCCACTGGCCGCTCTCAGCCCAGAGCGGCTTGATTTGCCCTGGCCGCTACGCGTGCCGCGCAACGGACAAAGCGCCCCACCTGCCAGCAACCGCGAATGTCGCGGCCGCTGTTTATGTGCATCAATGGCGAATCGTGATTGCCCGTTGCGAATGTCTGTCGCAACAGGCAACAACCGGGCGTTGACTTCAGGCAGCCTTCGCTTCCTTGCCCGGCGCCTGTGCGACCTCGAAGTTCGCCATGATTTCCAGCGCACGCACCATGGCCGAATGATCCCAGGCCTTGCCGCCATTCGCCGCACACACGCTGAACAGCTGCTGCGCGCTCGCCGTGTGGGGCAGGGCGATGCCGAGCTTGCGCGCGCCATCGAGCGCGAGGTTCAGATCCTTCTGGTGAAGCTCGATGCGAAAGCCCGGATCGAAGGTGCGCTTCGTCATGCGCTCGCCGTGTACCTCGAGGATGCGTGACGACGCGAATCCGCCCATCAGCGCGCGGCGCACACGCTCCGGATCGGCGCCCGAACGCGCTGCAAACAGCAGCGCTTCGGCGACGGCTTCGATGTTCAGCGCCACGATGATCTGGTTTGCCACCTTGCAGGTCTGCCCGGCACCGTTGTCGCCGATCAACGAGATGTTCTTGCCCATCAGGTCGAACAGCGGCTTTGCCAGATCGAACGCCTTTTGCGGGCCGCCGACCATGATGGTCAGCGTCGCTTCACGCGCGCCGACTTCGCCGCCGGATACCGGCGCGTCGAGATAGTCGCAGCCAAGGGCGTTGATCTTCTTCGCGAAGTCCTGCGTTTCGAGCGGGGAGATCGAACTCATGTCGATGACGAGCTTGCCTTTCGAAAGGCCGTTCGCGACGCCGTCTTCGGCGAACAGCACGTTCGCGACGTCGGGCGTGTCCGGCACCATCGAGATAACGATATCGGCGGCCTGGGCGACGGCGGTGGAGCTCGCGACGACGGTCGTCTGCGTGCGCAGGTCGTCCGGTACGGGATAGGCGCCGTTGACGATCAGCGTGTGACCGCCCTTGAGAAGGTTGCGCGCCATGTGCGCGCCCATGATGCCGAGGCCGATGAAACCGATTGTTGCCATAGATATGTCTCCGGGATGCAGGGTTCGAGAAATGTTCAACCGTTCGCTGGCTGGTTACGCAGCAACGCTCAGGCTGCTATGTGCGCCGCGCCGCGCGTCTGGCCGGCGATGCGCTGGATCCAGCCGAGGCCCTCGGTGGTTGTCGTGCGCGGCTTGTATTCGCAGCCGACGTAACCTTCGTAGTCAAGCGAATCGAGCAGGTCGAACAGGAACGGGTAGTTGATTTCGCCGGTGCCCGGTTCGTTGCGGCCGGGGTTATCGGCGAGCTGGATGTGCGCGATCGATGCCAGGTTCTTCCGGATGGTCGCCGCGAGTTCGCCTTCCATCCGCTGCATGTGATAGATGTCGTACTGCAGGAAGAGATTGTCCGAGCCGGCTGCGCGGATCACGTCGAGGCCTTCCGATGAGCGGTTCAGCGCGAAGCCTGGAATGTCGTACGAGTTGCACGGCTCGACGAGGAGGCGAATGCCTTCTTTCTTCAGTTCGTCCGCAGCGAAGCGCAGGTTGTCGACGATCGTGGCGCGCGCCTTGTCGGCATCGATGCCTGCCGTCGGAATGCCGACGAGGCAATTCAACTGCGGCACATTCAGCGCCCTCGCGTATTCGATTGCACGGCCGACACCTTCCTGGAATTCGGCGACACGATTCGGCAGACAGGCAATGCCGCGTTCACCCGCTTCCCAGTTGCCGGCCGGCAGGTTATGCAGCACGAGCTTCAGACGGTTCTGCTGCAGACGCTCGGCCAGTTCAGCGATCCCGTACGGGTACGGAAAGAGAAATTCGACGGCGTTGAAGCCCGCGTCCGCTGCGGCCGCGAAGCGGCCGAGGAACGGGACTTCGTTGAACAGCATGGTCAGGTTGGCTGCAAATTTCGGCATGGTGCGTAAGTCTCGCTGGTCGGTCAGTTAAGCGGGATTAGGCCGGTTTCGGCTGGAGGCGGCCCGTTCGGGCCGCCTGAAGGTTCAGTCGAGCGCGCTGATCGCGGTCGGCGCGTCTTCGTGTCTTTCGGCCAGTTCTTCGAACTCGTTGATCGCATCGATCTCCGTGCCCATCGAGATGTTGGTCACGCGCTCGAGAATCACTTCGACGATCACCGGCACATTGAACTCGGACAGCATCGACTGCGCCTTCTGCAGCGCCGGCTTGATCTCTTCCGGTTTGAACACGCGGATAGCCTTGCAGCCGAGACCTTCGGCCACCGCGACGTGATCGACGCCATAGCCGTTCACTTCCGGTGCGTTGATGTTGTCGAATGCGAGCTGCACGCAGAAGTCCATGTCAAACGCGCGCTGCGCCTGGCGGATGAGCCCGAGGTACGAGTTGTTCACCACCACATGCACGTACGGCAGGTTGAACTGCGCGCCGGCTGCCAGTTCTTCGATCATGAACTGGAAGTCGTAGTCGCCGGAGAGCGCGACGATCGGGCGTTGCGGATCAGCAGCGCGTACACCGAGCGCAGCAGGAATCGTCCAGCCGAGCGGGCCGGCCTGGCCGCAGTTGATCCAGTTGCGCGCCTTGAACACGTGCAGAAACTGCGCACCGGCGATCTGCGACAGACCGATCGTGCTCACATAGCACGTGTCGCGGCCGAACACCTGGTTCATCTCTTCGTAGACGCGCTGCGGCTTGATCGGCACGTTATCGAAGTGCGTCTTGCGAAGCATCGTGCGCTTGCGCTGCTGGCAGTCCGCGACCCAGGCGCTGCGGTCCTTGAGCTTGCCGGCTGCTTTCCATTCGCGCGCCACTTCGACGAAGAGCGTGAGCGCCGCCTTCGCGTCCGACACGATGCCGAGGTCCGGACCAAACACGCGCCCGATCTGCGTCGGCTCGATGTCGACGTGCACGAACTTGCGGCCCTTCGTATAAACTTCGACGCTGCCCGTATGACGGTTCGCCCAGCGGTTGCCGATGCCCAGCACGAAGTCAGAGGCGAGCATCGTTGCGTTGCCGTAGCGGTGCGAGGTCTGCAGACCGACCATGCCGGCCATCAACGGATGATCGTCGGGAATCGCGCCCCACGACATCAGCGTCGGAATCACTGGCACGCCGACGGTCTCCGCGAACTCGACGAGCAGGGCTTCCGCCGCCGCGTTGAGCACGCCGCCGCCGGAGACGATCAGCGGCCTCTCGGAATCGTTGAGCAGCGTGAGCGCGGCTTCGATCTGCTTGCGGGTGGCCGCGGGCTTGTAGACCGGCAGCGGCTCGTACGTGTCGATGTCGAACTCGATTTCGGCGAGTTGCACGTCGATCGGTAGATCGACCAGCACCGGACCCGGGCGGCCCGAGCGCATCAGATGGAAGGCCTGCTGGAACACACGCGGCACGAGCGCCGGCTCACGCACGGTGACAGCCCACTTCGTCACGGGCTTGGCGATCGATTCGATATCGACGGCCTGGAAGTCTTCCTTGTAAAGACGCGCGCGCGGCGCCTGGCCGGTGATCGCGAGAATCGGAATCGAATCGGCGGAGGCGGAGTAGAGGCCGGTGATCATGTCGGTGCCCGCCGGGCCCGACGTGCCGATGCACACGCCGATATTGCCCGGCGCGGCCCGCGTATAGCCCTCGGCCATGTGCGATGCGCCTTCGACGTGGCGCGCCAGCACGTGGCTGATATTGCCGGCCTTGCGCATCGCCGAGTAGAACGGATTGATCGCGGCGCCCGGGACACCGAACGCAGTATCGATGCCTTCTCTTTCGAGCACGAGTACGGCTGCGTCGACGGCTCTCATCTTGGCCATGGTTGTCTCCTCAATGTCTGGAATGCCTGGAATCGCCGGTGAAGGCTGTTGAGAGGCACTTTAAGCTTCACCTAAAGGTTTGATAAGATCCGTTCAGGTCGCTTATTTCGAAACAAAAAGTACTGAATGCGGTGGGGCCCATCAGGCGCGGGATGACCGGGCGTTTGCTGCCACCACCGCCAGGCAAGGCTGGAGATGACCATGGACCGCTTCAAGCAGATCGAGACCTTCGTGCGCGTCGCCGACGCGGGCAGCCTTGCCTCCGCCGCGCTGGAAGAGGGCGTGTCGCCGGTGATTCTCGGCCGGCGCATCGACGCGCTCGAGAAGCGGCTTGGCGTGAAGCTGATGTATCGCTCGACCCGGCGGCTCGTGGTCAGCGAAGAAGGCGCGGCATTTCTCGAGCGGTGCCGCGGGCTTCTCACCGAATGGGATCAGGCGGAAAACGAACTGACGGCCGGACGGCGCGCAGTGACGGGGCACCTGATCGTCTCGGCGCCGGCGGCTTTTGGCCGCAAACATGTTGCCCCGCTCGCGCCCGCGTTTTTGTCCGACAAGCCGGAACTGCAGCTTTCGTTCAATCTGACGGATCGCGTGGTCGATCTCGTGCGCGAAGGCTATGACCTGTCGATTCGGATTGGCGGGGCGGTCGATCCGAATTTCGTCGCGGTGAAGCTCGCGTCGAACCGGCGGGTGGTGTGCGGCACGCCCGAATATTTCCGCCGGCACGGGCGGCCAAAGACGCTCGAAGACCTTCCACAGCACAACTGTCTCGCGTTCAACCTGCAGGGCGGCCAGAACCGCGGCTGGTACTTTCGACGCAACGGCAAGCTCGCGACGGTGCGCGTCGGCGGCACGCTCGACTGCAACGACGGCGAACTGCTGCACCGCTGGGTGGCGGAAGGGCTCGGTCTCGGCTGGCGTTCGACCTGGGAGGTGCAGCAGCAGATTGCACGTGGCGAACTCGAAACCGTCCTCGACGAATTCGCACTGCCCGATTACGACATCCTCGCCGTCTATCCGCAGCAGCGTTATGTGCCGGCAAGGGTGCGGTACTTCATCGACTATCTGAAAGAGGTGTACGCGCGTCCGGGCTACTGGAGCGGCGTGGCGTGACGCGGGCTGCCGCAGCCTCGCATCACGCCCGCCCCATCCTTCAGCCGACGACGATTGTGCCGTTCATCGTTTCGTGCCCCGAGCCGCAGAAGATGTCGCACAGAAATTCGACGTTGCCCGCCTCGGCGGCCTGAGCCGGCACACGCACGGTCGCGCCCGGCGGCACGTCGGCGCGCACGCCGAACTGCGGAACCGAGAACCCCATCACGGTATCCTCAGCAGTGACTTCGAAGATGACCTGTTCGTGAGGCGCGAGCGTAATGCGGTTCGGCGTGAACGTGAATCTGCGCGCATGAACCTTGATGACGCGCGGCTCCGCAGCTTTGGCATCGAAGCGGATCAGCGCCGTGACCGCGCCTGCACCTGCGAGCATCAACCAGTGGCGACGCGTGACGCGCGTTTGATCCCCGAGGCTTGCGTTTGCGTGCATGGTCGGTCTCCTCACGAGATGTCGCGGATCGGCATTTCATTGAGCGCAAACGCGCCGGCCGTCCCGCCCACTTCGATCTGCCGCCAGCCGAGCCCCCGATAAGGCGCGGACGCGTCCCACGGCACCGGCAGGCGCTTTGGCTGCGACCCCGGCGCGGGCAGCGGAAACATCAGCGAGCGCGCCGAGTGGTGCGCGATGTTTCCCGTCATCGCATGATTCTCCTGATGGATGTGACCGTAGAACACGGTGACGTTGTAGTGCTGCGCAAGAACGTCGATGACCTGTGCGCCGTCCCGCGTCGCCCAGTCCCACTGCGGCGCGAGATCGAAGAGCGGCCGGTGCGTGAACACGACAATGCGCGCGTGTTCAGGCTGCTGCGCCAGATCGGCGGCAAGCCACGCGATCTGTTCGGCGCCGACCTTGCCCGCTGGATCGGACACGTTGTCGAGCGTGATGAAATGCACGCCCTTATGGTCGAACGTGTAGTGCGTGTCGCCGAAATGCTCGCGATACGCCGCGCCGTTGTCGAGGCTCGCGTCGTGCTCGCCCGGCATCAGGTAGAGCGGCTTGACGTTGAGCTTGCTGACGATCGACTGGAACTGGCGCATGCGCTCGTGGCGCACGGCGGTGTCGTCGGTGGTGTGCGTCAGGTCGCCGGTGAAGATGACGAAATCCGGCGCGGTGGGTAGAGCGTTTACCGCGGCGATCGCTTTGGGCAGCGTACCCTTCGCGTCGGGATTGACGGCCGGGCCTTCGAAACCCCAGTGGGCATCGGAGAGCTGCACGAAGAAGAAATCGTCGTCGCGCCCGTACGTCCAGCCGGGCAGGGCGGACGCGAGGGCTGCGCCGCCGAAGGCGGCAAGGCGCAAAAAATCGCGCCGTTTGAGCTGGTTCAGGCGGGTCGTCATGGCGGCTCCTCATGGGGTGAGCATTTCCTGTCGACCGGCGCGAGGCGAATTTTATTCCGGATTTATTTGTGCCTGCCGCGCGAGAAAGCGGGAATAAACTTGACGGATGGCCGGTATTGCAGCCGTAAAGCCGGGAGGGCCTGCGTGGGTGAGACCGAAAGAAACGCTGCTGGAACGTACGACCAGGCCGCGCGCAGTCGACGGTTCCAGCAACTGGCGCTACCGCATCTCGATGCCGCCTACAACCTTGCGCGCTGGTTGTGCGGCAATGCCAGCGACGCTGACGACGTCGTTCAGGAAGCCTTTATGCGCGCGTTCCGCTTCTTCGATACCTTCCGTGGCGACAGTGCTCGCCCGTGGCTGCTCGCGATCGTGCGGCGCACGTGGTACACGGAGTGGCGCCGGCGTGCGTCGGCGCACGAAGTGGGCGGATTCGACGACTCGCAGGAAGAGGCCGCCATCGACGGCTGGAGTCCCGCGAGCGTCGATCCGCAGACCTTGGCGATCCGCGAGGAAGACAGCCGACTCGTGCACGCCGCGCTGGAGCGGTTGCCGGTCGAGTATCGCGAGGTGCTGATTCTGCGGGAGCTGGAGGAGTTGAGCTATCGGGAGATCGCGACGATTGCCGATCTGCCGGTCGGCACGGTGATGTCGCGGCTTGCGCGCGGCCGTCGCAAGCTGGCCGCGGCGTTGACCGCGCTCGAGGCGCGCGAGTCCGGACCGGCGCGGCAGCGAAAGGGCGCCGCAGCAGGGAATGATGAAGGCGCCCCGGCAGCGCGGCAGCCAGGCAGCCACGCCGACGACGTCGACGTGAATGGCAACCAGGCCGGATTGCCACTCGATGCTTCGTGCGGACACGATGGCCGGGGCCGGGATGAATGGGACGCGGCTCGATCGCAAGCACCTGTGCGCGGCGCAACAGGAACTGCGCCTGACGCGCAGACCGGTTTGTCCGGCGCGCAGACGGGGCAGCCGGGAGGTACACGGTCCTCGCTCCGGGGACGCGCGCCGGATGGCCTCGCCGACCAGAGCGGCGGAGTGGCCCGCACGAACGGGGAGGCGCCGGATGGACTGTAAGGAAGCGCGTCCTCTGCTTGATGCGAGCGCCGATTGCGAACTTTCGGCGGCTGACGACCGGCGCGTCCAGCAGCACATCGACGGGTGCCAAGCATGCCGTCGCGAGGCGGGGATCGTTCGGGCGGTTAGCCGTAACGTCCGTCAGGCGAACTATCATCGCGCGTCAGATGCGCTGCGGGCTCGCATCGTCGCCGATCTGCCGCCGACCTCGTTGCCGCAGCGGCGCCGACGTTGGCGGTTCCCTTTGTTTGGCGGCGCGCGCGGGCTGGGTGGCGGCATATTCGGCGCGCCGGCGGGCGACACGGTCGGCGCCGGCTGGCTCGCCACGCTGCTGATCGCGCTGTGCGCCGTGGTCGCCGGTGTCACGTTGACGCTGCGACGTCCGGCCGACGCGGGGCCGCTTGTCGATGAACTCGTCGCGAGCCATGTGCGAGCGCAGTTGTCGGGGCGGGAGATCGATGTCGTTTCCTCCGACCAGCACACAGTAAAGCCGTGGTTCAACGGGCGGCTCGACTATGCACCGCCGGTCGAGGATCTGGCCGCGAGCGGCTTTACGCTGGTGGGCGGACGGCTGGACTACGTCGGACATCGCCGGGTGGCGGTGCTGACGTACCATTACCGCAAGCACGTCCTCGACGTGTACGTCTTCCCCGAGACCGACCCGGGTGCAGAAAGTCCAGCGTCGACGGTTGTTCGCGACGGATACTCGCTCGCCCGCTGGCGTGACGACGGCATGGTGTGGTGGGCGATCACGGATGCCGCGCCTGACTCGCTGGCGGCGTTCAAGGTGGCGCTGAACGCCCGTCTGCACGGCGGCGCGCGGGGCGAAATGCCGGGCTGACCGGCGTCCGGCAGCCAGTGTGGCAGGCGGTGCCTGGGGCTGGCGTCACGGAAAAGCGTGGCCTTTGCGCGCGACCGGGGCCGCTTTGGCTCCTAAGCCGTTGAAAACACGGCCGAATCAGCACGGAAATTCAACGCACACCTTGCGTGCTGACCCCATTCGGGTTACACTCTCCGGCTTCTCACTTGCCACACCGGTTCCGACGCCCGGGTGGCTTTAATCCACAAGGAGTGTGTATGCGTCATTATGAAATCGTCTTTATCGTGCATCCCGATCAGAGCGAGCAGGTGCCCGCTATGATCGAGCGTTACAAGAGCACGATCACGTCGCACGGTGGCCAGATCCACCGCATCGAAGACTGGGGCCGTCGCCAACTGGCCTACATGATCGAGAAACTCGCGAAGGCTCACTACGTCTGCATGAACATCGAGTGCGACCAGGCTACGCTCGACGAACTCGAACATGCGTTCAAGTTCAACGACGCGGTTCTGCGCCACCTCATCGTCAAGATGAAGAAGGCCGAAACCGGTCCGTCGCCGATGATGAAGGAAGTGCAGCGCGAAGAAGCCAAGAAGTCGGCTGCTACGCAAGCATCCGAAGCGCAGGCTTAATACAGTTATTTAAGCTACCAGGTTACGGAAAACTCGCGTCGCTCTCATGAACAGGCTGCAACTCATGGCCAGCGTCGTTGAACGCGAACCGGTGCGGTATACCCCCGCTGGCGTTCCGATTGCAGGTTGTACGTTGCATCACCGCACCGAAGTCGTCGAAGCCGGTATTGCACGGCAGGTCGAACTGACGATGTCGGCGGTGGCCGCCGGCGAGGCGAGCGGCAAGCTGGAAAGCTGTGCGATGGGCGTCGAAACGCTCTTCACCGGCTTCCTGGCAAAAAAGAGCCGCAACGCCAGAACCCTGGTATTTCACATCACAGAATTGCAGGACATTGGAAAGGACTGAACATGCCCCGCCCGACTGGTAAGAAATTCGACAAGCGTCGTCAGCAACAAAATCCGCTCTTCAAGCGCAAGAAGTTCTGCCGTTTCACGGCCGCTGGCGTCGACCAGATCGACTACAAGGACCTCGAAACGCTGAAGGACTTCATCGGCGAAAACGGCAAGATCACGCCGGCGCGTCTTACGGGTACGAAGTCGCACTATCAACGCCAGTTGGATACGGCAATCAAGCGCGCACGTTTCCTCGCGCTCATGCCGTACACCGACCAGCACAAGGCCTAACCCGACGACGCAACAAGGAGCATCCGAATGCAAATCATTCTTCTCGAAAAAGTCGTCAACCTGGGCAATCTCGGCGACATCGTCAAGGTGAAGGACGGTTACGCACGTAACTTCCTGATCCCGAAAAAGCAGGCTCGCCGTGCAACGAAGGAAGCGATCGCTGAATTCGAAGTCCGCCGTGCAGAACTGGAAAAGGTTGCTGCTGAAAAGCTGGCAGCCGCTCAGGCTCAAGGCGAAAAGATGGCCGGCTCGACCGTTCAGATTGGCCAGAAGGCTGGCGTCGACGGCCGTCTGTTCGGCTCGGTGACAAACGCCGACATCGCTGACGCACTGGTCAAGCAAGGCTTCACAGTGGAAAAGGCTCAAGTGCGTCTGCCGGAAGGCCCGCTGAAAATGGTCGGCGATCATCCGGTGCAGATTTCGCTGCACACCGATGTTCTAGTCGACGTGACGGTGTCGGTGCTGGGCGAACACGTCTAAGTACCGGGCAGTATTCGCCAGGTCGTTTCTGGCAAAAAAAGCGGGAGTCGGGCAACCGGCTCCCGTTTTTTTGTTTCCGCGTTCCGGTTTCCTGATAACCGCATTTGCCCGATAATTCGTCTCCATGAACGCACCGTCGAAAGATCCCCAACTCGAATCGCTGAAAGTCCCGCCGCACTCGATCGAGGCCGAGCAGTCCGTGCTCGGCGGCTTGTTGCTCGATAACGCTGCATGGGACCGCATCGCGGATTTCCTGTCTCAGAGCGATTTCTACCGCTACGACCATCGGATCATCTTCGAGCATATCGGCAAGCTGATCGCGGCAACGCGTCCGGCCGACGTGATCACTGTGTACGAAGCGCTCGGCACGTCCGGCAAGGCGGAGGAGGTCGGCGGCCTCGCGTATCTGAACGCGCTCGCGCAAAACACGCCGAGCGCCGCCAATATCCGCCGCTACGCGGAAATCGTGCGGGATCGAGCGGTGTTGCGGCGCCTCGTTTCGGTCGCCGACGAGATTTCCGCCGATGCCTTCAACCCGCAGGGCAAGGAAGTCCGGCAACTGCTCGACGAGGCTGAATCGAAAGTGTTTTCGATTGCCGAAGACGGCGCACGCGGCACTCAGGGCTTTCTCGAAATCGGGCCATTGTTGACGCAGGTGGTGGAACGGATCGACACCCTGTACCACACGGCTAACTCAAGCGATGTGACTGGCACGCCGACGGGCTTCGTTGATCTCGACAGGATGACGTCGGGCATGCACGGTGGCGAACTGATCATCGTCGCTGGGCGGCCGTCGATGGGTAAGACCGCGTTTTCGATGAACGTCGGCGAATACGTGGCGGTCGAATATGGTCTTCCGGTCGCCGTGTTTTCGATGGAAATGCCGGGTACCCAGCTGACGATGCGTATGCTCGGTTCGGTCGGCAGGCTGGATCAGCACCGCATGCGAACCGGGCGTCTGACGGACGAAGACTGGCCGAAGCTGACGCACGCCGTGCAGAAGATGAGCGAGGCGCAGATTTTCATTGACGAAACCGGTGGCCTGAATCCGATGGAACTTCGTTCGCGCGCGCGGCGGCTTTCGCGTCAATGCGGCAAACTGGGTCTCATCATCATCGACTACCTCCAACTGATGAGCGGATCGTCGCAAGGTGAAAACCGGGCGACTGAAATTTCGGAAATCTCCCGATCACTGAAGAGTTTGGCGAAGGAACTCGACGTCCCGGTGATCGCGCTGTCTCAGCTGAACCGCGGTCTTGAGCAGCGGCCCAACAAGCGGCCGGTGATGTCGGATTTGCGTGAATCGGGTGCTATCGAGCAGGACGCGGACGTGATTCTCTTTATTTATCGGGACGAGGTCTACAACCCGGACAGCCCGGATAAGGGCACCGCAGAAATTATCATCGGCAAACAACGTAACGGTCCGATCGGACCCGTTCGGCTCACGTTCCATGGCCAATTCACGAAATTCGATAATTTTGCCGGTGCGCAGAATTTCTACAGCGAGTAAAGCCATATCTGCGCGGGCTGTTGTAACGATGCTTTCAAAAATGCGACGCTGGTTCCGGAACGGTACAATGCTGCGGCTTTATGTCAGCCACAACCGTGACCAATTTCCGGGATCCCAATGTTCGGTCGTTTCATGCCCACCGAGGGCAAGTTCTTTGATATTTTCAATGCGCACGCAAATTGCATTGTCTCGGCGAGCCGCGAACTCGAGCTGCTAATCGATAACCTGTCGGACGCCGAGATTCACAAGCAGAACGTGCAGAAGGCCGAAAAAGCGGCTGACAAACTCACGCACGAAGCCATCGATCTGCTGCACAAGACCTTCATCACGCCGCTTGATCGCGACGAAATCCACAAGCTGATCACGACGATGGACGACATCCTCGACCTGATGGAGGACGTCGCGACGGCTATTTCGCTCTATGACGTGCAGGCGGTGACGTCCGAAGCGAGCCAACTGGCGCACATCTGCACGGCGACATCGGAGCGCGTGCAGCAAGCCGTCGGCATGCTCTCCGACATGAAGCAGGCAAGACAGATCCTGAAGGCGTGCGAGGAAATCGATCGGCTGGAATCGGAAGCCGATCGCGTGCTGCGTTCCGCGATGTCGAAGCTCTTCCGCGAGGAAGACAACGTGAAGACCCTGATCAAGCTCAAGGCAATCTACGAATTGCTCGAGACGATCACCGACAAGTGCGAGGATGTGGCGAACATCATCGAAGGCATCGTGCTGGAAAACGCCTGAGATGCAGTCGATTCAACTCGCCATCTGGGTGGTCGCCACCCTCGTCGTCGTCGCGCTGGTCTTCGATTTCATGAACGGTTTTCACGACGCCGCGAACTCGATCGCGACCGTCGTTTCGACCGGTGTGCTCAAGCCCCAGCAGGCTGTTGCGTTTGCCGCAGCATTTAACGTTATTGCGTACTTCATTTTCCACTTGAAGGTTGCGGAGACGGTCGGGCGCGGCACGATCGATCCAGCCATCGTTGACCACTACGTCGTGTTCGGCGCGCTCGTTGGTGCGATTGGCTGGAATATCGTGACGTGGCACTACGGCATTCCGTCGAGTTCATCGCATGCGCTGATTGGCGGTCTGGTGGGATCGGCGCTTGCCAAGTCGGGGTGGGGTGCGCTCAACTTCGACGGTCTGCTGAAGACGATCGCGTTCATCTTCGTTTCGCCGCTTCTCGGCTTCGTGCTCGGGTCATTTTTCATGCTGGCGGTGTCGTGGCTTTACTTCCGGACACCGCCAAGCAAGGTCGACCGGCGGTTCCGCCGTATGCAGCTGGTTTCGGCCGGGCTGTATAGCCTTGGACACGGTGGCAACGATGCGCAGAAGACCATCGGCATCATCTGGATGCTGCTGATCGCGACCGGCTATGCATCGGCCACCGCCGCAGCACCGCCGATCTGGGTGATCGGCGGCTGCTATCTGTCGATGGGGCTCGGTACGCTGTTCGGCGGCTGGCGCATCGTCCGCACGATGGGGCAGAAGATCACAAAGCTCAAGCCGGTTGGTGGGTTCTGTGCGGAAACGGGCGGTGCGATTACGCTGTTCACCGCCTCCTGGCTGGGTATTCCGGTGTCCACCACTCATACGATTACCGGCGCGATTGTCGGCGTTGGCGCCACGCAGAAGCTGAGCGCGGTGCGCTGGGGCGTAGCAGGTAACATCGTGTGGGCATGGATACTCACCATTCCTGCTTCGGCGGTGCTCGCTGCGGCCAGCTGGTGGCTCGCCCATCGTCTGATGTAAAGCATGCCGGATGGCTGGCGCGCCGCATCAGATCAGCGGCGCGCTACCTCCGTCCATCGGAACAATCGCCCCCGTGACATAACTCGCGCGGCGGCTAGCCAGAAACAGGGCGACGTCCGCAATTTCTTCCGGTTTCGCATATCGCCCGAGCGGCACCTTGGCCTGACCGCGCGCGAGTGCTTCATCTGTGCCGATGCCTTGCTGGTCGGCTTCCAGTTTCAGCGCCTCTTCCACTCTTTGCGTGAACGTTGCCCCTGGATTGATCGCGTTGATCCGGATTCCGTAGCGCCCGTAGTAATGCGCGAGCCCGACTGTCGCCAGCATCAGCGCGGCATTCGCGGCGCCCCCAGCGATGTGGATATCGCTCGCGATCTTGCCGCCCATCCCGATGACGTTGACGATGGCGCCGGGTTCAGCCGTGCCGCGCGCTTTTACGCGCTCTACCATACGCCGCAATACTTCCTGCTGCGGGTAGATGTACGGAAAGTATTTGGCTTCCATCGTCGCCTTGAACGCAGCAGCGTCGAGCGTTTCGGGGTCGTAGCGCTTCGCCGCGCCCGCGCTGTTGATCAGGATCTCGATCGGGCCTACAGCCTCGCTGACTTCCTCGACCACGTCGGCGGCGCTATGCGGTTCGTGCAGGTCAGCGCGGGTTAAATGCACGTGCAGACCTTCATTCGTCAACTGTTCGCGGGCGCGGGCCAGATTGGCGGGATCGCGCGACACGATCGCAACTCTCGCGCCTTCAGTGGCGAACGCCCGGGCGCAGGCCAGCCCGATACCCTTGCTGCCGCCGGTAATCAGTACCACCTTGTCTTTGAGCCCGAGATCCATGGTTGCCACCCTGCGGTCGGAGAATATGGGCAACGATAGCAGAGGCCCGGGTCTCCGGGGAATTGGCCGAACGGTCTATGGACTGTGCGATCTGAAAGTCAGAAACTGCCGTTGGCGAAGCGGGCGATAGGATCGTCGTTGGTGTGGGTCGCAGCGGGGGCGGGGCGGGAAGTCGTGGAGGCGCGCATGACCTGCACTTCACCGGCCGCGCCGGATTGCTGCGCCTGCTGTGCCTGACGCACGGCGACTGCCGCGGGCGGCGGGGGCTCGAAGGCGTCGGCGGCGGCGTCGATGGCGTCCGGCGCATTGGCCGCAGCGTGTTCCGCGGAGGCTTCGGGCGCGACCCGGACGGGTGCTGGCGTGCTTGCCTGCGTGGACGCGAGGGTGCCCGAACCTTCTTGCGCACGGGGCGCCGGGACAACGGAAGATGCGATGGCCCCGGCGGCACGAGCCTGCATCTGCGCCGCGCTCAAGCCCGGCGGGGGAGGTTCAAACGGGTCGCTGGACGCAGCAGCGGGTTGGGCCGTGACGGAAATGGCTGTCGAGGTCGAGCCGGTGGCGGACGGTGTCTGGAACGAAGCAGCCGATACACGCGCTGAAAGTGGCGACGAAGTCGTCACGGTCGGCGCAGCTCCGGACGCAGCCTGGCTAACAGGCGGTTGCGTCATCGAAGGGGCTTTATCCGGCTCATTCGACGCCTGCCACGTTGGCGTGTCGAACGGAGCAGGGTTGCGGGCGGGCGGTGCGACTCGCCGGATGCCGTCAAACCGCTTCGCCCAGTAGGGATTCGTCAAGTAGTCGAGCCTGACGGTACCGCCAGTCGATGGCGCGTTTACAAAGCGCAGCTTGCCGACGTAAATGCCGACATGCGAATGTGGCCGACCCGTTGTATTGAAGAAAATCAGGTCCCCGGTGGCGATCTCGTCGGGTTCGATCGATTCGCCGCGCCCGCTTATGTCCGCTGTTGTACGAGGCAGACTCACCGAGGCCGCCCGCGCTACTACATAACGCACGAGCCCGCTGCAGTCGAAGCCGCTGTCCGGCGTATTGCCGCCCCATCGGTACGGTACACCAACGAGGCTCATGGCCTGGATCGAGATTTCCTCACGACCGACGCTGTGGTCGACGAAGTTCGGGAAGCCGGATGGGGTGGTGCGATAGGCGTCTTCGCTCTCGGTGGCCGGCCCGCGCGAGACCTTCTGCGGCGCGCCGGAGCATGCAGCGAGCAGAAGCGCGATCAGCAGCGGGAACCAGAGTCGGCGCATGGACACACAGACGAGCGTAAACGTCCGCTTAAAGCGAAGATGTGGCGATAGTAGCCCGCGCGACAGGCCTCAGGCAAGAATTGCTGACAATTTACTTGAAGTATGCGCGCTAAGTGTTGCTTTGCTGGAACGGCGCGATGGCAGCATTTGCGTTGGGTCCACCATGAAAAGAGCCGCGCCGGGCAATACCCGGCGCGGCTTCCAGACAAAGCAGGCGCGAAGCTTAAAGAATCTCGGACGCGTAGTCCGCCAGCCGCGAGCGTTCGCCGCGGGCGAGAGTCACGTGGCCGCTATGCGCCCAACCTTTGAAGCGGTCGACCACATACGTCAGCCCCGAACTGCCTTCCGTCAGGTAGGGAGTGTCGATCTGCGCGATGTTACCGAGGCAGATGATCTTGGTGCCCGGGCCTGCCCGCGTGACAAGCGTTTTCATCTGTTTCGGCGTCAGGTTCTGCGCCTCGTCGATGATCAGGTACTTGTCCACGAACGTGCGGCCACGCATGAAGTTCATGCTCTTGATCTTCAGGCGCGAGCGGATCAGTTCCTGGGTCGCGGCGCGTCCCCATTCGCCGGCGGCATCGTCGGTTTTCTGGAGGACCTCGAGATTGTCGTCGAAGGCGCCCATCCACGGCTGCATCTTTTCTTCTTCCGTACCCGGCAGGAAGCCGATGTCTTCGCCCACCGGCACCGTCGCACGCGTCACGATGATTTCGTTGTAGCGCTTGTCGTCGAGCACCTGTGCGAGGCCGGCCGCCAGCGCGACCAGCGTCTTGCCGGTCCCGGCCTGGCCCAGCAGCGTGACGAAATCGATCTCCGGATTCATCAGCAGATTGAGCGCGAAATTCTGCTCGCGGTTGCGCGCCGTGATGCCCCACACGTTGTTCTTGTGGTGGCCGTAGTCACGCAACGTCTGCAGCAATGCGGTCTTGCCGTTCAGTTCACGCACGAGCGCATGGAACGCCGGTTCGCCGTTCTGAGGTTCGAGATAAACGAATTCGTTGACGAGCATCGACGCGCACAGCGGACCGGTTACGCGGTAATACGTGGTGCCGGTTTTCGTGTCCTGCCAGCTTTCCATGCCCTTCGCGTGCTTCGTCCAGAAATCCTGGGGCAGCGCGCGGATGCCGGAAAAGAGCAGATCCTTGTCTTCGAGAACCTGATCGTTGAAGTAGTCCTCGGCGGGCAGGCCGAGCGCGTGCGCCTTGATGCGCATGTTGATGTCTTTCGACACCAGCACGACCTGGTGGTCCGCCCGGTCACGCTGCAACGCACGCACTACACCGAGAATCTGGTTGTCAGCCTTGCCTTGCGGCAGACCTTCGACCGGCTCGATGTGGGTCAGCCTGGTCTGAAAATAGAGACGCCCCGACGCTTCGCGGCTACCGAGGCGGGCCAGAGAGATGCCTTCCGACATCTCGCCCGCGTTCGCGACGAGCGCGTCGAGCGTACGGCTGACCTGGCGCGCGTTGCGCGCGACTTCCGACATCCCCTTCTTGTGGTTGTCGAGTTCTTCCAACGTCATCATCGGCAGATAGACGTCGTGTTCCTCGAAGCGGAACAGGCAGGTCGGATCGTGCATCAAGACGTTGGTGTCGAGCACGAACAGCTTGCGGATTTCGATTTCGCCGGTTTTGCGGCCACGGCTCTTTGTCGTGCCGCGTGTCGTGGGCGTGGTCGCGGCGGGAACGGCGGCTTCGGCTTCCTTGCCGGCGCGTGCTACCACGGGGTGAGCGGGCTCGGCAGGTTGGCTCGGCTCGGGGCGTGCAGCGGGCACAGTCTGAAGGAGCGCGGCGGTCTGTTTCGAGCGGCGGCCACGGGCGGGCGCCGGCGCCGCGGCCGGGGCAGGCGAAGCCGGAACGGGGCGCAGCGTAGTCGCGGTGTTGGCGGCGTGCGTCATCGGTGTGGCGACGCTGGTACGGCCATAATCAGCCGTTTCCAGCTGCTCCCCTTCGTGGGCCTGTTTGCGGGCGGATTTCGCCGCTGGCTGGGCTTTCGCCTTGTACTCATCAGGCGGCAAGAGATTGCCGAGCTTGCTGGGTGGGGTAGGCAAAGGCATGGTTTCCCTCGGAAAAAGCGGGTCACATATCGTGCGTCGCCTGTCGCATCCTGCCGTGCCGGAACAGAGCACGCAGGATGCGACAGGCGACGCGCTTTGGTCTAAAAATGCCGGTTCGCCTGAGTTTCGATGCGCTCCTTGACAAAAACGCGTTGCTGAACGGACGAACGGCTTCGCGCAAACAAAAAAGCCGCCTCCCCGGCAACCGGGGCAAGCGGCTCGACTTCGGTCATCGCGTTGCGCCTCACGACTTCAACAACAGCAGCGTGAAAGCCAGCGCAGCAGCGGAAAGAATGGGGTGATGGGGCACTCATTGCGGACCAATATAACGCGCCTCAAAGCGCTTGTACAGCCTCCAGAATCTCGTCGACATGTCCCGGTACCTTGACGCCGCGCCATTCCTGGCGCAACACGCCATCGCCGTCGATGAGGAAGGTGGAACGCTCGATTCCACGTACCTCTTTGCCATACATTTTCTTCAGTTTCATGACGCCGAAGAGCGTGCACAGCGTTTCGTCCGGATCGGACACAAGCGGAAAGGGTAGTTCGAGCTTTGCCTTGAAGTTGTCATGCGAACGTACGCTATCGCGCGACACGCCGACGACTTCCGCGCCGGCCCTCCTGAACTTCGGGTAAAGATCTCGGAACTGCAGACCTTCGGTCGTGCAGCCCGGGGTGTTGTCCTTCGGATAGAAATAGAGCACCGCCTTCTTGCCCCGAAGACTGGACAGCGTGAACTCGCCGCCGGTTGCGGCAGCGGTAAAGTCGGGGACGGGTTGGTCGACTGCGATGGGCACGAGGTTCTCCGGTTGTTATCGGCATGACGAAGCGGCTGGGGCGGCTCCGTCAGCCTTGAGCATCGAGGTGCGGGGAGTAGTCCGGTACGCGTGAAACTTCGTGACAGCGCACAAGATCCGGTGAGGTCCGCAAGGTCCGGTTTGGCGCGGCGCCGATCAGTCGGGCTGGACGATCAGTTCGCCGGAGCGTCCGGGAATTTCACCCCATGTAACAGGGTACGATGGCAGCGTGCTTCGGTCCAGCGCGGCGTGATAATCGCCCATGGTCGCAAACGTATGACCTTGCGCGCGCCAGCCGTCGAGGAGCTGCTCAAACACCGGCGCGAGTTTCTGTCCTTCGAGTTCGGCGTGCAGCGTGAAGACCTGATCGTGCGGATTGCTCTGCGTGCGCTTCAGGTACCACGCGGCAACGTTATCGATATCCACGCCATCGACGCCCAGCACTTCATCGAGCGTTGGCAGCGTGGTGGGCATCTGGACGTGCGACAGCGTTCGTCCGTTGACCACTGGAAAATACGGCGTATGGCCACGGCCGTCGGACGCGTAGTGCATGCCCCACGCGTCGATCTGCTCGAACGCGGCGCCGTTCATCTGCCAGCCCGCTGCACCGTGCGTAACAGGCGGCGAGCCGAAGATGTCGATGAACCGGGTATAGCTCTTCTTCATCTCGGCGGCGGTCCATTCGGGCGGACGCGAACGCACGTTGTCCTGCCAGTACACGTGATCCCACGTATGAATGCCGCATTCGAAGCCGGCTTCGTGGATCGCACGCATCTCCGACGCTGCGCGCACACCGATATCCGGACCGGGCAACAGCACGCCGTACATCAGTTGCTTCACGCCGTAGTGCTCGACCACCGATGTGCGCGACACCTTCTTCAGAAAACCCGGTCGCAGCACGCGGCGCATCGCCCAGCCAGTGTGGTCGGGCCCGAGGCTGAAGAGGAAGGTGGCGCGCGCCTTGAAGCGGTCGAAGATACGCGCGAGATTCGGCACGCCTTCACGCGTGCCGCGAAGCGTGTCGACGTCGATCTTCAGGACGATACGAGGCAAGGCGCCGCCTTTACGCTTGCTGCTCGACGAGCGCGCGAGCGTCGGCGACGTGGCCGCGATACGCTTCGAAAATCTTGCGCAGTGCGTCGTCGAAGGTGGACACCGGCGCCCAGCCGAGTTCCTGCTTCGTGTTGTCGATCTTCGGCACGCGGTTCTGCACGTCCTGATAGCCCGCGCCGTAGTACGCACCCGACGACGTCTCGACGAGCTGAACCTTCTTCGCCGTTTCCGCGTATTCCGGGAATTCGGCGGCGAGCGCCAGCATCTTGTGCGCGAGTTCGCGCACCGAGAAGTTGTTGGTCGGATTGCCGATGTTGTAGATCTTGCCCGTCGCGACGCCGTTCCTGTTTTCGATGATCTTCATCAGAGCGCCGATGCCGTCGTCGATATCGGTGAACGCACGCTTTTGCGCTCCGCCGTCGACGAGGCTGATGTTCTCGCCGCGCACGATATGGCCGAGGAACTGCGTGACCACGCGCGAGCTACCTTCCTTCGGCGTGTAGATTGAATCGAGGCCCGGGCCGATCCAGTTGAACGGACGGAACAGCGTGAAGTTGAGGCCCTCCATGCCATAACCCCAGATCACGCGGTCCATCAGTTGCTTCGAGCACGCGTAGATCCAGCGCGGCTTGTTGATCGGGCCGTAGGTGAGTTGCGATGCGTCCGGATCGAACTGTTCATCGTCGCACATGCCGTAGACCTCGGAGGTCGACGGGAAGACCAGGTGCTTGCCGTACTTGACGGCCGAACGGACGATCGGCAGGTTTGCTTCGAAGTCGAGTTCGAACACGCGCAGCGGCTGCTTGACGTAGGTTGCGGGCGTAGCGATCGCGACGAGCGGCAGGATCACGTCGCACTTCTTCACGTGATATTCGACCCATTCCTTGTTGATCGTGATGTCGCCTTCAAAGAAGTGCATCCGCTCGTGATTGACGAGGTCGCCAAGGCGGTCGGTCTGCATGTCCATTCCGAACACATCCCAGTCGGTCGTTTCGAGAATGCGCTTGGACAGGTGATGGCCGATGAAGCCATTGACGCCCAGAATCAGGACTTTTTTCATGAAGAGTGACGGGGAGAGTGAATGAGCTGGGTGAATCCGGCGGGGGTGACGACGGTTTCTTGACCGTCGTGCTGATGCCGCAATTCGTGAATAGCGATGGCGCGACCGTCGCCGCATATCGCAAAAATGGCATTATCGCTTACGTGGAGTCCCGGCGGCAAATCCGACTGCAGGGCTGCGGGTGGCGCCAGTCGTGCCCGCGCGACGATGAAACGCTGGCCTTCGAGCTCCGTGAAGGCACCCGGATAGGGCGGCGCGACCGCGCGTATCAGGTTGTAGACCTGATGCGCCGGCTGGTTCCAGTCGATGCGTCCGTCTTCCGGTTTGCGCCCTCCGAAGTAGCTGCCATGCGACAGATCGTTCGGCAGATGTGGCGCTTCGCCGGCTAGCAGGGCCGGCAACACGCGCCAGAGCGTCTGCTCGGCCGCGACGGTGACCTTGTCGAAAACCTGCGCGGCGGTATCGTCGGGCAGGATCGGCACAGGTGTCTGCGCGACGATTGCGCCGGCGTCGGGCTTCGCCGCCATTTCATGCAGCGTGGCGCCCGTTTCCGTTTCGCCGTTCAGCACCGCCCAGTTGGTCGGCACGCGGCCGCGGTATTTAGGCAGCAGCGAACCGTGCATGTTGTACGCGCCCCGTGCGGCGATCGCCAGCAGGTCGACCGGCAGCATGTGCCGGTAATAGAACGAGAAGATGAAGTCCGGCCGTGCGGCGCTCACGGCGGCGCGCAGTTCGGGGCTGCGCGGGTCGGCCGGCGTGACGACGGGAACGCCATGTTCGGCGGCCACCGACGCAACGCTGCCGAACCAGATGTTCTCGGTCGGGCTGTCTTCGTGGGTGACGACGAGCGCCACGTCGACACCGCGCGCGAGCAGCACCTGCAGGCAGCGCACGCCGACATTGTGATAGGCGAATACGACCGCGCGGGGCTTCATGGCTGCGGGCCCTGATCGATGGCTGGCGCGATCTGCACATTCTGCACAGCCTGCACGACGGTCTGTCGCGGGGTCTGCGTGACCGTGGTGCCGTCGCGCTGTTCGAGGATCGTCTGCACCAGATAGCGTGGCCGCGCGCGCACCTGCTGATAGATGCGCCCGATATATTCGCCAAGCAGCCCGAGCGCGAAAATGATCACGCCAAGCAGGAAGAACGTAATGGCGAAGAGCGTGAACACACCTTGCACTTCCGCGCCGATGATAAAGCGGCGGATCAGCAGCAGCACGAACAGTGCGGCTGATCCGAACGACAGGATCACGCCGATGAACGACAGCCACTGCAGCGGCACCACCGAGAAGCCGGTCACCAGGTCGAAGTTCAAACGGATCAGGCTGTAGAGCGAATACTTCGATTCGCCCGCAAAACGCTCTTCGTGCGCGACCTCGATCTCGACCGGGTTTTGCGCGAATGTGTACGCGAGTGCTGGAATGAACGTATTGATTTCGCCGCAGCGGTTGATCGTATCGATGACCTGACGGCTGTACGCGCGCAGCATGCAGCCCTGATCAGTCATCTTGATGCGAGTAATGCGTTCGCGCAGACGGTTCATCGCGCGCGACGCCTTGCGGCGCCACAGGCTGTCCTGGCGCTGCGTGCGGATCGAGCCGACGTAGTCGTAGCCCTCGCGCATCTTCGCGACGAGCTTGGCGATTTCTTCCGGCGGATTCTGCAGGTCGGCGTCGAGCGTGAGGATGATCTCGCCGTGCGACTGCTCGAAGCCCGCGAGGATCGCCATGTGCTGACCGAAGTTGCCGTTCAGCAGGATCACGCGCGTCACGTCGGGCCTCGCGCGGAACTGCCCGGCGAGTATCGCCGCCGATTTGTCCCGGCTGCCGTCGTTGATGAAGATCACTTCGTAGGTTGTGCCGAGTGTGTCGAGCGCCGGGTAGAGACGTGCGAAGAGCTCCGCGAGACCTTGCTCTTCGTTGTACACCGGGATGACGATCGAGACTTCCGGCGCGTCCGACGCTCGGGAGTGATGTTCCGTTTGACTCATTTCCGCTTATTTTCCGAATTGTTCGCAAATTTCATTGACCGCGCGGCATACCCGTGCCACGTCACCTTCGTTCATCTGCGTGAAGAGCGGCAGCGTGACCGTGGTGGCGCCGAAGCGCTCCGCGTGAGGGAACATGCCTTCCTTGAAGCCCCGCGCGCGATACAGCGAGAACAGGTGGATTGCCGGGTAGTGCACCCCCGAGCCGATACCGCGTTCCTTCAACTGCGCCATGAAGCCGGCGCGATCCAGCGACAGCTTTTCGAGCGGCAGCGTGATCTGGAACATGTGCCAGTTGCTGTTCTCGAAGTCCGCGAGCGGCAGGCCGACGCCGAGTTTGACGGCCGCGCCGCCTTCGAAGCCTGAAAAGTAAGCGCGTGCAAGATTTTTGCGCTGCGCGATGAAGCGTTGCAGATGCGGCAGCTGGCCGAGGCCGACGCGTGCGGCCACGTCCGTCAGGTTGTACTTGCCGCCGAGCACGTCGCAGTCCATGCCGTCGAAGCCGGTGCGCGTGATGCCCTGCAGGCGGTACTTCTGGGCGAGGATCGCTTCGTCTTCGTTGTTGAGCACGAGTGCGCCGCCTTCGATTGACGTCAGGTTCTTGTTCGCATGAAAGCTGAATGAAACCATATCGCCGAGCTTGCCGATGCGCTCGCCTTTCCAGGTCGAGCCGAATGCCTGCGCGGCATCTTCGACGACACGCAGTTTATGTGCCTGGGCAATGTCGTACAGGCGGTCCATGTCGACCGGCAGGCCCGACAGATAAACCGGAATGATTGCTTTCGTGCGCGCTGTGATGGCCTTCTCGAGCAGGCCCAGATCCATGTTACGCGTCTTCGGATCGATGTCGACGAAGACCGGCGTCGCGCCCGTTTCGATGATCACGTTGCTCGTTGCGACCCACGAGGCCGGCGTCGTGATGACTTCGTCGCCTTCGCCCACGCCGGCGATTCGCAGACCGATTTCGAGCGTCGCCGTGCCGGAATTGAACGTGCGCACCGGTCGCCCGCCGCAGAATTCCGACAGCGCGGCCTCGAACTTCTGGTTCTGCGGACCGGTCGTGATCCAGCCGGAGCGCAGCACGTCGGCTACGCCCTGAATCGTCTCTTCATCGATTTCCGGACGGACAAACGGCAAAAACGGGACTGATGGCTGGCTCATGAATGCTGTGCTCGATAAAAAGGGTGCAATGTGCAAGTGTGCTCAAACAGGCCTTATGCGAACCTTAAGGCACGCTTAAGCGTCTGCCAAAGAACGGCTCGACGCGGCGATCGGCAACGGACCGTTGCGCTGACGGTTGCAGGGCGGCTTTATACCACCACCGCGGCTAGCTTCGTGCAAGCACGAAAACACCAACCAGGATAATGCCGATGCCAACGAGCTTCTGGACCGACAGCACCTCGCCGAACAGATACCAGGCCGCGAAGGCGTTGACGACGTAGCCGAGTGAGAGCATCGGATAGGCAATCGATACATCGACCCGCGACAACCCGATCACCCAGACGCCGACGCTCACGACATAGCAGGCGAGGCCGCCGATGATCGGCAACTGGGTTGCCAGCCTGAAGGCGATGGGCAGGATGTTCGCACGGGTGAATTCGAAGTGTCCAACGGCATTCGTGCCGGCTTTGAGCAGCAACTGCGCGCAGGCGTTCAGCGACACGCCTGCGAGGATGCAAAAGAGGGAAATGGGGTTCATCGGCGACGAGAGGTCCGTTGGTCCAGATATGGGGTTACTGTTGCGGTTTTTCCACGATCACGCGCCGCACATCGCGGGCGACGACCTGCATCGGCACGTTCCGGGCCGACAGTTCGTTAAAGCGCTGCGTCGGCATCAAGGCGAGCGCATAACGGTCGCTGTCCCACCGTTTGATCCATTCGTCGACGGTCGGCACCCATTTCTCCGGTTCCACCGACACACCGAATGTCAGTTCATCCGGCTGCGCGACCATGATCATCGTGTGGCCGATGTAGAACGGCATCGTGTGATCGAGCACCCCCACCGAGTAGAACGGCGTATCGGGCGGCAGCTTTGCCAGCGCAGCCTTGACGGCGGGCGCGAGCGGCGCGCCAGAGCTCAGGCGCCCGAACACGTCATGACCCGTGCCCGCGATGGTGGCAACCAGCAGCCACGCGGAGCCGAACGCCACGGTCGCGCCGACGATTCCGGTGCGGCTCTGCCGGTTGAGCCAGAGCGCGACGAGCGTGAGCAGGAACCCTGTGCCAAGCGCCGCGAATACCCAGACCTGATAGGCGCGATACAGCTCGTTCGGCGTTCGCGCGTTGCCCAGCCGGCCGAGGAAAATCGCACCAAACGCTGCGACGACGAAGAACACGGCATAGCCGGTCAGGTGGCGGCGCCACTGGTCGCGCGTCACGAGCGGCAGGTACATGCCGATGACGAGTGCGAGGGCCGGGGCGATCGGCAGCGTGTACGAGAGCAGCTTCGAATGCGATGCACTGAAGAACAGGAAGATGAACACCGCCCACACCAGCAGCAGGGTCACCGGCGAGAAGCCGTTCGGCTGGCGCGGCGTGCGCAGCGCGTGGCGGATGCTCTGAATGCTCACCGACAGCCACGGCAGAAACCCTACGAGAATCACCGGCACGAAGTAGTAGATGGGGCCGGGGCGATTCTGCTCGGGCGTCAGATAGCGCTGGAACTGCTGGACGATGAAGAAGAAATTCAGGAATTCCGGGTTGCGCTGCTGGACGAGAACGAACCAGGGCGTTGCAATCACGAAGAAGACAATCAGGCCGCTCACCAGATACAGGCGTTTCCAGACTGCCCAGTCGCGCGCGATGAACGTGTACAGCACGAGCACGGCGCCCGGCAGGATGATGCCGACCAGCCCCTTCGACAGCACGGCGAGCGCCATCGAACCCCAGCATAGCCACATCCAGAGCCGCACGTGGCTTGCCGGCAGGTTGGGGCGCTGCGCAAGCAGCAATGCACTGAGCGTCAACTCCATCCAGAACGACAGACCCATGTCGAGCGTGTTGAAGTGGCCCATCAGGTACCAGTACGGCGCAGTCGCGAGCACGAGCGCGGCGAACAGGCCCGTCGCCGCGTTGAACACGCGCGTGCCGGTGTAGCCGACGAGCAGCACGCCGGCGAAGCCCGTGAGCGCCGTGTAGAGCCGCGCCTGCCATTCGCCGATGCCGAACCAGGCGAACGTCAGCGCATTGGCCCAGGTCTGCAGCGGCGGCTTTTCGAAGTATTTGTAGCCGTTGTAGCGCGGCGTGATCCAGTCGCCCGTGACGAACATTTCGCGGGCCATTTCCGCATAGCGGCCCTCATCGCTCGGCAGCAGGTGGCGCCAGCCGAGCGGCACGAACCAGATGACAGCGAGCGCAACGACGAGCAGCAGGATCGCGGTGCGGTTGAGCGGTAGCCGGGACGGCGTATCGTTCATGGTTTTCAGCCTGTTTATCAATGCCGCGGGGCGGCGTCGTGGAAGGGTGAGCGACGACAGTGAGGCGGACATGCGCCGGGCCTCGGTCCATTGAGGCGCCGTGGCGCAGCGCTGCCTGTCGCGCAGCGTGTGGCAACGCCGTGACGCGGTGCCTGCGCCGCGCGTTCTAGCTTTCGATCAGCAACGCAGCCGCGACCTTGCGGCCTTCGGCCATCAGGATGTTGTAGGTCCGGCAGGCCGCCTTGAAGTCCATCGTCTCGACACCGATGCGGTGCTTCGCGAGCGCGGCGGTCAGGCGCGGGTGCGGAAAGCGCAGGCGTTCGCCGCTGCCGAACACGACGACTTCCGGTGCCGGTGCAATCAGCAGCTCGAAGTGTTCGGGGGTAAGCGATTCGAACGAAGAGACCGGCCAGGCGATGACGGGCGCGTCTGGAAGCACGAGGATGCTGCCCATATGGCGCTCGAGGTTGATTTCGACATAGTCGGCGCCGTAGCCGGTGACGGTGTTGAGGGCGCCGCTGGAATCCTGGTGTAGTTTCAAATTTGTGATCCGGGGTCGTCGTGAGGCATCGTGGCCATCGTGAATATCGGGTGGCGGGTGCTGCGCGCGAAGGGCGTCGTGCCGCTTCACAGCCAGCTCCTCACCAGGCGGCACGAAATGGACGAATTGGCCAAAATGGTTGGCCGACACGGTTGGTGCATTGCGGAAGTCGGCCAAAATCCGCTAAATTATAACTTTTTAGCCGCCCGGCGGCGCCCCCTTGCTTCGCGCGACGCCACAAGCTGCGCCGGAGAGGTTCGTCAGACGGCAAAAGACCGGCAAAATGACGACAGAAGGGCGCGACTCAGACAGGTCCCCCCACATGGACCGGCCGCTCCCGGGCCTGCTTCCCCGTCAAGAGGCTTTCGCAGACCTGTCCGTCCAGACTGGTCGGCCCCGGCCGGACTTCGCAGATTGAACATCGCAGGCTGATTTTTCCAGACTGACACCGACTGATTGACTAGGACCCCGTGCCCGCCGTGAAACCGATTCTGAAATCCAACAAGCTGTTGAATGTCTGCTACGACATCCGCGGGCCCGTTCTCGAACATGCGAAGCGCCTCGAAGAAGAAGGCCATCGCATCATCAAGCTGAATATCGGCAACCTGGCGCCGTTCGGTTTCGAAGCCCCGGACGAAATCATTCAGGACATGATCCTGAACCTGCCGGGCTCGTCGGGCTATTCCGACTCGAAAGGCGTGTTCGCGGCGCGCAAGGCGATCATGCACTACGCACAGCAGAAGAACGTGCAGGGCGTCGAACTCGACGACATCTTCATCGGCAACGGCGCCTCTGAACTGATCGTGATGGCGCTGCAGGGTCTCCTGAACGACGGCGATGAAGTGCTGCTGCCGGCGCCCGACTATCCGCTGTGGACCGCCGGCGTGAGCCTGTCGGGCGGAACGCCGGTGCACTACATCTGTGACGAATCGAACGGCTGGATGCCCGACCCGGACGATATCCGCGCGAAGATCACGCCGAACACGCGGGCGCTCGTCGTGATCAACCCGAACAACCCCACCGGTGCGCTGTATTCGAACGAACTGCTGCTCGAACTGATCCAGATCGCGCGCGAGCATGGCCTCGTGATCTTCGCCGACGAGGTCTACGACAAGATCATCTACGACGGCAAGCAGCACACCGCGATAGGCGCGCTGTCCGAAGACGTGCTCACGGTCACCTTCAACAGCCTGTCGAAGAGCTATCGTTCGTGCGGCTACCGCGCGGGCTGGATGTTCATTTCAGGCCTGACCGGCGAGAACCGCCGCCGCTCGAAAGACTACGTCGAAGGGCTCGGCATCCTCGCCTCGATGCGGCTGTGCCCGAACGTTCCGGGTCAGTACGCGATCCAGACGGCGCTCGGCGGCTACCAGAGCATCAACGATCTGATCGTGCCCACGGGGCGCCTGTACAGGCAGCGCGAACTGGCGTACGACATGCTGACGTCGATTCCCGGTGTAACCTGTGTGAAACCGCAGGCGGCGCTGTACATGTTCCCGCGTCTCGATCCGAAGATGTACCCGATCGAAAACGACCAGCAATTCATCCTCGATCTGCTGCTCGAAGAGCGTGTGCTGCTCGTCCAGGGCAGTGGCTTCAACTGGAAGACGCCGGATCATTTCCGCGTCGTCTTCTTGCCGAACGTCGACGATCTTGCCGATTCGATCAACCGGATCGCACGTTTCCTCGACGGTTATCGCAAGCGCCACGCGGCCTGACGCCTGAACTGACGTACCGGCCGCCCGCAACCTGTTTCCTTAATCTCTTACTCGAAAACACACGCTGCATGGAACCGATCAAAGTTGGACTGCTGGGCTTCGGCACGGTAGGCAGCGGCACCTTCACCGTACTGCGCCGCAATCAGGAAGAAATCAAACGCCGCGCGGGCCGCGGCATTGAAGTGGCGCGTATCGCCGTACGCAATCCCGCGAAGGCGAGCGCCGCGCTCGGCAGCGCAAGCGGCACCGTGCAGATTACGGACGACTTCGGCGCGGTGGTCGACGATCCGTCGATCGATATCGTTGCGGAAATGATCGGCGGCACGGGCATCGCGCGCGAACTGGTGCTGCGCGCGATCCGCAACCGCAAGCATGTCGTGACGGCGAACAAGGCGCTTCTCGCGGTGCACGGCACGGAGATCTTCGAGGCGGCGCGTGCGAACGGCGTGATGGTAGCGTTCGAAGCAGCGGTGGCGGGCGGTATTCCGATCATCAAGGCGCTGCGCGAAGGGCTCACGGCGAACCGCATCCAGTACATCGCGGGCATCATCAACGGCACGACGAATTACATCCTGTCGGAGATGCGCGACCGCGGTCTCGACTTCGCGACGGCGCTCAAGGCCGCGCAAGACCTGGGGTATGCGGAAGCCGATCCGACCTTCGATATCGAAGGCGTCGACGCTGCGCACAAGGCCACGATCATGAGTGCGATCGCGTTCGGCGTGCCGGTGCAGTTCGACCGCGCCTACGTCGAAGGCATCAGCAAGCTTGCCGCAATCGACATCCGTTACGCGGAAGAACTCGGCTATCGCATCAAGCTGCTCGGCATCGCGCGCCGCACGGATAGAGGTATCGAACTGCGCGTCCATCCGACGCTGATCCCGGAGAAGCGTCTGCTCGCGAACGTCGAAGGCGCGATGAACGCGGTCGTGGTGCACGGCGACGCGGTGGGTTCGACGTTGTATTACGGCAAGGGCGCGGGCGCGGAGCCGACGGCATCGGCCGTGATCGCCGATCTGGTCGACGTGACGCGTTTGCACACTGCGGATCCGGAGCATCGCGTGCCCCATCTGGCGTTCCAGCCGGACAGCCTGTCGAGCACGCCGATCCTGTCAATCGACGAAGTGACGAGCGGTTACTACCTGCGTCTGCGGGTCGCCGATGTGACCGGCGTGCTGGCCGACATCACGCGCATCCTCGCCGACACGGGTATTTCGATCGACGCGCTGCTGCAGAAGGAATCGGAGCAGGTCGATGCGAACGGCAAGGGCGAAACCGACATCATCCTGATCACGCACGAGACGGTCGAAAAGAACGTCAACACCGCGATCGCGAACATCGAAGCGCTGAAGACCGTCGTGTCGAAGGTGACGAAGCTGCGCATGGAAGCGCTGAACTAGGCCACACATATGAACTACATCTCCACGCGCGGCGCCGGGGCCGGCGAGCGCCACACTTTCTCAGCCATCCTGCTCGGCGGTCTGGCAAAAGACGGCGGCCTCTATCTGCCCGCGCACTACCCGCGCGTCACGGCGGACGAACTGGCCCGCTGGCGCGGGCTGTCGTACGCGGATCTCGCGTTCGAGATCCTGTCGAAGTTCAGCGACGACATCCCCGCTGAAGACCTGCGCACGCTGACGCGCCGCACCTATACGGCTGAGACCTACTGCAACGTCCGCGACGACGAAAGCGCCGCGCAGATCACGCCTTTGAAGACCCTGGGCGTCGAAAACGGCGCGCCGCTGTCGCTGCTCGAACTGTCGAACGGACCGACGCTCGCGTTCAAGGACATGGCGATGCAACTGATCGGCAACCTGTTCGAGTACGCGCTCGCCAGGCACGGTGAGACGCTGAACATCCTCGGCGCGACCTCGGGTGACACCGGCAGCGCGGCTGAATATGCGATGCGTGGCAAGAAGGGCATCAGCGTCTTCATGCTGTCGCCGCACGGGAAGATGAGCGCGTTCCAGACTGCGCAGATGTACAGCCTGCAGGACCCGAACATCTTCAATCTGGCGGTCGAAGGCGTGTTCGACGATTGCCAGGATATCGTCAAGGCGGTGTCGAACGATCACGCGTTCAAGGCAAAGCACCGGATCGGCACGGTCAACTCGATCAACTGGGCCCGGGTCGTCGCTCAGGTCGTGTACTACTTCAAGGGCTATTTCGCGGCGACGAAGTCAAACGACGAGCGTGTGTCGTTCACGGTGCCGTCCGGCAATTTCGGCAACGTCTGCGCAGGCCATATCGCGCGGATGATGGGTCTGCCGATCGAGAAACTCGTCGTCGCAACCAACGAGAACGATGTGCTCGACGAGTTCTTCCGCACGGGCATCTATCGTGTGCGCAAGGCTGCCGAGACGTATCACACCAGCAGCCCGAGCATGGACATCTCGAAGGCGTCGAATTTCGAGCGTTTCGTGTTCGACCTGTTGGGCCGTGATCCGGCGCGCGTACTGCAACTGTTCCGCGACGTCGAAGAGAAGGGCGGCTTCGATCTGGCGGCGAGCGGCGATTTCGCGCGGGTGCAGGAATTCGGTTTTGTGTCAGGGCACAGCAGCCATGCGGATCGCGTCGAGGCAATCCGCGACGTGTTCGAGCGCTACGATACGATGATCGATACGCATACCGCCGACGGGCTGAAGGTTGCGCGCGAGCATCTGCAACCGGGCATTCCGATGATCGTGCTGGAAACCGCGCAGCCGATCAAGTTTGGTGAAACGATCCGCGAAGCGCTGCTTCGCGAACCGGAGCGGCCGGCGGCGTTCTCCGGTCTCGAAGCGCTGCCGCAGCGATTCGAAGTGTTGCCGGCCGACGTCCAGCAGGTGAAGGACTTCGTCGCAGCACACACGTCGAACTGAGTGGGTGAATGAGTGAATGCCCGGCGCGCCGAGCGCGTGCCGGGCACCCACAAAAGGACGCTATCCGTCCAGCGTGCCCCGCCTGCGCTCTCTGACCGCTACAATATTCTTTTCGGTCCTGTGCGCCAGCCCATTCGATGTCCACGCCTCCATCTTCCGCGCCTCGCGCGCCGATGCTTTCGACCGCCGATGCGCTCGCCACGCTGCTTGGCGCGGCCCGTGCCGTCGAAGGCACGGAAACATTGCCTACCCTCGATGCGCTGAATCGCGTGCTGGCCGCCGATGTCGTGTCGCCGCTCGACGTGCCGCCAATGAATACCAGTTCGATGGATGGCTATGCGGTCCGCGTGGCTGACCTGTCACAAGGCGAGCGCCGTTTGCCGGTGTCCCAGCGCATTCCTGCCGGCCACGCGCCGCAGCCGCTTGCAGCGGGCACGGCGGCGCGCATTTTCACGGGGGCGACGGTGCCGCCCGGTGCAGATGCCATCGTCATGCAGGAGCAAACCGAAACGACCGGCGACGAAGTCGCGATTCTGCACACGCCGAAGGCCGGCGAATGGATCACACAACAGGGCGCGGACATCCGCAGCGGCTCCGTGATCCTGCCTTTGGGCACGCGGCTTACGCCGCAGGCACTGGGGTTGGCGGCATCGGTCGGGTGCGCGACGCTGACCGTCGCGCGGCGCGTGAAGGTCGCCGTTTTTTTCACCGGCGACGAGCTGACGATGCCAGGCGAGCCGCGCAAGCCGGGCGCCATCTACAACTCGAATCGCTTCACGCTGCGTGGCTTGCTCGCGAACCTGGGCTGCGAGGTATCGGACTTCGGCATCGTGCCCGACCGGCTCGACGCGACCCGCGCTACGCTGCGCGAGGCTGCGCAGGCACATGACCTGATCCTGACCTGCGGCGGCGTATCGGTGGGCGAGGAGGATCACGTGAAGCCGGCGGTCGAGGCGGAAGGCCGTCTGTCGATGTGGCAGATTGCGATGAAGCCGGGCAAGCCGCTTGCGTTCGGCGCGGTGCGTCGGTCGGGCGACGCCAACGCCACGGCGCAGGACGTGGGCGAAACCTTCTTCATCGGCTTGCCGGGCAATCCTGTGTCGAGTTTTGCGACCTTTCTGCTGTTCGTCCGTCCGTTCGTGCTTCGGCTAGCCGGCGTGCGCACCGTGACACCGCGCGCGCTGTCGCTGCGTGCCGACTTCTCGCAGTCGAAGGCCGATCGAAGGAATGAATTCCTGCGCGCGCGTGTCAATCCGGCGGGTGGCCTCGACCTGTTCCCGAACCAGAGTTCGGCGGTGCTGACCTCGACGGTGTGGGGCGATGGCCTGATCGACAATCCGCCAAACCATGCGATCAGCGCGGGCGAAACCGTGCGTTTCATCCCTTTTTCCGAATTGCTGAACTGACGTTGCCTGACGCGTCGCCGGACACTGAACATGAAGATCCAGCTGAAATATTTTGCGAGCGTCCGCGAGGCGCTTGGCGTGGCGGACGAATCAGTCGTGCTGCCGGACGGCATTGCGACGGTCGGCGATGTGCGTGCCTGGCTGCGCGTGCGCGGCGGCGCGTGGGCCGAAGCGCTGGCCGAAGGGCGCGCCCTGCGCATGGCGTGTAACCACCAGATGACCGACGCCGCCACGCGTGTTACCGACGGCTGCGAAGTCGCATTCTTTCCGCCCGTGACGGGCGGCTGAGAGACCGTCTGGGAGCTCACCGATGACCGTTCGCGTCCAGACCGAAGATTTCGACCTGACCACCGAAGTAGCCGCCATGCGCGCGCAGAATCCGAAGGTCGGCGCGGTGGCGTGCTTTGTCGGTACCGTGCGCGATCTGAACGACGGCAGCGCCGTCGAGACGATGGAACTCGAGCACTATCCGGGCATGACGGAGAAGGCGCTGGAGGCGATCGTCGAGACCGCGCGCAGCCGCTGGCCGGGCATCGATGTGCTGATCGTGCATCGGGTCGGCAAGCTCTGTCCGCTGGACCAGATCGTGCTGGTCGCCACGACCGCCGCGCATCGTGGCGATGCGTTTGCATCGTGCGAGTTCGTGATGGACTACCTGAAGACCCAGGCCCCGTTCTGGAAGAAAGAGAAGACCGACAGCGGGGAACGCTGGGTCGATGCGCGCGTCACCGATGACGTCGCGCTCGCCCGCTGGGGCGTCGATTCAGGCAACACGAAGGCTTGATCCGGCGTCTGTGGCGGCGAGAGGCAGCCCCGGGATGGGACGCCGGGCGATGCGGCTGACGGCGCACTCAATCTTCCTTGTTGCGCCCGATGATCTTCGTCGGGAACGGCTCGCCACGCGGCCGGGCGCTTTCGTGCGTGTTGTCGTCACGATTGTGCCGCCGTGGCGCGACGCGATCCAGCAGCGCCTGTTGTTCCGCCGGAATCGTGTAGTCCCAACCGAAGCGCGACAGCTGCAGGCTTTGTGCAATGCGCAACGCGGGCTCCATGAAACGGACTGCCGCGGCAGGTTCATAGCGCGACTCCACCGTATCCAGGAACAGATATAACCAGCGGCTGAAGTGCTGCGGTTCGATGCCCGGCAGCGGCTGATGCGCCTGCTGCACGTTGCCGCGATACTGTTTCGCGCCGAGCACGATGCTTCCCCAGAAGGTGCACATCTTCGGCAGATGCTCGTCCCAGCTTCCCGCGAGCGTGCGCTCGAAGACCGGCCCCAGCAGGGGATCGGCGCGCACGCGCTCATAGAACGCGTAGACCAGATCGCGGACGTTTTCTTCGGTCGGCTCAGGCTGGCGCGTGACGGCCGGCAACGGGGGAAAGGACGGATTCATAGAGTGAACACGGGTGAAAGGCGAAAATGGCAGAATTCAGCCGCACGGGCGCGCGCGGGACCGAGCACGACCCTGAAACCGGCAAAATGCCGGTCCGAGTTGGAGCACAGCGCAACCTGGCGCACACTAGGCGTTCTGCGTTCGGACATACGTGCATCCAGGCGGCATGTTATTGCGTAGAAACAGGATCGACAACCCTTGTGCCGACGCGGTCGTCATGCTGATTGCGCCTGCCGCTGAACGCGACCGGAATCCCATGAGACTCACCGACTATACCGATTACGCGTTGCGCGTGATGCTTTATCTGGCGGTCCGCCGTGAAGGACTCGCGACGATCCAGGACATCTCCGACGCTTACGGCATCTCGAAGAATCATCTGATGAAGGTGGTCCAGCGGCTTGGCGAACTCGGCTGGGTCGAGACAGTGCGCGGCCGTCATGGCGGTCTGCGGCTCGCAGGTCAATCGGGAGCGCTCACGGTTGGCCAGGTCGTGCGGGCGACCGAGGCCGACTTCGCTCTCGTCGGCTGTATTCCCGATGACACGGGTAGCCTTCGGCATTGCGTGATTCAATCGCAATGCCAGTTGAAGGGGGTGTTCGAAGCCGCACGCGAAGCGTTCATGGTGGAACTCGACCGGCATACGATCGGTGATCTGGCGCAGCCGGCCGCGCCGCTCGCCGCATTGCTGGGTTTGCGCACGGCAGTGCCGATCGTGCCCGTCGGGAAGTAAGCGGCGCCTGCCGGCTGGTGCGGGGGGCCGTGGTTTGTCGCGTCAGTTTGTCAAAAAACTCCCGTCCAATGCAAAAAGGCGCTTGAAACCCGCACAAAGTGCCCCATTTTGGTGATATTCGAAATTGGAGGTCTCTTAATGAGAATCGACAAACTTACCACCAAATTCCAGGAAGCATTGGCGGATGCGCAAAGCCTGGCTGTCGGCCACGACAATCAATACATCGAACCGGTCCATGTCCTTTCCGCGCTGGTCGCGCAGCAGGACGGCTCGGCCCGCTCGCTGCTCTCGCGTGCAGGCGTGCACGTGCAGCCACTGCAAACGGCGCTGAACGACGCGATCACGCGTCTGCCGCAGGTGCAGGGCACCGACGGCAATGTGCAGATCGGCCGCGAAACCACAGGCCTCCTCAACCAGGCCGACAAGGAAGCGCAGAAGCTCAACGACACCTTTATCGCCAGCGAAATGTTCCTGCTCGCCGTCGCCGACGACAAAGGCGAAGCGGGCCGGCTCGCTCGGCAGCACGGGCTGTCGCGCAAGTCGCTCGAAGCGGCGATCGCCGCGGTGCGTGGCGGCTCGCAGGTGCATAGCCAGGACGCGGAGAGCCAGCGCGAAGCCCTGAAGAAGTACACGGTCGACCTGACCGAGCGCGCCCGCGCGGGCAAGCTCGATCCGGTGATCGGCCGCGACGACGAAATTCGCCGCTCGATCCAGATCCTGCAACGGCGCACGAAGAACAACCCCGTGCTGATCGGCGAGCCGGGTGTGGGCAAGACGGCCATCGTCGAAGGGCTTGCGCAGCGTATCGTCAATGGCGAAGTGCCGGAGACGCTCAAGGGCAAGCGCGTGCTGTCGCTCGACATGGCTGCGCTACTCGCCGGCGCGAAGTATCGCGGCGAGTTCGAAGAGCGTCTGAAAGCCGTGCTGAACGACATCGCCAAAGACGAAGGCCAGACCATCGTCTTCATCGACGAAATCCATACGATGGTCGGCGCGGGCAAGGCCGAGGGCGCAATGGACGCGGGCAACATGCTGAAGCCGGCGCTCTCGCGTGGCGAGCTGCATTGCGTCGGCGCGACCACGCTCGACGAGTACCGCAAGTACATCGAGAAGGACGCAGCGCTCGAACGCCGGTTCCAGAAGGTGCTGGTCGACGAGCCGTCGGTCGAAGCGACGATCGCGATCCTGCGCGGCTTGCAGGAGAAGTACGAGCTGCACCACGGTGTCGATATCACCGACCCGGCGATCGTTGCCGCCGCGGAGCTGTCGCATCGCTATATCACCGACCGCTTTTTGCCGGACAAGGCGATCGACCTGATCGACGAAGCCGCTTCGAAGATCAAGATGGAAATCGATTCGAAGCCGGAAGAAATGGACCGGCTCGACCGTCGTTTGATCCAGCTCAAGATCGAACGCGAAGCCGTCAAAAAGGAAAAGGACGAAGCGTCGCAGAAGCGCCTGCAGTTGATCGAGGAAGAAATCGAGCGGCTCAACCGCGAATATTCGGACCTCGAAGAGATCTGGGTTGCTGAAAAGGCCGCGGTGCAGGGCAGTGCGCAGTTGAAGGAAGAGATCGAAAAGGTGCGTGCGGAGATTGTCCGGCAGCAACGCGAAGGCAAGCTCGAAAAGGTCGCGGAACTGCAGTATGGCAAGTTGCCACAACTCGAAGCGCAACTGAAACAGGTTACGCAGGCGGAGGCGCAGGAGCAGAACAATCCGACGCGCCGGCGCCTCTTGCGCACCCAGGTTGGTGCGGAGGAAATCGCGGAAGTCGTGTCACGGGCGACCGGCATTCCGGTCTCACGCATGATGCAGGGTGAGCGCGAAAAGCTGCTGCAGATCGAAGAGAAACTGCACGACCGTGTGGTCGGTCAGGACGAAGCGATCAGCGCGGTTGCCGATGCGATTCGTCGTTCGCGCGCGGGTCTCGCCGATCCGAACCGGCCATATGGATCGTTCCTGTTCCTCGGCCCGACAGGCGTCGGCAAGACCGAGTTGTGCAAGGCGCTGGCATCGTTCCTGTTCGATTCGGAAGATCATCTGATCCGCATCGACATGAGCGAATTCATGGAGAAGCACAGTGTCGCGCGTCTGATCGGCGCACCGCCGGGCTATGTCGGCTATGAGGAAGGCGGTTACCTGACTGAAGCGGTGCGTCGCAAGCCGTACAGTGTGATCCTGCTCGACGAAATCGAGAAGGCTCATCCGGATGTCTTCAACGTGCTGCTTCAGGTGCTCGACGACGGTCGCATGACCGATGGTCAGGGGCGTACCGTGGATTTCAAGAACACGGTGATCGTGATGACATCGAACCTCGGGTCGCAGGTGATCCAGTCGATGGTTGGAGAGCCGCAGGAAGCCGTGAAGGATGCGGTCTGGGAAGAAGTGAAACTTCATTTCCGGCCCGAGTTCCTCAACCGGATCGACGACGTCGTCGTGTTCCACGCGCTTGACCGGTCGAACATCCAGTCGATTGCGCGGATTCAGTTGCAGCGGTTGCACGAGCGGCTGGCTAAACTCGACATGCAACTGGTGGTGTCGGACGCCGCGCTGGAATTGATCGGCAAGGTCGGTTACGACCCTCTGTACGGCGCGCGGCCGTTGAAGCGTGCGATCCAGCAGGAGATCGAGAATCCGGTCGCGAAGTTGATTCTGGCGGGCAGGTTTGGTCCGAAGGACTTGATTCCTGTCGAGGTGGAAAACGACAAGCTCGTGTTCGAGCGGGTTGTGCACTAAGTGAAACAGGCGTGGGACGCAGCCCACGCCCGGTGTTTGACCTGGTTTAAAGGGCAGCGATGGGAGTCGTTGCCCTTTTTGTTTGGTGGGTGCTCAAAACAATCCAGGAGTATGCACAAATGACAGGATTCTGGCCCTAGGTTTTGCCGAATAAGGAAGTGAGGCCACCGAGTGCGCCGAGCACGGTTGTCGAGTTCAGCTGACCTTCCGCGGGAACCTCGCCATCCGGCGTCGCAGCATTGACCACGTGAGGCAGTACCTGCGACAGCAAGCCCGTCACCTGTTCCGGAGCGATACCGGCCTTCGAAGCGAAACTCGCGACGGCGTCCGAACCGAGCACGTTGTGCAACGTATCCGGCGAGATTGGCTGATTCTCACCGTTGCTGACCCACGAACTGATGATGTCGCCGGCGCCTTTGTCCTTGAACTGCTGGATCAGGCCGTTGAGGCCGCCCGGCTGGTTGTTCACGAATTCGAGTGCGGTCGCGATCAGCGCCTGCTGACCTCCGCCGCCTTCGGGTGATTTGTTGAGAAGGGAACCGATAGTGTCGAGTAAGCTCATGACGGTCTCTCTTGAATGCCGGCAAACGCGAAGCGCGCCGGCGGTGGAATACGCCGCGCCGAAGCGCGGCACCGGCTAGGGGGCAGTGGCGGGTGGCAAGGGTGCAGGGAGCACCGTCTGGCGCCAGCTATCACACGCCCGATGCCGCCGAGGCAGCCTTCGCTTTCTTCCCCTTCTTCTTCGAAGTGTTTGCGTCTGACGCGCCGGCCGGTGAACTGGCCGCAGCGGTCGCTGCTGGCGCCGATGCGGCGGCCTCTTTGGTCTTCTTCGATTTTTTCGTGCCCGAAGATTCAGCTGGTGCGCTGGCTGGTGTCGCCGCGGGGGCGGCCGTTTCGGTCGAAGTCTTTGCCTTGCTGCTGGCGCTGCCGGACTTCGTCGTGGCAGGGGTCGAAGCCTTGGCGCCGGTCGGCGCGGCCGCTGAGCCGTTGATCGTCAAACCTGCCGCTTCGAGATTGACCACCGATTTGGCGCCGAGCCCCTTGACTCGCGCGGCGAGATCGTCAGCATCTTTGAACGGCCCGTTTTTGGTCCGTTCGTCGATGATCGCCTTCGCATGGACGGGGCCAATCCCCTTGACCGATTCCAGCGCGGCCGTGTCGGCTGTATTGACTTCGACCGCCGCCGCAAACGTGGCGGATAGCGACAGGGCAAACGCAACGCAGAGCATCAACAGCTTCTTCAGCATGGCAGGCACTCCATTGAGGGCAAAAAAATAGCCGGGAACGGACGACGTCTCCACTCAGCAGGCGCTGCGTTCAAGCATAGGATAATTTGCACGCCCTTTTTACGAAAGCCGCTGATTTATAACGATTGATTCGTGACAAGTAAATTAATGTGAGCTCGATTTAACAGTTCACGCTGACCGGCAGGCTGTGGATGAAGCGCGCGACGGCGTCGCTCGCCATGCGTTCTGCTTCGTTTCGGCGTCGTGTGACGCGTCGACTATGCTGCCGTATCGATGCGCGGCGTGGCGTCCATGCGCAGAAATCGCACGCTGACGTTGCGCCAGTAAATGGCGAACCCGATGCCCGCGATCGCAAGGCTGGCTGCGTTGGCGCACCAGAATCCGCGGGCGCCGGTGAGCCATGCGGGCGTCCCGCCGACGACGTCGAAACCCAGCAGATAGCCCCCGCCGAGACCGACGCCCCACAATGCGACGGCATAGATGACAGTGGGCACCACCGCGACGCGGTACGCACGCAACACGAATGCCGTGGTGATCTGCAACGCATCGAACAGGTGATACACGATCACGATCAGCACGAGCGGCATGGCCGCTGCCGCAACCTGCGCGTTCGACGTGTAGCCCGCGACGATGAATGGCCGAAGAGCAAGCACAATCGCGCCGTACAGGCAGGCGATTGCGCACGCCATCAGGATGCCGTGCCGGGCGAGGCTGCGCGCCGCCGGATAGCGCTGGGCGCCGACAGCCTGCGCGACGAGCGTCGATGACGCGATGCCGATCGATAGCGGTGTCATGTACAGCACCGCGCCGAGATTGCCGGCAATCTGGTGACCGGCAAGCGTCGTCGTACCGAAGCGTGCGATGAAAAGCGCCATGAACGTGTACGAGGTGACTTCGATCAGGTAAGAGAGCCCCATCGGCACGCCAAGCTTCAGCAGGGCCGCCTGACGATGCCAGACGGGCCAGCAGAAGCGCGAAAAAGTCCCGAACGGGCGGAACACGCTGACGCGCATCATCAACACCATGCCGACGACAGCGAGTGTCCAGTTGATTGCGGTGCTGGCCAGCGCACAACCCGGACCGCCGAGCGCCGGCACGCCCGCACCGCCGAAGATCAGCCACATGTTGAGCGGAAACTTGAGCAGCAGGGCGCCGATCTGCAGGATCATCACGAGACGCGGTTGACCGACTGCATTGGTCAGCGAACTGTAGACGCGAAACGCTAGACTCGCGGGCAGTCCGAACGACAGGATCTGCAGATAGGCGACAGCGCGTTCGCGCAGTGCTTCGGGCGCTTGCGCGATGCGCAGCAGCGGATCGGGAAAGTACAGGATCAGGAAGCCGATCACCATCAGCGCGAGCGCAAGCCACAACGCCTGGCGAACTTCTTCGCCGATCTCGCTGTAGCGCCGCGCGCCGTAGAGTTGTGCCGTGATGGGTTGCAGCGCCGTGAGGATGCCGGTCAGGCCGATATACACGGACATGTAGATCGACGAGCCGAGGCCGAGGGCGGCGAGATCGATGGCCGAATAGCGGCCGACCATCGCGGTGTCGATGACGCCGAACGAGATGATCGCAAGCTGACCGATCAGCACGGGCCACGCGAGCGCGGCTATTTTCCGCACGTCGGCAAGCATGATCAGCCTGGTTTCGGGTGCCAGTTGCGGCGTTTGACCGGCGCTTTCGGCCTGTCGATGCGCACGTACAGCCGGAAGCGCTCGTCGCGGTCGGCAACCCGGCGGCCTTCCCACACCAGCTTCCAGACGAAGTCCGACATCGCACTCGGTTCGCCATAGTCCTGCGTATCCTGGCGAAGGATCACGTCGCAGTCGTCGGTGAACGAGAAATGCATGTCGCCGAAATAGGCGAAGGTCGCAATCTGCGCATCGCCCAGACGCACGGGCGAGATGCAGGTGTAGTCGTCGGGCAGGTGGCTCGCGATCTGCTCGGCGACATCCTTGTAGGTCCGGCTGTAGTTCACGACAGGCAGCCACAGCGTCATCAGCAGTACCCACATCAGGGTTGTGCCGGCGCTCGACAGCACCACGCTACGCCACAGCACTTTGGGATGGCGCGCGATGCGCCACTGAACCAGTGCGATCCAGCACACCGTGACCGCGACCGCGCATATGAACGACAGGATCTTGAACTGCGGATTGAAGCCAGGTGCAAGACGGGCGAGATTGCGCGCGAGCGGATGCGGAAAGCCGGTGAGCCCGGCGAGCCAGACGAGCCAGACGAAGCTGCCGAGAATCGTGAAGCTCAACACGGCGAACCAGTCGAACGCGTTGATCGCTCCGCGTTTCAGCGTCGGCAAGGCGAATGCAGCAAGCACGGCCAGCGCCGGCAGGAGCAGCATATACAGACGATTCGTCGAATGGCTTTGCAACACGACGAGGACGAGCAGCGGCGCGATGATCGACGAAGGAATCGCGATGTGTGGCGCGCGTCGCAGGCCGGCCCAGCTGAACCATGCCCAGATTGCCAGCGGCCACGCAGGCCACGTGAAGAGCGGCAGGTTTTTCAGTGCGTAGCGGAGCACGGAGCCGGGCGGCCCGGAGAACGCGCTGACGCTGCCGCGCAGCCACTGATTGAGGAACCACACGGCGTCGTCCGGGAACGCGGCCAGCGCGGCGAGCGGCCATGCCACCGAAAGCACCAGCGCGACCGGCAGGCCGGCGAGCAGGAGCCAGCGCGTGCGGGCCTCGCGCACGATGATCGTCATCGCCAGCGTGCCGACAAGCAACGCGATCACCAGCACCGGGCTGCTCGTCAACGTGATGAGTCCAAGCGCGACGCCCCAAAGCAGCGAGCCTTGCAGCGGCTTGTCGATCATCCGCACAAGGCTGTAGACGAGCATCGCGATACAGAAGAATTGCGCCAGCTGCGGCGTGGTTTCGTGCCCGCGCTCGGCGAGGCCAAAGCAGCCCAGCAGGATCAGCAGCGCGCCGTCGGCGAGCGTGCGGCCATAGTCGCGTGGTTCAGGTTCGCCGCCGAACGCGTATTTGTACGGCTGCACTTCGGCGCGTCGGCCAAGCAGATAGGCGGCGTACCAGACGAACGCGCACGCCGCGCAAAAGAGCAGGCCGGTGAAGACGCGCGACGCATTGCTCGCATCGACCCACGGCGCAAGCGCGCGGATTGCGATCGCGCCGATCCAGTAGCTGAGCGGAGCGTCGCCCGTGATGAATTTGCCGACGAGGTTGGGCAGCAGCCAGTCGTGCCAGGTGCCGTTGGCCATCGTCCACATCACGCCGAAGCCCGCTGCATCCTCGTTCTTCCATGGATCGCGGCCGAACAGGCCGAACGACGCGTAGATGATGCAGATGGCAAGCAGCAGCGAGCGCGGTAGCGCGCTGGTCGCGGAGGCAGTCAGGCGGACGACGGATCTCATGCAGATGTGCAGTATCGGATAAGCGGTTCGGCTACCGACGGACGACGTGTCCGGCGGGCGCGGCCGGCCCGGATCCGGCATTGTAGACGGGCTGCGCTGCATGCGTCACGACGGGGTAACAGGCGGCAAGGTCGGAAGGGCAACATTACCGCTGCGGCGCTTCCAACCATACGGTCGCGCGTCATTCACCGCATGCCCGGGACGCTTCGCGTGACCGCTTCCTGCGACGGATTCAGGCGATAAAAAAGGGCAGCTTTCGCTGCCCTTCGTGCGTCGGTCCGGCTCAGGTTGAAACACAAGGCCGGTAACGAGGCGGATATTACTTGACTGCCTTGCCCGTTGCGCGCGCACCGAACTTCTTGTTGAACTTCTCGACGCGACCGGCCGTGTCCATGATCTTTTGCTGGCCAGTGTAGAACGGATGCGATTCCGACGACACTTCGATCTTGGCGAGCGGGTAGGTCTTGCCGTTGTACTCGGCGGTTTCACGCGTCTGAATGGTCGAGCGCGTCACAAACTTGAAGTCGATCGACATATCGACGAACAGAACTTCGCGGTAATCCGGATGGATGCCTTGTTTCATGGTCTTTCCTTTAATCTGGCGGTAGCCAACCCGCGTGCCGCCGCGAGGTGACGCGAACGGACTTTCGGCGCGAGCCACTTGCCTAAGGTCGAAAAACGGCGATTATGCCAGAAAATCAGTCGGTTGACGAATTTCCTGACTATTTTGGCATTCCCGGACCGTCGTGTGTGTCAAGCGCGCCCACGCACGCCGGATCCTGACGGTAATAGCGGGCCAGAAGCCGGTATAGCTCGGGATATTCGGCCTCGAACGTGCGCGGCTGCACGAACAGCGCCTCGCTGCAGACGGCAAAAAATTCCGATGGATGATCCGCCGCATAGGGATCGATCAGCGATTCGCGCTCGAAGCGCGTCCAGCGGCGCTGCGGCACCGCGTCGACCTTCGCGCAGAAGTGGTCGTACGCGTGGTCGAACACGGCGGCCCAGGCTGGCGCGTCGAGCGGGGCGTGCAGGCGACGAAAGAGCGGCGGATGGCCGTCTGCTTCGCCCGTCAACATGTCGATCTTGTGCGCGAACTCGTGGATCACGACGTTGTACGCTTCCGTGCCGTCTGTGATCTGGGCGTCTTCCCACGACAGCACGACCGGGCCGCCTTCCCACGCTTCGCCGCTCGCGTCCTGCTCGATCTCGTGAACGACGCCGTCCTCATCCTCGACTGTCTTGCGGATCACGAATTCGCCCGGATACACGATCACGCCGACCCAACCCTTGTACAGATCGAGCCCCAGGTTAAGCACTGGCAGGCACGCCTGCACGGCAATGCTGACCGTCATGGCGTCGGTCAACTCGAGATCGTGTGCAGTCGAAAACTCCTTTTGCGCAATAAAGAGGCTGGCGAGTTCGCGCAGCCGGGCGAGGTTGCCTGCGTCGAGGTAAGCGAGAAACGGCAGGCCGTCCAGCGTGGACTGCCACAGCGCGTCCGGGATCGCGTGACTGCGCAACGCGCGATCGCGGCGGCGGGCATCGAGCCAGTGTGTCAGTTTTGATAGCATCGGTCAGTCGATCTGTTTTTGCCACGCTGCGAAGATTCCGCCGCACACGGCGACGCCGATCAGAAAATAGAACCCGTCCGGCGACGCCAGGAAGCTCGCCTGCTGCGCGACCATCCGGCTCACCTGAACGACGGCAAGCGCGTGCGCTTCGCTCATCGAGTGGCCGGCGGCGGCAAAGCCGTTCGCCAGCGTTGCGATCGTGCTCTGAAAAACCGGATTGTACGGATTCACGTATTCGGCGAGCCGGGTCTGATGCAACGCTTGCCGATGCTGCTCGACAATGATGACAGATGCAGTCGCGAACGAGATCGTCACTTGCCGGACGATGTTCTTCAGCCGGTAGCCGTGCGTAAACTCCTCGATAGCGAAGATTTTAAACGTCAGATTGGCGACCGGCAGCACGATGAAGAGCAGCAGCAGTCCCCGCAGCAGGAGCGGGCCGATCAACGCGCGCTGATCCACGCCTGGCGACATGCGTGTCATCCAGGCCGCGGCGAACGCGGCTATCGCGAAGCCCGGCACGATGATCCATTTTTTGCGTGGCAACAGCTTCGCGTAACGCAGATAAACGAAGAGGGCGCAGGACGAGATCAGCGACGTAATGCCGACGAGCCGCCCGGCGTTTTCCACCGGGTAGCCGAGCCCCTGTTCGAGAAGGCGCGAGACGAGATAGCTGAAACCCGTCGACTCGTAGTAGTAGAACATATACAGCACGAGGCCGACCTGGAAAGTCTTCTCGCGCAGCGCATGGAGACGGACAAGCGGCGACGGATGCTGCCACTGCTGGTACGCAAACCAGGCAAGTGCGGCGATGCCCGCGACCGCGAGCATGATGAGGCCGGGCGACGCGCTGAGCAGCTGGAAACGCACCTGCTGCATCACGATCTGCAGCGCACCCTGTGCGAAGGCGAAGATCATGTAGGGCCAGAAATGCAATGCGCCACGTTCTTCGGGCAGCACGTCGCCCGAATCCGGCAGTGCGAACAACGCGAGACCGGCGAAGATCACCCCTGCCGGGGCGGTGCAGGCGAACAGCGCGCGCCAGGTGAAATGCGCCACCAGCTGGCCACCGACGAGCGGCGCCAGCGCGCTACTCGCCACGATCAGGATGAGGAACGCGCGGATGGCGCCGGCACGCTGTTGCGGCGCGAAACTGGTCTGGATCAGGATGCGGCACGTACCCATCATCGGGCCGATGAAGTAGCCCTGAAAGCCGCGCGCGAACGGCAGTTCGAACGATGTATCGCACAGCGCGGCCGCGACTGCGCCGGCGGAATAGAGCAGCATGCAGCCCGCGACGTAGCGCCGGTAGCCAAAGCGCTCGACCCACCACTGTTGCTGCAGGATGCCGAGCACGGCGGCCACCGCATACGCGCTTGAAGACCACACGAGTTCGTCCGGCGATGCGTTGACGCCGCCCGCGATATAGCTTGCGAAGAACGAGAAGACCGCGTTCTCGAAATAATCGAGTCCGGTGACGAGCGCAAGCACCCACGGGAAAGAATCACCGCGCAGCCTGGTGGCGCTGAATCGCGGCACGCGGGACGGCGCAGTGTTCATGCCGGCCCACCATTTTTGCCGCTGGCAGGTGAGCGGCGTCCCGAAGGCTTTTTCTTCGACTGGGCGTCGCGCCGCTGCGCGAGCAGCGCGTCGGCGTTCTCGCCAGCGAGCCGCCGTTGCACATAGTCGAGGTCGTCGCTGAGTTCGGCCTTCAGCGTCTGCGCTTCTTTCAGTTCGCGCCGCACGCCGTCGATACGAGCGTTCAGCGCGTCGACCTGCTGCGCCAGCGCGTCGCGGATTTCCTGCAGCGATTCCATTGAGAAGCGGTTGCGTCCACCTTCGACCGGTTCCAACGGACGCTTCAGCATCTCGGTGATGCCGTGCAGCGAGAATCCGAGCGAACGCAGGCGCAGGATTCGCGAGAATCGGTCGAGGTCGTTTTCGTCGTACAGCCGATATCGGCCTTCACTGCGGCTCGGTGTGACGAGGCCCCGTTCTTCGTAATACTTCAGCGTGCGTGGCGTGACGTGCAGACGTTCCGCTGCCTCGCTGACGGTGAGGAGGGTGGGTGATTCGCTGGACATGGCAGTCGCAAATCCGTGACGGGCTGCGCGCATTATAGTTCAACGTGAACGTTTACGTACAGGTTTGCCTGTGCAGACGGTACAAGCGAAAAAAAACCGTCCGCAAAAGCGGACGGTTTTTGTGCAGCCTGCCGGTGAGTCGAGGGTGCAGAGTCTCTTAGCCGCCGCGACGCATCATGTCGAAGAACTCGGAGTTGCTCTTCGTCTGGCGGATCTTGTCGAGCAGGAATTCCATCGCTTCGACTTCGTCCATGTCGTGGATGAACTTGCGCAGCACCCAGATCTTTTGCAGGATCTCCGGCTTGATCAGCAGTTCTTCGCGACGCGTGCCGGACTTGTTCAGATTGATCGACGGATAGACGCGCTTTTCAGCGAGGCGTCGTTCCAGGTGCACTTCCATGTTGCCGGTGCCCTTGAATTCTTCATAGATCACGTCGTCCATGCGGCTGCCGGTTTCGATCAGCGCCGTGCCGATGATGGTCAGCGAACCGCCTTCCTCGATGTTCCGTGCCGCGCCGAAGAAGCGCTTCGGACGTTGCAGCGCGTTCGCGTCGACACCGCCTGTCAGCACCTTGCCCGATGCCGGCACAACCGTGTTGTAGGCCCGCGCGAGACGCGTGATCGAGTCGAGCAGAATCACGACGTCGTTCTTCATTTCGACGAGGCGCTTGGCCTTCTCGATCACCATTTCGGCAACCTGCACGTGACGCGCAGCCGGTTCATCGAAAGTCGAGGCAATCACTTCGCCCGCCACCGAACGCTGCATTTCAGTCACTTCTTCCGGGCGTTCGTCGATCAGCAGCACGAACAGCACGACATCCGGATGGTTCTGTTTGATGGCGTGCGCGATGTGCTGCAGCATGACCGTCTTGCCGGACTTCGGCGAGGCGACCAGCAGGCCGCGCTGGCCCTTGCCGATCGGCGCGATCATGTCGATGATGCGGCCCGTGACGTTTTCTTCACCGCGCATCTCACGCTCAAGCAGCAACACCTTGTTCGGGTGCAGCGGCGTGAGGTTCTCGAACATGATCTTGTGCTTCGAGGCTTCTGGCGGCTGCCCATTGACCTTGTCGACCTTGACCAGCGCGAAATAGCGCTCGCCGTCCTTCGGCGTGCGGACTTCACCTTCGATCGTGTCGCCGGTATGCAGGTTGAAGCGGCGGATCTGCGACGGGCTGATGTAGATGTCATCCGTGCTCGCGAGGTACGACGTTTCCGGCGAACGCAGGAAGCCGAAACCGTCCGGAAGCACTTCGAGCGTGCCGTCACCGAAGATCGTTTCGCCCGTCTTGGCGCGCTTTTTAAGAATGGCGAACATTAACTCCTGCTTGCGCAGGCGATTGGCACTTTCGATCTCGAGGCCATTGGCCATCTCGATCAATTCGGACACGTGCAGAGTCTTAAGCTCGGATAAATGCATACGGAGAACCCGCCGGGGAGGAGAAGGTGCGACGAAATGAAATCTGGGAGGAGAGTGAGCGGGACCGCTCAAGGACTTACACGTCTTTTCGACGTTTTGTGGATTCTAGCATAGCACATGCCGATTCCCGCCAGTGCAGCGGAAATGCCTGATCTTGTCGTGCATGTTGTCGACTGACAACACGCACCGGGCAGACGCGCTTTGCGCGCGTCATGCGATCAGCTTAGAGATTGCCGTCGAGGAACGCGGTGAGTTGCGACTTCGACAGTGCGCCGACCTTCTGCGCGGCGACCGCGCCATTCTTGAAGAGGATCAGTGTGGGGATGCCGCGCACGCCGAACTTGACCGGTGTCGACTGATGCTCGTCGACATTGATCTTGGCGATTTGCAGACGGTCGCCGTAATCCTTCGCGACTTCATCGAGGATCGGCGCAATCATTTTGCAGGGACCGCACCATTCAGCCCAGAAATCGAGCAGGACGGGTTTGTCGGATTTCACGACATCCTGTTCGAACGATGCGTCGCTGATGTGCTTGATTTGTTCGCTCATTGTATGAATACCTCTTTCGGTTCGAGGCCCGCCTTGGTTGCTCGCCACGATACACCAGAACTGAAAAAACTTCCGTTCGCCTCGCCGCATAATCTGCCCGGTTCGGTCACCCATCTACATGCTGCTGGGTGCGCCGCGTGCCGTGGCATTGCGGGTGATTCGTACGCCAGTTTAGCCTAAATCGCTATGCGTTGCCCGTGGTGATAGTAGTCATGCCGGCAGTAGGGCCACGTGTTACCGACGCGATGCTTCGGGATCTATCTGGTGGTCGCGGCGCCAAACACAAGTGCCTCCGGATGTGAGTGCGCCGTGAATACCGCCGTGGATACACGAGTCAGGCATGGACTTTGACCGTCTTCGTCGCCATTAACAGTCGCATTGGCAGCCTCACGGTGATAGAATGCTTCGTGACGGGCCTCCTCGCATGGAGGGATGGTCAACCTGGTCAGGTCGGGAACGAAGCAGCCACAGCCGTTTTCCACCAGTGCCGAGGGTCGGGCTCGTCACCTTCCTCTTTCTGCCGTTCCGTTTCCGTTGCTCTTCCGCAATAGTCCTTCGAGCTTTTTCCCCGATTCCCCCGATTCCTCCTCGCGGTTTCCCGGTCGTTCAGTGTAAGTTCCTCCTGTTTGCGCTATCGCTTCATTAGCGAAATTCAATGAAGCGACGAGGCCTTGCGGCGTCCGGTCGATTCGTCTTTGCGCTCCATTGTTGCTGATACAATTTCCGGATGACCTATCAAGTTCTCGCACGCAAGTGGCGGCCGAAGGATTTCGCGTCGCTCGTCGGACAGGAGCACGTGGTGCGCGCGCTCACGCACGCGCTCGACGGCGGGCGTCTGCATCACGCCTATCTGTTTACCGGAACCCGCGGCGTCGGCAAGACGACGCTCTCGCGCATCTTCGCCAAGGCACTGAATTGCGAAACCGGCGTGACCGCGACCCCATGCGGCGTCTGCCGTGCGTGTCGGGAGATCGACGAGGGACGCTTTGTCGACTACGTCGAAATGGACGCGGCGAGCAACCGTGGCGTCGACGAAATGGCCGCGCTGCTGGAGCGCGCGGTGTACGCGCCCGTCGATGCGCGCTTCAAGGTCTATATGATCGACGAAGTGCACATGCTGACGAACCACGCGTTCAACGCCATGTTGAAGACGCTGGAGGAACCGCCGGCGCACGTCAAGTTCATCCTCGCCACGACCGACCCGCAGAAAATTCCCGTCACCGTGCTGTCGCGCTGCCTGCAGTTCAACCTGAAGCAGATGCCGGCAGGACACATCGTGTCGCATCTCGAGCGAATTCTCGGCGAAGAGAAGATTCCCTTCGAGGCTCAGGCGCTGCGCCTCCTCGCGCGTTCGGCCGACGGCTCGATGCGCGACGCGCTCTCGCTGACCGATCAGGCGATCGCCTATTCGGCCAATCAGGTGACTGAGGAAGCCGTGCGCGGCATGCTCGGGGCGCTCGACCAGAGCTACCTGATCCGCCTGCTCGACGCGCTGGCGGCGGGCGACGGTGCGGGCGTGCTGGCTGTTGCCGACGAGATGGCGTTGCGCAGCCTGTCGTTCCCGACTGCGCTTCAGGATCTGGCGAGCCTGCTGCATCGCGTTGGCTGGGCGCAGTTCGCACCGTCGTCGGTGCTGGAGGAGTGGCCGGAAGCGGCCGACCTGCGACGCTTCGCCGACATGCTGAGTCCCGAGCAGGTTCAGCTGTTCTATCAGATCGCAACGATAGGCCGGAGTGAACTTGGCCTCGCACCGGATGAATACGCCGGCTTTACGATGACGCTTCTGCGGATGCTGGCTTTCGAGCCGGCGCCGAACGGTGGCGGCGGAGGCGGGGCAGTGCCGGCGGCGCGATCTGGAACAGCCGGTAGTGCCGAGGGCACACGCACCGCGGTCCCGACGGTTGCCGCCCGGCAGGGCGCGGCGGCCGAGCCTGTGGCTACGGCGGCTGCGCCAGCGCGTGCGGCCGAGCCAGCGCGCCTGGCTGTGACGACCCAGACGGGTAACGCGACTCAGACTTCATCGGCGCAAACGACTTCCGCCTCACCTGTGCCGCACGCCACTGAGCACGGGGAGGCCGGGTCAAGAGTAGTGGGTGCTGGCGCCGCAGCGTCCGACGCTTCGACCGCGACCATCGTCGAAGGTGACACGCAAACCGACATTTCGGGGAGCAAGGCTCCCGCCGGGGCGGGTACTGCCCCTGGTGGCGCGCCAGCAGCTGAAGCCAACGCAGCAGAGACGGCACAAGGCGTCGATGCGGCAGCCTCCTCACCCGGGCGGCCAGCTCAGGAAGATGCAACGCCGCCTGCCGCGCGGGACGATAGCCGTCCGGTTCCGTCGTTTGCACGCGCGGCAAATGGAGCCTCTGCCTCGACCCCGGCAGTTGCGCCAGCGGCACAGGAAGACTCAAGCGTTGCCGCACGACAAACGCCGCCTCCCGCAGGCGCCGACGCCGCGCCCCGTCGGGCAGGCGGAGCGAGTGCCGCGCTTGACGTGCTGCGCAGCGCGGGCCTGAAAGTGTCCTCTGACCGCGGTCGCGCGGCGCCGGCAGCCCCGTCAGCGCCAGCGCCGAAGCCCGCCGCGCCGCGCGTGAATGTCCCGGGCGCACCTCTTGACAGGCAAGGCGCAGCATCCGCGCCGGCCCGGCCGCAGCGTAAAAGCGCACCCAACGCGGCACAGGGCGCTTCATCCGTGCCGCCGTGGGAAGACATTCCCCTGGACGACTACATGCCCGCGTCAGCGGACGATGCGTACTTCGGCCCCCTCGACGACGGCTACGTGCCGGTCTTCGACAGCGGTCCCGACGATGTCCGCCTGACGCCCGCTGCTCCCACTCCGGTGCCGGTAGTCGACACGACGCCTTTGCCGCCGGCAATTCCGCTCGATGCAATCGGTTTCGACGGCGACTGGCCCGCACTCGCGGTCGGCCTGGCGCTGAAGGGCATCTCATACCAGCTGGCGTTCAACAGCGAACTGATATCGCTCGATGGGGGCACGCTCCGGCTGAATGTGCCGGTTCCGCAATACGCGGATCCCGCCCAGGTTGCCAAACTGAAAACGGCGCTGGCCGAACGGCTCGGTCAACCCGTCGACGTCCAGGTCGAAGTCGGCCGCGCGCGCCGCACCGCCGCCGCGCTCGATGCCATCGCCCGTGCGCAGCGCCAGCAGGACGCCGAACGGGAAATCCGTCAGGATCCGTTCGTACAGTCGCTGATCCGCGACTTCGGTGCGAGCATCGTTCCCGATTCGATCAGGCCGATCGCACCGGAAGGCGGCCAGGGTGCAGCAGGCGGCGCGGCCGCTGCTCACTGACCGGGCGTGAACGCCAGCCAAACCCAACGGACTTGAGGCGCGTAATACCGCCATATCCCTGAATTTCACACGATCAAGAAGGAGCACGCCATGATGAAAGGTCAACTCGCCGGGCTGATGAAGCAGGCTCAGCAGATGCAGGAAAACATGAAGAAGATGCAGGAGCAACTCGCTCAGATTGAGGTCGAGGGGCAGTCGGGCGCGGGCCTCGTCAAAGTGACGATGACGTGCAAGAACGACGTGCGCCGCGTCTCGATCGACCCGAGCCTGCTCGCCGACGACAAGGACATGCTGGAAGACCTCGTCGCCGCCGCGTTCAACGACGCCGTGCGCAAGGCCGAAGCGACCGCGCAGGAAAAGATGGGCGGCATGACTTCGGGACTGCCGCTGCCGCCGGGCTTCAAGCTCCCGTTCTGAGCGGGCGGACATCCGTTTCACCTTTTTCGACGACGCCGATTTCGCATGAAACAACCTTCCGCCCTGTCGGCGCTCGTCGACGCGCTGCGCGCACTGCCCGGAGTCGGGCCCAAGTCCGCGCAACGCATGGCGTACCACCTGATGCAGCACGACCGCGACGGCGCCGAACGTCTCGGCCGCTCGCTGCTGTTTGCCACCGAAAACCTGCAACATTGCGAGAAGTGCAACACGTTCACCGAGGCGCAGGTCTGCGAAGTCTGCCTCGACGAGGAACGTGATCCGACCTTGCTATGTGTCGTCGAAACACCCGCCGATCAGATCATGCTCGAGCAGACCATGACCTATCGTGGCCTGTACTTCGTGCTGATGGGCCGTCTGAGTCCGCTCGACGGCATCGGGCCGAAGGAGATTCATTTCGACAGGCTGGTGAAGCGCGCATCGGATGGCGTCGTCAGGGAAGTCGTGCTCGCGACCAACTTCACGAATGAAGGCGAAGCCACCGCCCATTATCTCGGGCAGACACTCAAGGCGCGCGGTCTTGCCGTGACGCGGCTTGCGCGCGGTGTCCCGGTTGGCGGCGAACTCGAATACGTCGACGCCGGCACGATCGCCCGCGCGATGCTCGACAGGCGTTCGCTATAGCGCAGCAGCCGGCACGCGCTGGGCGTGTGTTGGGCGCACTGCAGGCGCATCCGGTACCAGAGAAGACCAGGCAAAAAAGACACGAAGGAGACACATGAGCGCAACCACTGGCCAGTCTGGCCCGCTTGCGGGCGTCAAGGTGCTCGAACTCGGCACGCTGATCGCGGGTCCGTTCGCGGCGCGTTTTCTCGGTGAGTTCGGCGCGGAGGTCATCAAGATCGAAGACCCGAAGGGCGGCGATCCGCTGCGCAAGTGGCGCAAGCTCTACCCGGAAGTAGGTGGCACGTCTCTGTGGTGGGCGGTGCAGGCGCGCAACAAGAAGTCGGTGACGATCAACCTGAAAGCCGAAGAGGGCAAGGAGATCGTCCGGCGTCTTGCCAGGGAAGCAGATATCGTCGTCGAGAATTTCCGTCCAGGCCTACTCGAGAAACTCGGTCTCGGCTATGACGTGCTGTCCGCTGAAAATCCAGGTCTCGTGATGGTGCGGCTGTCGGGCTATGGCCAGACCGGACCGTATCGCGATCGTCCGGGGTTCGGTGCGATTGCCGAATCGATGGGCGGCCTGCGCCATATCACGGGCTATCCGGATCTGCCGCCGCCGCGCATCGGCATTTCGATCGGCGATTCCATCGCGGCGCTGCACGGCGTGATCGGCTCGCTGATGGCGTTGCACCACAGGCAGGTGAATGGCGGCAAAGGGCAGGTCGTCGACGTCGCCCTGTACGAAGCCGTCTTCAACATGATGGAAAGCGTGGTGCCCGAATACGGCGTGTACGGGATGGTTCGCGAGCGCACCGGCGCTTCGCTGCCGGGGATCGTGCCATCGAATACCTACCCGTGTCGCGACGGCAGCATCGTGATTGGGGGCAACAGCGATCCGATCTTCAAGCGGTTGATGCTTGCCATCGACCGCGCGGACCTCGCCAACGATCCTGATCTCGCGCACAACGATGGCCGCGTGCCGCGCACGCAGGAGATCGACGGCGCAATCGCCGCCTGGCTCGCCACGCGCACGATCGACGAGGCGCTCGCCGTGCTGAACGCCGCCGACGTGCCGGTCGGACGCATCTTTAGTGTCGCCGACATGTTCACCGATCCGCAGTTTCTCGCACGGCAGATGATCCAGCGCTTCAAATGGCAGGACGGCGTCGACATCACGCTGCCCGCCGTGACGCCGAAGCTGTCGGAGACGCCCGGCGAAACGCGCTGGCTGGGACCGGAACTGGGTGAACATACCGATGAAGTCCTTCATTCGCTAGGTTATGATGCAGACCACATCGCGCGCCTGCATGCCGGGCAGATCGTCTGAACAGCGTGCGCGGCGGCCTGATGTTCGCTGAAACCCTGGCCGCTCGACAGATCACAGCCGTACACGGCAAGCGCGGATCAAGGACCATCCGCAAAATCCGGCACACGACCGGGTGAAAGCAAAGACAACTAAAAACGGAGACATCGAAGATGCAACGCAGAACGTTCCTCACCGGCTCAGCCGCGCTCGCTGGCGCGGCATTGGCCGGTACGCCGCTCGCCTTCGCTCAGGGCAAACCCGAAACGCAGAAAGTCGCGATCGCGGTCGGTGGAAAGAACCTGTTCTATTACCTCCCGCTCAGCATCGCGGAGCGGCGCAATTACTTCAGGGACGAAGGCCTGGAAGTCGAGATCTCCGACTTCGCGGGCGGCTCGCAGGCGCTGAAGGCGGCCGTCGGCGGCAGCGCGGACGTGGTCTCAGGTGCGTTCGAGCACACCTTGCTGTTGCAGGCCAAAAACCAGATGTTCCGCGAATTCGTTCTGCAGGGACGTGCGCCGCAGATCGTGCTCGCCGTCTCGAAGAAGACGATGCCGAATTTCAGATCGGTTACCGACCTGAAGGGCAGGAAGATCGGCGTTACCGCTCCGGGTTCATCGACTTCGATCATGGCGAGCTTCGTGCTGGCAAAAGCCGGCCTGACGGCGAAAGACGTCGCGTTCATCGGCGTGGGCGCTGGTGCGGGCGCCATTTCGGCGATGCAGTCAGGACAGATCGACGCGCTTGCCAATCTCGACCCGGTCATGACGAAGCTGGAGCGCGCGGGCGAGATCCGCATCGTGTCCGACACGCGCACGCTCGCCGATACGCGCACGGTGTTCGGCGGCAACATGCCAGCCGGTTGCCTGTACGCGTCGCAGAGCTTCATCACGAAGAATCCAAACACCACGCAGGCGCTGACCAACGCGATGGTGCGCGCGCTCAAGTGGCTGCAGACGGCGACCGGCAGCGAGCTCATCAACACGGTGCCGGAATCGTACCTGCTCGGCGACCGCGCGCTCTATCTCGACGCGTGGGCGCACGTGAAGGAAGCGATGTCGCCGGACGGCATGATGCCGGCCGATGGTCCGGCGACGTCGCTGCGTACGCTGCAGACGTTCGACGAAACGGTGAAGGGTGCGTCGATCGACCTGTCGAAGACCTGGACCAACGACTTCGTGAAGAAGGCGCTCGCCACCGTCAAGGCGTAAGTCACGGCCGCAACGGCGGTGCAGTTCAAAGCCTGCCCGCCGCCGCACGATTCTCACTGCATCAGAAACAGAAGAAGCGAGTCGAACGATGACCGTTGCCGCATTGGCGCTCGAAAACATCACCTGCACGTTTGCGTCGCGTGACGACCGCTCGCAGCGTTACACGGCAGTCAGGGACACGACGCTGCGCATTGCTCCGGGCGAATTCGTGTCGGTCGTCGGGCCGACGGGCTGCGGCAAGTCGACGTTGCTCAACATCGGCGCGGGATTGCTCGAACCGTCATCGGGCACGGTCAGCGTGTTCGGCGAACCGCTCACAGGCATCAACCGCCGCGCCGGCTATATGTTTCAGGCCGATGCGCTGATGCCGTGGCGCTCCGCCATCGACAACGTGATGGCAGGCCTGTCCTTCCGCGATGTGCCGCGACATGAAGCGCGCGCGAAGGCGGATGAGTGGCTGAAGCGCGTGGGTCTCGGCGGCTTTGGCGACCGCTATCCGCATCAGTTGTCGGGCGGCATGCGCAAGCGCGTCGCGATGGCGCAGACGCTCATTCTCGACCCGGACATCGTTCTGATGGACGAGCCGTTCTCGGCGCTCGACATCCAGACGCGCCAGCTGATGGAAAACGAACTGCTCGACCTGTGGGCCGCGAAGCGCAAGGCGGTGCTCTTCATCACGCACGATCTCGACGAGGCGATCGCCATGTCCGATCGCGTCGTCGTGCTGTCGGCGGGACCGGGCACGCGGCCGATCGGCGAATTCACGATCGATCTGCCGCGTCCGCGCGATGTTGCCGAGATTCGCGCGCATCCACGCTTCGTCGAACTTCACGCACAGATCTGGAGCGTGCTGCGCGATGAAGTGCTGAAGGGCTATCAGCAGCAACTAACGGCCGTCCCGCTGCAGCCGGCCGGCCATCCATCGAAACAGTAAGGACAGACATGTGGAAGCGTGTGCGCCCCAATCGCGCCAACCTCGCGATCTGGCAGTGGCTGCTGCTGGTGTTGAGCTTTCTGCTCTGGTACGCGTTGACGAGCCCGACGCTGTTGCCGCCGTTCTATTTCGACGATCCGAACAAGGCGGCGTTCTTCTTCGGCGAGCCGCAGAAAGTGCTGATGCGGATCTGGGACTGGTTCGCGACTGGTGAAATCTATCTTCACCTGTGGGTCACACTGATCGAGACCGTGCTCGCGTTCGCGTTTGGCACGATCTTCGGTCTTGCAATCGGTCTGTGGCTTGCGCTTTCGCCGCTCGCGAGCGGGCTTTTCGATCCGTACATCAAGGCCGCCAATTCGATGCCGCGCGTGATCCTCGCGCCGATCTTCGGCGTGTGGTTCGGGCTCGGGATCTGGTCGAAGGTCGCGCTCGGCGTGACGCTGGTGTTCTTCATCGTCTTCTTCAACGTCTATCAGGGCGTGAAGGAGGTGAGCCCCGTCGTGCTGGCGAATGCGCGAATGCTCGGCGCCAACCGCAAGCAGCTGCTGCGCAACGTCTATCTGCCGAGCGCGATGAGCTGGGTGTTTTCCAGTCTGCACACGTCGGTCGGGCTGGCGTTTGTCGGCGCGGTGGTCGGCGAATATCTGGGCTCGGCGCGCGGTATTGGCTATCTGATCCTGCAGGCCGAAGGCACTTTCGACATCAACACCGTGTTCGCCGGGATTCTGGTGCTGACAGCCTTTGCGCTGGTGCTCGACGGCGTGGTCGGTGTGATGGAACGGCGTCTGATGAAGTGGCAGCCGAAAAGCGGCGAAACCGAAAAGCTGTGAAGACCTGAGGCAGCGGCAAGGAAGGACAGGTGGAAAGACAGGCAGCGCGCGATTGATCGCGCGCCGCATTCGTTCTGGCTGGTACAGGCGTCATACCAGCGACACGCGAGCACCGCCGGTCGTATCGGAAGAAGGTCAGGGCGTAATCACGATCTTGCCGACGACGCGCCGTTCCGCCATATCGCGCAACGCGCGTCCGGTGTCTTCCAGCGCGTAACGGGTGGAGATGTACGGCCGCAGCTTGCCTTCTTTCATCCAGCCGAGCATCTGCATGAAGCCCGCGGTATTGCGCTCGGGTTCACGTCGCGCGTAATCGCCCCAGAATACGCCGACTACGCTCGCGCCTTTTAGCAGCGTCAGGTTGAGCGGCAGTTTCGGAATTTCGCCGTTCGCGAACCCGACGACCAGATATCGCCCGCGCCAGCCAATGCTGCGAAACGCCGGTTCCGTATAGATGCCGCCGACCGGGTCGTAGATCACGTCGGGGCCCCGGCCGTCGGTGAGTGCCTTGATCTGCTCGCGCAGGTCGTCGCGGCTGTAGTTGATCGTCGCATCCGCACCGTGCTCGACGCAGGCGGCAATCTTCTCGTCCGTTGACGCCGCGGCGATCACCCGAGCGCCGAGCGCCTTGCCGATCTCCACCGCAGCAAGGCCGACGCCGCCTGCCGCGCCGAGCACGAGCATCGTTTCGCCGGCCTGCAACGCGGCGCGGTCGACGACGGCGTGATGCGACGTCCCGTACACCAGCGTGAATGCGGCTGCCACCGCAAAATCGGCGTCGTCGGGAAGCGCGATGCAGGCTGTGGCCGGCGCGACGGCCTGTTCGGCGAAAGCGCCCGATCCCATGAATGCGACCACGCGTTGTTCTGGCCGAAACTGGGTGACGCCATCGCCGACCGCGCGCACCAGACCCGCGACTTCCGAGCCGGGGGTGAAGGGCAGAGGCGGCTTGACCTGATACCTGTTCTCGATGATCAGCACATCAGGGAAGTTGACGCTCGCCGCCTTCACGTCGATCACGACCTCGCCGGGCGCAGGCACGAGATCGGGAATGTCTTCGATGGTCAGGCTCTCTGGCGGCCCATACCGGTTGCAGCGGATTGCGCGCATCGTGTCTCCTGGTCGTTGCAGGGCAAAGACAAAGTGTAAGTCAAAGTCAAAGCCGGTCCGAACGAACGTGCGTTTATGGCATGTCTCGTACCGACGCCACGCATCGTCTGGTGCGTCGTTCGCGTGCCATCTTTCCTCGGTTACAATCGCCGCATGCGAATCCTACTCAGCAATGATGACGGTTATCTGGCGCCTGGCCTCGCCGCGCTCCACGACGCGTTGAAGCCGCTCGCCGATGTCACCGTGATGGCTCCCGAGCAGAACTGCAGCGGTGCCTCGAACTCCCTGACGCTGTCGCGGCCGCTCTCGGTACTGCGCTCGTCAAACGGTTTCTATTATGTGAACGGCACGCCGACCGACTCCGTGCACATCGCGCTGACGGGCATGCTGGACCACACTCCGGATCTCGTCGTGTCGGGTATCAACAACGGCCAGAACATGGGCGAAGACACGCTCTACTCGGGCACCGTTGCCGCTGCCACCGAAGGCATCATGTTCGGCGTGCCGGCGATCGCATTTTCGCTCGTCGACAAAGACTGGGCGCATCTCGGCGATGCGGTTCGCGTCGCCACGGAGATCGTCGCGCACTATCTCGCTCATCCGCTGTCGGGCCATCCGTTGCTGAACGTAAACATTCCCAACCTGCCTTACGACCAGTTGCGCGACTGGCAGATCACGCGTCTTGGCAAACGCCATCCGTCGCAGCCGGTCATCCGCCAGACCAACCCGCGCGGCGAGCCGATCTACTGGATCGGCCCGTCGGGCAGCGCCCGCGATGCAAGTGAAGGCACCGACTTTCACGCCGTCGCGCACGGCCACGTCTCGATCACCCCGCTGCAACTCGACCTGACCCACACGCAGATGCTGCCCGCGGCGCGCGAATGGGTGCGCGCCGGGAGCAGCGCTTCATGACCAGCGAGCGCGCGAAGCGCTTTCCGCTCGGCCTCGCCGATCTGGTGCGCGAGCCGCGCCGGCCCGAAGGCCGGACTGGCGAGACTCGCACGAGCGGCGTTGCAGGCAGCGATGCGCGGCCCGGAACCGCACGCGCGCCGCTTACCGCGCGCGAACAGCCGGGCCACCGCGCGCCGGGCTCGCGTCATTCAGCGAACGGCAAGCCGGTGAGCGCGAAGGCCGAACGCAGCGCAGCACCGAACGTCGCGTTGAACAGCGCGATGGCGCTGACCTCGGAACGGGTGCGCGAGCGGATGGTCGAACGGCTGCGGGCGAACGGCGTGACGGATCAGCGCGTGCTGAACGCGATGTCAGTTGTGCCGCGCCACATGTTCGTCGACCCCGGTCTCGCGGCCCAGGCTTACGAAGATGCGGCGCTGCCGATCGGTCATCACCAGACGATCTCGAAGCCGTCGGTGGTCGCGCGCATGATCGAACTTGCAGCGGCAGGCCGTCCACTCACAAGCGTGCTCGAGATTGGCACCGGCTGCGGCTATCAGGCCGCCGTGCTGAGCCAGGTCGCGCGCGACGTGTATTCGATTGAACGTATCAAGCCGTTGTACGAGCGCGCCAAGACCAACTTGCGTCCGCTGCGCATTCCGAACATCCGTCTGCATTACGGCGACGGGCGAATCGGATTGCCGGCCGCTGCGCCTTTCGACGCCATCGTGATTGCCGCGGCTGGCCTCGATGTGCCGCAGGCGCTGCTCGAACAGCTCGCGATCGGCGCGCGGCTCGTCGCGCCAGTCGGATCGCAGGACGGGCAGGCGCAGGTGCTGACGCTCGTCGAGCGCACCGGGCCGGCGCAGTGGCGCGAATCGCGGCTTGATCGCGTTTTCTTTGTACCCTTAAAATCCGGAGTGATCTGAAACCGATGAGTATGTTGCGCGCGATGCAAAGAACCAGCCTGAATATCGACCTGACCGCACTGACAGTGGCCCGAAGCAGCGTATGCGTGGTCGCGCTCTCCCTGTTGACGGCCTGCGCGACGCGGTTCGATCAGGCGCCGGTCGTCGATCGTTCCGGCTCGGGCGCGATCGGCACGCAGGCGGCCCAGCCGTCCGTTCCGCTCGGGCCGCCTCCTCCGGGTTACTACCGTGTGAAGCCGGGCGATACGCTGTACCGGATTGCGCTCGAAAACGGCCAGAACTATCGTGACATCGCCAGCTGGAACAACCTCACCAATCCCAACCAGATCGAAGTCGACCAGTTGCTGCGCGTTGCGCCTCCAGGGGCGAACGTCGCTGCGCTGACGCCTGGCGTCGCCACCTCGCCGGTTGGCGTCGGCGGTGGTGTGCAGAGCGCGCCGCTCGGCGCTCAGGCGCCGGCTACGACGGGCGCTGCCGCCGGCGTGATGCCCGCGCCGCCGCTCTACAGTTCGGGTGCAAACGCACCAGCGGCAACAGCGCTCGCGCCGCAGCCGTCGGCGAGCGATACGACGGCGGGCGCCAACGGCAATGTCTCGTTCGCATGGCCGGTGCGCGGCCCGCTGCTCAATACGTTCGACGATTCGAAGAACAAAGGTGTGAATATCGGCGGGGCAGCCGGCGATCCGGTCAAGGCTTCGGCGGATGGTCGTGTGGTTTATGCTGGAAATGGGCTGCGCGGATACGGCAATCTCATTATCATCAAGCATGACGCGACTTATCTCACGGCGTATGCACATAACCGCGCTTTGATGGTAAAAGAGGGAGACGCGGTGACCAGGGGGCAGAAGATCGCCGAAATGGGCAACAGCGATTCGGACCGTGTGATGTTGCATTTCGAAGTTCGCCGGCAGGGTAAACCTGTCGACCCACTGAAGTACTTGCCGCCGCAATAAGCGATACGACCATGCCGAAATCGAAGCGCCGCCTGCCGCAAGCCGGAACTGAGTCGATCAGCCGTGCCACGCATGTTTCGGTGGAGGACGGTGGCGCAGTCAATGAAGACGACGGCATGGACGAGGTCGACAGCCCGGCCGACCTGGATGAGCGCGCAGTCGCAGCCGATGAAGTCGCTGACGCGCGCGACAGCGCAAACGATTCCGCGCCTGACGCAGACGACTTCCGCGCGTTGCTGCAGGCGGAACTCACCGCCGACACCATCCAGCATTATCTGAATCGCATAAGCGTCAAGCCGCTCCTGACCGTCGAGGAAGAGCAGCGTTATTCGCGGCTCGCTAAAGCAGGTGAGTTTGAGGCCAGGCAGGTGATGATCGAACGCAATCTGCGGCTGGTCGTCAGTATTGCCAAGGGCTATCTGAATCGCGGCGTGCCGCTGCTCGACCTGATCGAGGAAGGCAACCTGGGTCTGATGCACGCGATCGAGAAATTCGATCCCACGCGCGGCTTCCGGTTTTCGACCTATGCCACCTGGTGGATCCGTCAGAGCATCGAGCGGGCGATCATGAATCAGGCGCGCACGGTGCGTCTGCCGGTGCACGTGATTCGCGAACTGAATCAGGTGCTGCGCGCAAAACGCCATCTCGAGAAAAATTCAATGAATGCTGGCCCGGCGGCCGACCGCCGTGACGCCAGCATTGACGACATCGCCTACCTGACCGGCAAGACCACCGACGAAGTCACCGACATCCTCGCGCTCAACGAGCACACGGCGTCGCTCGACGCGCCGCTCGATCTCGACCCCGCGAGCAGCCTGCTCGATCTGTTGTCGGATGACCAGAGCCAGTCGCCGGATGCCGAAGTGCAGCACCGCGAGCTGGAAACACTGACTCGGGCGTGGCTCGCGCGGTTGTCGGACAAGCATCGCCATGTAATCGAACGCCGTTTCGGCCTGAACCACATTGAGCCGGCCACGCTGGAAGAACTCGCCGATGAAATGGGCCTGACCCGTGAACGCGTGCGTCAGATCCAGCAGGAAGCGCTCGTGCGCCTGAAGCGTTTCTTTGCCTCTAATGGTGTTCGCAAGGACGCAGTCTTATAACCTGATGACACCGATTCTTGTATTCGACATCGAGACGATTCCCGATGTCGCCGGCATTCGCCGGCTCGAAGCGCTCCCGGACACACTGACCGACGAAGAGGTCGCCGAACACGCGTTCGCCGCGCGCCGCGAAAAGACCGGCAGCGATTTTCTGCCGCACCATTTGCAGCGGATCGCGGCAATCTCGTGCGTGTTTCGCGATAACGCCGGTTTTCGCGTCCGCTCGCTCGGCACCCCCGCCGACGGCGAGGCGGCGCTTGTCCAGTCGTTTTACCGGGTGATCGAAAAATACACACCGCAACTCGTGTCCTGGAACGGCGGCGGGTTCGATCTCCCCGTGCTGAACTACCGGGCGCTGGTGAACGGTATTCCGGCGTCGCGCTTCTGGGATCTCGGCGAGGACGACCGCGATTTCAAGTGGAATAACTACATCAGCCGTTACCACGCACGCCACACCGACCTGATGGACGTGCTCGCGATGTACCAGGCGCGCGCCAACGCGCCGCTCGACGCGCTCGCGAAGCTGTGCGGATTTCCCGGCAAGCTCGGGATGGACGGCGGACAGGTCTGGCACGCCTTCCAGCAGGGCCGTATCGAAGAAATCCGCAACTACTGCGAAACGGACGTCGTCAACACGTATCTGTTGTATTGCCGGTTCCAGCTGATGCGCGGCGGCTTTTCTGCCGCCGAATACGACGACGAAATCAATATCGTCAAGAACGCACTCGCGCAGGAGCCCGCGGCGCACTGGGCCGAATACCTCGCCGCGTTCGAAGGCTAGCCATCCTGACGCCGTTTTGCCGGCGCCTCTATAGCGCCCAGACGGCACTGCCTGTCAATCCAGCTCCAGAACGATCGGCTGATGATCCGACGCGCGCGTGGCGCCGTCGATCTCGCAGCGCCGCAAGCGGCCACGCAGATCCTCAGTCGCGAAGACGAAATCGCACGTGAGCGGCCCATTCTTCCATTGCACGGTGTCGTAGATGCCGGCGGTCGGCGGCGGCGTCGCGCCCGGATGCAGCTCGGTCCAGGCGTCGATGAAAGCAGGACTGCCTGGAAGCGGCTCGAGCATCCGCTGGTACGCCTCGCTGCCGAACGCGCTGTTGAAATCGCCGCAGACGATGGCGCTCAGAGGTCGCGCGCTGCTGGCGAACGGGCCGGTCGCATTTTCCTCCCGGGCGGGACGCGCTGCGTGTCCGGCCGCTTCCTGCTGCACACGCCGCAACGCATCGACCTGCGCAAGCCGTTGCGTCAGCGAATAGAACTCAAGATGCGTGACGAGCACCCGCAACGGGCCGCCGGGCGCATCCAGCGCTGCTTCGAGCGCGACCCGCTGCATTGAGGGGGCCGCCGGGTCCGCCGGCCACGGCAGCGAATGGCGAATCACGCGCTCGACCGGCAGGCGCGTCACCAGCGCATTGCCGAACTGGCGTCGGCGCGCGCCAGGCGCGAGCGGCTTCAGATCGGCGCCGATCGCATGCACTACGGTAAACCCTGGCAGCAGATAGGCGAGTTCCGCAACCTGGTCGTCGCCAGGACGGCCCGGCAGCCCGCTGAAGCCGAGCGTGATTTCCTGCAGGCACAGCACATCGAAATCGGCGAGGCGGTGCGCCTCGTCCAGCGTGCGGGCGAGATTCACGTTGCCATCGGCGTCGCGTCCCCACTGGACATTCCAACTGATCAGTCTCATTGTCAAATCTCCGTCGCCAGTCGCGGTTCGTCTACAATCTCGCCTTTCCCCACATGTCCGTCAGGAAGCCGCAGGTGTCTCGAACTGCCCATCATCGCTCGCGTAGAAACAAGTCAGCGTCCGCCGAAGCGGGGGCGAGTGCCGTCCCCGTTACCGCCCCGATTCTGGAAATCGACTCGCTCGACATGGAAGCGCGCGGCGTCGGCCGCACGGTCAACGAGGACGGCGAGCCAGGCAAGGTCATTTTTGTCGAAGGTGCGCTGCCCGGCGAACGCGTCAGCTATTTGAGCTACCGCAGGAAGCCGAGTTTTGAGCAGGCGCAGGTGGTCGAAGTTCTGCGTGAGAGTGTGATCCGCACGAAGCCGCAATGCCAGTTTTTCGGCACCTGCGGCGGTTGTTCGATGCAGCATCTCGACATCCGGGCGCAGATCGCGGTCAAGCAGCGCGTGCTGGAAGACAATCTCGCCCATCTGGCGAAGCTGCGCGCCGAAACCGTGTTCCGGCCGATTCACGGGCCGACGTGGGGATATCGCTACCGCGCGCGGCTGACGGTGCGCCATGTCGAGAAGAAGGGCGGCGTGCTGGTCGGCTTCCACGAGAAGAAGAGCAGCTATGTCGCCGACATGACGAGCTGCGAAGTGCTGCCGCCGCATATGTCGGCGATGCTGGTGCCGCTGCGCCGGCTGGTCGAAGGGCTCTCGATTCGTGACCGGATGCCGCAGATCGAGCTCGCGGTGGGCGCGTCGGTGACGGCCCTGGTGCTGCGCGTGCTGGAGCCGATCAATGCCGCCGACGAACAGCTGCTGCGCGATTTCGCCGATGCGCACAACGTGCAGTTCTGGCTCCAGCCGAAGGGGCCGGACACGGTTACGCCGTTCTATCCGCTCGACGCGCAGCTCGACTACACGTTGCCGGAATTCAACATCCGGATGCCGTTCAAGCCGACCGACTTCACCCAGGTCAACCACGAGATCAACCGCGTGCTGGTGGGCCGCGCGCTGCGCCTGTTGGCGCCGTCGAGCACGGATCGCGTGCTCGACCTGTTCTGCGGAATTGGCAATTTCACGTTGCCACTTGCGCGGCTCGCGAAGGAAGTGGTCGGTATCGAAGGCAGCGAGGTGCTGACGACGCGCGCACTCGCGAACGCTGAAGAGAATGGTGTCGCGGGCCATACGTCGTTCGCGTGCCGCAACCTGTTCGAGATCACCGCAGACGATTTGCGCGCGCTCGGCTACTTCGACAAGTTCCTGATCGATCCGCCGCGCGAAGGCGCGCTGGCCGTAGCCAAGGCGCTGGCGGAGATCGCGCAGAGCGGCGACGGCCCGTTGCCGAAGCGTATGGTCTACGTGTCGTGCAATCCGGCGACGCTGGCGCGCGACGCCGGCCTGCTGGTGCACGAAGCGGGCTACCGGTTGAAGGGTGCGGGAGTGGTGAACATGTTTCCGCACACATCGCATGTGGAGTCGATTGCGTTGTTCGAGCGGGACTGAATGGGGTTGAGCGCGACTGAGGGGGGCAGCTGGCCACGCCGCCCCTGCCAGCAATAAAACCGGCGTCGTAAACAAAAATGCCATGGAGTGATCCATGGCATTTTTGTTTGACCTGAGTCGAAACTCAGGTCGTGATGCGAAACGAAGGACGGCTTAAAACTGCCACCAGGACTTTTGCGCACCCGGCCGTGAACGTCCGGTGATGTACGGACTGTCCGGGAAGGTGCCAGCCAGCACGCGCCTCGTATCTTCGGCCAGTTGCGGCTGGTTGAGCCTTTGATAGGACAGCAGCATGATATGCAGCGCGTCTTCAATGGCCGGCGCGTTCTTGTATTCCCTGATCGCGACCTGCGCGCGGTTGATTGCTGCGATGTACGCGCCACGGCGATAGTAATAGTCCGCCGCGTGCACTTCGTGCGACGCCAGCGCATTGACGATATAACGCATACGCTGCGCGGCGTCCGGCGCATACTTGCTGTCGGGGTACTTGTCGACCACGACCTTGAACGCGTCATACGACTCGCGCAACGACTTCGGGTCGCGCTCGCTCATGTCCTGGCCCGAGAAGCGGCCAAACAGACCGAGGTCGTCGTTGAAATGGATCAAGCCTTTCAGATAGTACGCATAAGCGATGTCCGGGTGATCCGGATGCAGCTGGATGAAGCGGCTGATGGCCTGGTCGGCGGCGTCGGTTTCACCATCTTTCCAGTTGCAGTACGCAACGTTGATCTGTGCCTGCTGGGCGAAGTGGCCAAACGGATCGCGCCCTTCGAGGGATTCGAAGTATTTCGCGCACTTACCCCAGTCGCCGCCGGACAAGGCGTCCTGCGCCTCCGTATATAATTTGTTGTTCGCCCACGTGGCCGTTTCATCGGTCTTTTCGGGCAGGCCATGACAGGCTGCCACGATTGCCAGGGCGGCGGCGCAGGCAAAATATCGGGCCACGCTTGCGGTCATTTTGCCGGCCGTCTTGCGGGCCGCTGTCGTTTGGGCCGCTGTCGTTCGGGCCATATTGGTAATGGTGTTCAAGGCTCGCATTTTCCAGTCTATCTTTACGTCCAGGTGACCCAGACTCAATGACCCGCTCAAATACTCCGGGTACCGCTGCCGGTACGCGGAACAGCAACAAAGATTATAGCTTAAGCGCCGACCCTGACGACGCGCTGTCAGGCGATTCCCTCGATGACGATCTCGGCAGCGACGCGCTTGTGCCGCAGCCCGCTCCCATGGTCGGGCGCGAAGGCGTCGACGAAACGCCGCGCATCGTGCAGGTGCCGGACGAACTCGCGGGCGATCGCCTCGACAAGGTGCTCGCGAAGGTGTTCCCGGAATTTTCGCGCAGCCGTCTGCAGAGCTGGATCGAGGCGGGGCGCGTACAGGTGGATGGCGCGCCGGCGAAGATCCGTCAGCCGGTGCCTCTCGGCGCCACGATCGAACTCGTGCCCGACCTGCTGCCGGAGCAGCTTGCATTCACGCCGGAGCCGGTGCCGCTCGACATCGTCTATGAAGACGAAACCCTTGTCGTGATCAACAAACCCGCCGGTCTCGTCGTCCATCCCGCGGCTGGGAACTGGAGCGGCACCGTGCTGAACGGCCTGCTGCACCGGTACGGCGCCGCGGCGGCCGGTCTGCCGCGCGCGGGCATCGTGCACCGGCTCGACAAGGAGACCTCCGGTCTGATGGTCGTCGCGCGCACGCTCGAGGCGCAGACAGATCTCGTGCGCCAGTTGCAGGCACGCACGGTGAAGCGCCGCTATCTCGCGCTCGTGTGGGGCAACATGCCCGATGAAGGCACGATCGACGCGCCGATCGGACGCGATCCGCGCGAACGCACGCGGATGGCGGTCGTCACCGGTGCGTCGGGCAAGCCCGCCCGCACGCATTTCCGGCGGGTCGACTCGACCATCTGGGAGCGCCAGCCGGTGTCGGCGATTCACTGCGATCTGGAGACCGGGCGAACCCATCAGATTCGCGTTCATTGCGCCCACATCGGTCATCCGCTGCTCGGCGATCCGGTGTACGGACGGGCGCGCGGCAAACGCTCGGTGACGCCGCTGCCCGACGGCTTCGCGCGCCAGGCGTTGCACGCGTGGCGCCTTGGCCTGATCCATCCGCGCACCGGCCGCACGATGCAATGGCGCGCCGACGTGCCGGACGATCTCGCGGCGCTATCGGCGGCGCTCGGCCTCGGGCGCGACGACGAAGGTGCCTTCGACGAAGCGTATTACGACGGCGATGAAAACTACGACACCGCTTTCGACGACGATCTGCCTGACGAACAGGACGATAGCGAGGACCGTAATCTATGAGCACACCGGAACTGACGCTTGCCGACGTGCTGCAACCGGAATGGCGCGTATCGCCGCGCGTGCGCGCGCTCGTCACGACGCGCAACGGCGGCGTGAGCGCGCCGCCCTTCGGTCGCTGGCATGACGGTGTCGATCTGCCGGGCGGCCTGAACCTCGGCCGCCGCGCGGGGGACGACTCGCAAGCCGTCGAGATCAACCGCGCACGGCTCCTTGCGTTGACGGGCGCACCCGCGGCCTGGCTCGAACAGGTCCACGGTGCGGAAGTGGTTCGTGCCGACGAAGTGCTCGCCGGCGCGCAGCAGGGCGCGGCCCCCGTGCGCGCCGATGCCAGCGTGACCGATCAGCCGGGCGTTGTCTGTGTCGTCATGATCGCCGACTGCATGCCGGTGCTCTTCTGTGATGAGAACGGGCGGGCAGTCGGTGCGGCGCACGCGGGATGGCGCGGCCTCGCGGCGGGCATCGTCGAGAAGACGGCGCAGCGCGTCGCGGATCTCGCAGGCGAGGGGACGGGCGCGCTGCACGCGTACCTCGGCCCGGCGATCGGGCGAGGCACCTTCGAGGTCGGTTCAGACGTGCGTGACGCGTTCATGAATGGTGTCGATGGTGTGCAACGCGATGCGACGGCAAAAGGATTTGTCCCACGACCCGAAATGCCGGGTAAATACTTTGCCAATCTGGCGGTGCTCGCACGTATCCGTTTGAATCAAATCGGTATTACACGTGTAAGCGGTGGCGATATGTGTACTGTTACCCAGCGCGAGCGTTTCTATTCGTATCGTCGTGACCGGGAAACCGGCCGTATGGCCGCGATGATCTGGCTCGCCGGTTAATGCGCCCCTCAGGCATCAGGAGCGGCCGCCTGACCAGGGTTTGCGCGAAGCCGCTTCGTCGGCGGACAGGCAGCGCATTTTTGTTGCGCTGCCTCAGTCCAGCGTAAAGCACAGAAAAACATCGCGCTTAACATGTTAGTCAGGCTGCGCGAATACACGACAAGCCGTGCATTCAGGGCTCGTTTTGCATTTGATAACATCGCACGCATACCCCGCTTTGCAGACTGCAGAAAAACATGGGGAAAACGATAATTAAAAAAATATCGCACTGCGGCAAAATCGGGAACAAGCATTGACATGCCTTGCGATGGGGAGCAAGAATGTTCCTCACCACGGGACAGGGCGTGACGAGGTCGCGAGCAATCGCCCACGTGCGCAATAAACCTGCCTCTCAACCAGTCCGCGAGGACCCACCGGTCAAAAGCAGGTATGGCTGCATCAAAACGTTCCTCGACTTCCTCCCGTACGGACACCTCATCGGACGCCACGCAACAGCAGGGCGATACCGCTACCGTCGGGATGCAACAAATGTTCGATACCTGGATGAACGCATGGCGTTCGCTGGGCAATTCTGCGCAGAGCCCGGAAGGCAATATGCCGGGTGTGTCCTGGCCGGGTGCAAACTTCGGAGCAAACGGCACGCCGTTCCCTATGCCGCAGATGCCCCAGATGCCGTCGTTTGCATCGATGCCGGATTTCACGAAAGCCGCGGCGTCGATGTCGCCTTTCGCCGGCTTGAAGATGCCCACTGCGGCGATCCCTCCGGGCCGTCTTCAGCAACTGCAGGCCGACTATTCGCGAGAGGCGATGCAACTCATCCAGCAGGCTGCGGATGCGAAGCAGACCGTCCCTGAACTGAAGGACCGGCGTTTCAGCTCGGAAGCGTGGAAAGCCACGCCGGCCTATGGTTTCACCGCGGCCTGGTATCTGCTGAACGCGCGCTATCTGCAGGAACTCGTCGACGCGCTCGAAACCGATCCGAAGACGCGCGAACGCATCCGCTTCGCCGTTCAGCAATGGACGGCGGCGGCGTCGCCGAGCAACTTCTTCGCCTTGAATCCGGAAGCGCAGAAAACGCTGCTCGAGAGTCAGGGCGAAAGCCTGCGGCAGGGTGTGATGAACCTGCTGGGCGACCTTCAGCGCGGCAAGATTTCCCAGACGGACGAGTCACGTTTCATTGTCGGCAAGAACCTCGCGAATACCGAAGGCTCAATCGTTTTCGAGAATGACCTGTTTCAGCTGATCCAGTACAAGCCACGCACGGCAACCGTGCGTGAGCGGCCGCTGCTCATCGTGCCGCCGTGTATCAACAAGTTCTACATCCTCGATCTGCAGCCGGAGAATTCTCTCGTCGCGCACGGTCTCGATTCGGGCCATCAGGTATTCCTGATTTCGTGGCGCAATGCGGACGCATCGGTTGCGCACAAGTCGTGGGATGACTACATCGGCGATGGTGTGCTGAAAGCGATCGATACGGTCCGCCAGATCAGCGGTCGCGAGCAGATCAACACGCTCGGCTTCTGTGTCGGTGGCACGATGCTCGCAACCGCGCTCGCCGTCGCGTCCGCACGAGGCGAACATCCGGCGTCGTCGATGACCTTGCTCACTGCAATGCTCGATTTCTCGGACACAGGGGTGCTCGACGTGTTCGTCGACGAAGCTCATGTGAAGATGCGCGAGCAGACGATCGGCGGAATGGGCGGCGCTCAGCCGGGCCTGATGCGTGGCATCGAGTTCGCGAACACGTTTTCGTTCCTGCGTCCGAACGACCTCGTGTGGAATTACGTCGTCGACAACTATCTGAAGGGTCGCACGCCGGTGCCGTTCGACCTGCTGTACTGGAACAGCGACTCGACGAACCTGCCGGGACCGATGTATGTCTGGTACCTGCGCCATACATATCTCGAGAACAGGCTGCGCGAGCCGGGTGCGCTTACTGTTTGCGGCGAACCGGTGGACCTGTCGCGCATCGATGTGCCCACCTTCATTTACGGTTCGCGTGAAGACCATATCGTGCCGTGGCAGACGGCTTACGCATCGGTGCCGTTGCTCAATGGTCCGGTGCGGTTCGTGCTGGGTGCGTCCGGCCATATCGCCGGCGTGATCAACCCGCCGAAGAAGAACAAGCGCAACTACTGGGTATTGAAGGGCGAGGATCGAAGCCTGCCGCAGGATGCCGAGGAATGGTTCGGGCAGGCCGAGGAAGTACCTGGCAGCTGGTGGCCCGACTGGACGGAATGGCTCGATCAATACGCTGGCAAAAAGGTGAAGCCGCGTAGCGAACCGGGCTCAGCCGAATTCCCCGAGATCGAGCCCGCGCCGGGGCGCTATGTCCTGCAACGCGATTGATCAGATCGACGCATGACGTCGCGTCGGTGTCTTCGCCGGCATCAGGTGCACATCGTACGAAGCGTGCGAAACGGATGAAGCAATTGAAGCAGTTGGTTTTTTAACTTGACGGGCTGCGGCGCATGACACCGCGGCGCCCGGAGGAAATGAAAATGACTGATGTTGTGATCGTATCGGCCGCACGTACAGGTGTCGGCAAATTCGGCGGATCGCTTGCGAAGATCGCGGCGCCCGAACTCGGCGCCACGGTGATCCGCGCCGTCCTCGAACGCGCGGGCCTGAAGCCAGAGCAGGTCAGCGAAGTGATCATGGGTCAGGTGCTGACGGCCGGTTCCGGCCAGAACCCGGCCCGTCAGGCCCTGATCAAGGCGGGGCTGCCTTCAGCCGTGCCGGGAATGACGATCAACAAGGTCTGCGGTTCGGGCCTGAAAGCCGTGATGCTGGCCGCCAACGCGATCATCGCGGGCGACGCGGATATCGTCGTTGCAGGCGGCCAGGAGAACATGAGCGCCGCGCCGCACGTGCTGCCGGGCTCGCGCGACGGCTTTCGCATGGGCGACGCGAAGCTGGTCGACAGCATGATCGTCGACGGCCTGTGGGACGTGTACAACCAGTATCACATGGGCGTCACGGCCGAGAACGTGGCGAAGGAATACGGCATTACGCGCGAGCAGCAGGATGCGTTCGCGGCTTTGTCGCAGAACAAGGCGGAAGCCGCACAGAAGGCAGGCCGTTTCGATGCTGAAATCGTGCCGGTCGAGATACCGCAACGCAAGGGCGAGCCGCTGCGCTTTGCCAGCGACGAATTCGTGCGCCACGGCGTGACAGCCGAATCGCTGGCGGGCCTGAAGCCGGCCTTCTCGAAGGAAGGCACGGTGACGGCGGCGAACGCGTCGGGTCTGAACGACGGGGCGGCGGCCGTGATCGTGATGTCGGCGAAAAAGGCCGAGGCGCTCGGTCTTACGCCGCTCGCGCGCATCAAGGCTTATGCGAATGCGGGCGTCGATCCGAAGGTGATGGGCATGGGCCCGGTGCCGGCCTCGCGTCGCTGTCTGGAGCGCGCGGGCTGGAGCCCGGCGGATCTGGACCTGATGGAAATCAACGAGGCGTTTGCCGCGCAGGCGCTCGCCGTGCACAAGCAGATGGGCTGGGACACGTCGAAGGTCAACGTGAATGGCGGCGCGATTGCGATCGGCCATCCGATCGGCGCGTCCGGTTGCCGTATTCTCGTCACGCTGCTGCACGAAATGCAGAAGCGCGACGCGAAGAAAGGTCTGGCGTCGCTGTGTATCGGCGGCGGCATGGGCGTCGCGCTCGCAGTCGAGCGCGCTTGACGGCATAACCTGGTCGCCGCGGCCAGGCGCCGTTTCAGGGCGGCGCCCGGCCAGCGTTCTCGCTGAATCTGGCGAATCGGGTGGGTTCTGTTGCATTAGAGTGCAAAAGGCGGCAGAGGCACGGAGACGGTGAAGGCGAGGAAGGAGGCTGCCGGTCGGCACCTCGCACAACGATAATGGAGTGTGGTTTATGGCACAGCGAATTGCGTATGTAACGGGCGGGATGGGCGGCATCGGCACGAGTATCTGCCAGCGTCTGCACAAGGATGGCTACAAGGTCGTCGCTGGCTGCGGCCCGAATTCCCCACGTCGTGAAAAATGGCTGGGCGAGCAAAAAGCCCTCGGTTTCGATTTCGTCGCGTCGGAAGGCAACGTCGGCGACTGGGAGTCGACCAAGCAGGCGTTCGACAAGGTGAAGGCTGAAGTCGGCGAGATCGACATTCTGGTCAACAATGCCGGCATCACCCGCGACGTGGTGTTCCGCAAGATGACCCACGAAGACTGGACGGCTGTCATCGACACCAATCTCACGAGCCTCTTCAACGTGACGAAGCAGGTGATCGACGGCATGGTCGAGCGTGGCTTTGGCCGCATCATCAATATCTCGTCGGTGAACGGTCAGAAAGGCCAGTTCGGGCAGACCAACTATTCGACCGCGAAGGCCGGCATTCACGGCTTCACGATGGCGCTGGCCCAGGAAGTGGCAACCAAGGGCGTGACGGTGAACACCGTTTCGCCAGGCTACATCGGTACGGACATGGTGAAGTCGATCCGCCCCGACGTGCTCGAAAAGATCGTGGCGACGATTCCGGTGCGCCGTCTTGGCCGTCCGGATGAAATCGGCTCGATCGTGGCGTGGCTTGCCTCCGAAGAATCGGGCTTTTCGACGGGCGCCGATTTTTCGCTCAACGGCGGCCTGCACATGGGCTGATCCCACTCGCGCCCCGTCCTGGCGGGGCGTGCTGCGGGTCAGATGTTTCCGGCGGCGTCCCGCATTGCGCAAGGGTTCGATTGCGCGTGCGACAGGCGCCGTTTCTGCGCTCGATGGCGCTCAAAGGCGTTAAATGACTACTACAAAGAAGACGACGGCCGAACGACTGATCAAGAAATATCCGAACCGCCGGCTGTATGACACGGAAACGAGCACGTACATCACGCTGACGGACGTCAAGCAGCTCGTGCTGGATCAGGAGGACTTCAAGGTCATCGATGCGAAGAGCAACGAGGATCTGACGCGCGCCATCCTGCTGCAGATCATTCTCGAAGAGGAAAGCGGCGGCCTGCCGATGTTCTCGTCGTCGATGCTGTCGCAGATCATCCGCTTCTACGGGCACGCGATGCAGGGCATGATGGGCACTTACCTGGAAAAGAACATCCAGGCGTTCATCGACATCCAGAACAAGCTCACCGACCAGTCGAAGACGCTCTACGAAGGCAACGCGATGAATCCGGAGGTCTGGTCCCAGTTCATGAACATGCAGGCGCCGATGATGCAGGGCATGATGACGAGCTACATCGAGCAGTCGAAAAACATGTTCGTGCAGATGCAGGAGCAGATGCAGAATCAGGCGAAATCGATGTTCAGCACTTTCCCGTTCAACAAGCAGCCGAACCCGGAACCGGAAAAGAAGTAACGGCTCGGGCGAGGCCCGAACGGGCTTCACATGTCAGTCCGAGCCAGAGCCGCAGCAGAGCCACGCGTGAGCCGGACTGCAACGGATTGCCGGCGGATGGCAACTTTGATTGCAGCCTGATGGCAGTCGGACCCGGTTGGCCGCGGCTCAAGGCGCTTCACGCGCGTTCCGGGCGGGCAAAGCCGGCGGCGCGGTACAATATGAGGTTACGTGACCGCCACCCGCCGGACCATCCCCATGCCGCAGACTTCCTCCTCCATCACGCCACACGCCACCGCCCCGAAAGTCGGATTCGTGTCCCTCGGGTGCCCGAAAGCGCTCGTCGATTCCGAGCAGATCATCACGCAGTTGCGCGCCGAAGGTTACGAGATTTCCGGCACATATGAGGGCGCGGACCTCGTCGTCGTCAACACCTGTGGTTTTATCGACGAAGCCGTCCAGGAAAGCCTCGACGCGATCGGCGAAGCGCTCACTGAAAACGGCAAGGTGATCGTCACCGGCTGCCTTGGCGCGAAGAAGAGCGCGAGCGGTTCGGGTCTAATCGAGGAAGTGCATCCGAAAGTGCTCGCCGTCACCGGTCCGCACGCAGTCGGCGAAGTGATGCAGCATGTGCACAGCCACCTGCCGAAACCGCACGATCCGTTCGTCGATCTCGTGCCGGCCGCGGGCGTGAAGCTCACGCCGCGTCACTACGCGTATCTGAAGATTTCCGAAGGCTGCAATCACCGCTGCACCTTCTGCATCATCCCGTCGATGCGCGGCGATCTCGTGTCGCGCCCTGTCGCGGAAGTGATGCTCGAAGCGGAGAACCTCTTCAAGTCAGGCGTTAAGGAGCTGCTCGTCATTTCGCAGGACACGAGCGCATATGGCGTCGACGTCAAGTATCGCACTGGTTTCTGGAACGGCAAGCCAATCAAGACGCGTATGACGGACCTCGTCGGCGCGCTTGGCGAACTCGCCGCGCAGTATGGCGCGTGGGTGCGGCTTCATTACGTGTATCCGTATCCGAGTGTCGACGAAGTGATTCCGATGATGGCCGAAGGTCCGTTCAAGGGCCACGTGCTGCCATACCTCGACGTGCCGTTCCAGCACGCGCACCCGGAAGTGCTGAAGCGCATGAAGCGCCCGGCCAACGCCGAGAAAGTGCTCGAGCGTGTGCGTGCGTGGCGCGAAATCTGTCCCGACCTGACGATCCGCAGCACGTTCATCGCCGGCTTCCCGGGCGAAACGGAAGAGCAGTTCGAAACGCTGCTCGACTTCATCCGCGAGGCGGAGCTGGATCGCGTCGGCTGCTTTGCCTACTCGCCAGTCGAAGGCGCCAGCGCGAACGAGCTCGACGGTGCATTGCCCGACGAAGTGCGCGAGGAACGTCGCGCCCGCTTCATGGAAGTGGCGGAGGAAGTGTCGGCGAAGCGTATCGCCCGCAAGGTCGGCAAGACCCTGAAGGTGCTCGTCGACGAGATCAACAGCGATGGCGGCATCGGCCGCACGGCGGCAGATGCGCCGGAGATCGACGGTGTCGTGTATATCGCGCCGTCGACGAAGGCGTCGAAGCGCTACAAGGTCGGCGATTTCGTATCGGTGAGGATCACCGGCGCCGACGGCCACGACCTGTGGGGCGAGGTTTAAGCGATGGCCCAAGCATTTCCCGAGATTCTCGCGCTCGGCGAGGCGATGGTCGAGTTCAACCAGTCGTCGAAAGATGAGCCGAACTATCTGCAGGGCTTCGGCGGTGATACGTCGAATTTCTGCGTCGCGGCGTCGCGACAGGGCGCGCGTACGGGCTTTGTGTCGGCCGTCGGTGAAGATCATTTTGGCCGGCTGCTGATCGACCTGTGGCAACGCGAGGGTGTCGATACTTCTGCGGTGCGTATCGATGGGCAGGCGCCGACTGGCGTGTATTTCGTATCGCACGGGCCGGGCGGCCACCAGTTCGACTATCTGCGGGCGGGTTCCGCCGCGAGCCGCTACGCGTCCCGCGATCTGCCGCTCGATGCCATCGCGGGCGCGAAGGTGATCCACCTGTCGGGCATCAGTCTGGCGATCAGCGTGAGCGTGTGCGATGCCGCATTCGCCGCGATCGAACACGCGCGCGCGAATGGCGTGCGCGTGAGTTTCGACACCAATCTTCGTCTGAAGCTGTGGCCGCTTGCACGGGCGCGTGCGGTGATGCTCGAAGCGATCCGGCAGACCGACATCTGCCTGCCCAGCTGGGACGACGTGACCGAATTGACGGGCCTCACCGGACACGACGAAATCGTCGATTTTTTGCTCGCGCTTGGGCCGCGTGTCGTCGCGCTCAAGCTCGGCAAGGAAGGTTCCTATGTGGCGACGCCGGATGAGCGCCGCGTGGTGCCGGGCCGCGTGGTGAACGCGGTCGATGCGACCGGCGCGGGTGATTGCTTCGGTGGCGCGTTCATTGCGCGGATCGTCGCAGGCGACGATCCTTTTGATGCGGCGCGTTACGCCAATGTGGCGGCGGGTTTGTCGACACAGGGCTTCGGCGCGGTCGCACCGATTCCGGACCGCGCAACGGTCGAGAGTGTGCTGGCGAACTGATGGCAGCACGCCGTCGGGCACGCAGTGGGGAACAAGGCGGCCAGCGAGCCGCCGGACGGATTCCAGATCACGATTCAGGATAGAGAGGAGCGAGCGATGCAAAAGGAAGTCGTAGTGGTGAGCGGCGTACGGACGGCCATCGGTGATTTCGGCGGCAGCCTGAAGGATTTTTCGCCGACGGATCTGGGCGCACGCGTGGTCCATGAAGTGCTCGCGCGGGCGAAGGTGGCGGGCGACGAAGTCGGTCACGTCGTGTTCGGCAACGTGGTTCACACGGAGCCGAAGGACATGTATCTGGCCCGTGTCGCCGCGCTCAACGGAGGCGTCGCGCAGCACGCGCCCGCGCTGACCGTGAACCGGCTGTGCGGCTCTGGCCTGCAGGCCATCGTGTCGGCCGCGCAGGGCATCCTGCTGGGAGACGCGGACATCGCGATCGGTGGTGGTTCGGAATGCATGAGCCGCGCGCCGTATGTGATGCCGGCTGCGCGCTTCGGTCAGCGCATGGGCGATTCCCGCCTGATCGACATGATGCTGGGCGCGCTGAACGACCCGTTCCAGTCGATCCATATGGGTGTGACCGCCGAGAATGTCGCGAAGAAATTCGACATCTCGCGCGAAGCGCAGGACGCGCTCGCGCTCGAATCGCACCGCCGCGCGGCAAAAGCGATCGGGAGCGGCTACTTCAAGGAACAGATTCTTCCGATCACGATCCCATCGAAGAAGGGCGACACGGTCTTCGATACAGACGAACACGTGCGACTGAACGCATCGCCTGAAGATTTCTCGAAGCTCAAGCCGGTGTTCGCAAAGGAAAACGGCACGGTGACGGCGGGCAACGCGTCGGGCATCAACGACGCCGCAGCCGCGGTCGTCCTGATGGAGCGCAGCGTGGCCGAAAAGCGCGGCGCGAAGCCGCTCGCCCGGCTGGTCGCTTACGCGCATGCGGGCGTCGACCCGGCGTATATGGGCATCGGCCCGGTGCCGGCCACGCGCAAGGTGCTCGAACGCGCCGGCCTCACGGTCGCGGACCTCGACGTGATCGAGGCGAACGAAGCATTTGCCGCGCAGGCCTGCGCGGTCAGCAAGGAACTTGGGCTCGACCCCGCGAAGGTCAATCCGAACGGCTCCGGCATTTCGCTCGGCCACCCGATCGGCGCGACCGGCGCGTTGATCACCGTGAAGGCGCTGTACGAACTGCAGCGCATCGGTGGGCGCTATGCGCTCGTGACGATGTGCATCGGCGGCGGGCAGGGCATCGCGGCGATCTTTGAGCGGATCTGACGCGGCTGCATGCGCGGCACGATGGACGAAGGAAGGATAGGATGCAGCAATCGAAGTCGATGAAGGGCGTCACGTCGTGGCGCACAATGATCGCTGGCGCATGCGCGTTCATGCTGGTGAGCGGTGCGGGCACGTTGCTGCCTTCGGTGGCGCGGGCGGAAAGTGATGCGGTGAAAGAGCTGGCCGCGCCCGCGCCGATCCAGTTGCCCTTGAAGCCGAGCGCGGATTTTGCGAAGTTCCCGCGCTATACAGGCACGCTCGGGACGCGCCAGATCGTGTTGCACCTCGGGCCGAAAACCGACGACCCGTCCGGTGTGCACGGTGAGTACCAGTTCACTGACACGGGTCAGGTGATCCTGGTCGCGGGCGATCGCGATGGCGATACGCTGGAAGGCGAAGAGTCTAACGACGGCACGCATATCACCGGCAACTGGGTCGGCAAGTTTGCGGCCGACGGCACGCTCACGGGCGACCGGACGAATGTCGACGACTCCGATCCGCAACCGTTCGATCTGCACCTGCTGGCACCCGGTCAGGCAGCCCCGGCCATAGGCAGCGCGGGCGTGCCTGGACAGGCCGCAACCGCTGCGGCCGCGGTGGCCGCGGTGGCCGGTAAACCCGCCGCCGCGGCGTCTGCCACGCCTGTGCCGACGACAGGCGGCGGCCATCCGGTCGGCGGTGTGAGTAACCTGACGACGGGCGACTGACGCTCAGGCCGTGCACTGAAGTCACCCCACTTTTCACGAATCCAACATGACTGACGCTAAATCCAGCCGCGGCTTGCAGACCCGCATCGTGCGCGCGGAAGACGACCTCACGCCCGGCTTCGAATCGTTCGCTGTGCCGGTTACACGCGCCTCGACCGTCGTGTTTCCGGATCTGGCGACAATGCGCGCACTCGACTGGCGCAACGACGCCCAATGGCGCTACGGTTTGCACGCGACGCCGACCTCGCTCGTGCTCGCGCAGCGTCTCGCGGCGCTCGAAGGCGGCAATCACGCGCTCTTGCAGCCGTCGGGGCTGTCGTCGATTTCGAACGTCTATTTCGGGCTGGTGAAAACCGGCGACGACGTGCTGATTCCCGACAACGTGTATTCGCCGAACCGTGATCATGGCGACTGGCTCGCGCGCGATTTCGGCATTACGGCGCGCTTTTACGATCCGATGATCGGCGCGGGTATTGCCGATCTGATCCAGCCGAACACGCGTCTCATCTGGCTCGAGGCGCCGGGTTCCGTGACGATGGAAGTGCCCGACGTACGCGCGATCACCACGGCGGCTCGCGCACGCAACGTCGTGACGGCGATCGACAACACGTGGTCGGCGGGGCTCGCCTTCCGACCGTTCGAACAGGGCGTCGACATCTCGGTGCAGGCCTTGACGAAATACCAGTCGGGCGGCGGCGACGTGCTGATGGGCGCGACGATCACCGTCGACCGTGAGTTGCATCTCAAGCTGAAGGCGGCGCGGATGCGCATGGGAATCGGCGTATCGTCGGACGACTGTTCGCTGATCCTGCGCAGCCTGCCGAGCATGAAGATCCGTTTCGAGCAGCACGATCGCAGCGCGCTCAATATCGCGAAGTGGCTCAAGACGCGTCCGGAGATCGCAGCGGTGCTGCATCCCGCGCTGCCGGACTGTCCGGGTCATGAGTTCTATTTGCGCGACTTCACCGGCGCGGGCGGACTCTTTTCCGTCGTGTTCGACGCAAAGTACAGTGCTGCGCAAATCGATACGTTCTGCGAGTCGCTGGAGCTGTTTTCGCTGGGATGGAGCTGGGGCGGTGCGCACAGCCTTGCGATGCCGTATGACGTTGCTTCGATGCGAACGGCCGCGCAATGGCCGGATCGTGGCACGCTCGTACGGTTCTATATCGGCCTCGAGGAAGAGTCCGATTTGCGCGCGGATATCGAGCACAGCCTCGCGACCCTGGCATAACGGACTGCTTTGACCCGGCACACGGCGATAGAAAAGCCGCTCCTGACTGAGTTCAGGGGCGGCTTTTTTTACGGCGACACGGCCACCACATCACTGGCCGGGCTGTATGTGCGTCAGAAGAGCCGCAGCAACCCGTCGAGCCCGACATGGTTGAACGCGACGCTCGCGGCTTCGCGCACCACTGGCTTCGCGCGGAAGGCGACCGACACGCCCGCTTCGGCCATCATCTTTAGATCGTTCGAGCCGTCGCCCATTGCGATTGCGCGGGCCGGTTCGATGCCGAGTTGCGCGCAGGTTTCCCGCAGCATGCGTGCCTTGACGTCCGCGTTGACGATTTCGCCGACGACGTTGCCGGTCAGCTTTCCGTCGATAATCTCCAGCGTATTCGCACGCGTGAAATCGAGACCGAGACGCGCCTTCAGTTTTTCGGTGAAAAACGTGAAGCCGCCCGACACGAGCAATGTCCTGAGGCCGGCCGCTTTGGCTCCGGCAAGCATGCGCTCAGCGCCTGGCGACAGCCGCAACCGCTCTTCATAGACCCGTTCGAGAGCCGCTGCATCGAGGCCCATCAGCAGCGCGACCCGGCGCGTCAGGCTCTCGTTGAAATCCTTGATCTCGCCGCGCATCGATGCTTCGGTGATTGCCGCGACTTCCGCCTTGAGCCCGCAGAAATCGGCGATCTCATCAATACATTCAATGGTGATCAGCGTCGAATCCATGTCCATCGCGACGAGGCCGAAGTCGGCGAAGCGCCGGCCCGGTTCGATGAACGCGTAGTCGAGTTGATGCGTGCCGCAGTAGACGTCGATGTCACCGCGCTGGGCGGGGTCCGCCCCTTCGATACGCAGGGCGTATTGGTCGACAGGGGTTGCACGTGTGCCGCGCGCGATCGCGACGAGCGGTTTGACATGGGCTTCGGGGAGCGGCGCGGGGCTTTGGATGACGAGGTTCATGGACGACGCAGGGAAGAGCGCGCGGCGCGCGCGGAAAATCCCGCTATTGTAACGGTTTGCCGTTGTGCATCCGTGCATCCGTGTGCCCCTGCACGGATGAGCCGAGGTGCCTCATACTGACCTCACAAACGGTGCTGCGCGCCCGGCCGGAGACGTGGCACAGAAATGGAGACACCGGATGACCCCGACCGCCGCCATCGACGATCACGCACTTGCGCGCGACTTCGACCTGCAGCACCTCGACGCCGCGTTTTATGCGGATCCCTATCCGACGTATCGCGCGCTGCGCGCACACGCTCCTGTCAAACGAATGCCGAACGGCTCGCTGTTCCTCACACGCTATCGCGACGTTCAGGCGGTGTATCGCGATCCGAAAACGTTCAGTTCCGACAAGACGGTCGAATTCCGCCCGAAGTACGGGGAATCGCCACTGTACGAGCATCACACGACGAGCCTCGTCTTCAACGATCCGCCCCTGCACACGCGCGTGCGCAAGCTGATCGCCGGGGCGTTGACCGCGCGTGCCATTGCGGCGATGGAGCCCGACCTGATCCGCCTCGTCGACGGCCTGCTCGATGACGCTGCGGCGCGTGGGCGCATCGATCTGATTGAGTGGTTCGCGTCGGCGATTCCGGTCGAGATCATCGGCGACCTGCTGGCCGTGCCGCATGAGGAGCGTGGGCCGTTGCGCGAATGGTCACTGGCGATTCTCGGTGCCCTCGAACCCGCGTTGAACGCGCAACAACTCGAGCGCGGCAATCGCGCCGTGACTGAGTTCGTGCACTACCTGAAGGATCTCATTGCGCGGCGCGGGCGCGCGTGATCGGCAGCGCGGTCGAAGAATGCCTGCGCTTCGAAAGTTCGAACCAGCTCGGCAATCGCATGACGACCGTCGATACGGAGATCGGGGGCGTCCCGGTGGCGAAGGGCACGCCGGTCACGCTGTGCATTGGCGCGGCGAATCGTGACCCGGAACAGTTCGCGGACCCTGATCGCTTCGACATCCGGCGCGAGCCAAACCGCCATCTCGCGTTTGGATTCGGCATCCATCAGTGCGCAGGCCTGTCGCTCGCGCGACTTGAGGCACGCGTCGCCATCGGCCGGTTTGTGCAGCGCTTTCCGGCCTGGCGCTTGAGCGGCGAACCGACCCGCGGCGGCCGCGTACGTTTCCGCGGTTTCGCTGCGGTGCCCTGCGAGGTCGGCTAGGCAGCACAGGCCGTATCTTTTTCTCGCGCGAGGCAAGAGTTACATCCTGCGCCTGGGCCGCGCGACCACTATCAACAGGCTTTCGCCTCGCACTGGCTACGAGCGTCCAGGCTGATGCCAGTGGCACGTTTGCTGCTTCTCTCAAGTTTCGGACTTCAAGGAGCGCACCATGGCACATATGATCTGGAAAGGCGCGATCAGCTTTGGACTCGTGCACGTGCCGGTGCAACTTTACCCGGCGACGCAGTCCGAGAACGCCGGCTTCAATCTGCTCGACAAGCGCTCGATCGATCCAATCGGCTACCGGCAGATCAGCAAGCGAACCGGCAAGGAAGTCACGCGGGAAAACATCGTGCGCGGCTTCGAATATGAGAAGGGCCAGTACGTGGTGCTGTCGGACGCCGAGATCCGCTCGGCGATCCCCGAGTCGACGCAGACGGTCGATATTCTCGCGTTCGTCGAGGCGCCGGAGATCTCGTTTCTGTACCTCGACACGCCGTACTACCTGGCGCCCGATCGCAAGGGCGAAAAAGTCTATGCGCTGCTGCGCGAGGCGATGGCGGCCTCAGGCAAGATCGGCGTCGCTAACGTCGTGCTGCACAACAAGCAGCACCTGGCGGCGCTGGTTCCACTCGGACCTGTGCTTGTGCTGAACACGCTGCACTGGGCCGATGAAGTGCGTCCGTTCGATGAACTGAAGCTGCCGCCCGAGGGTTTGAAATCGGCCGGGGTCACCGCCCGCGAACTAGAGATGGCGAAAAAGCTCATCGACGACATGAGCGACACGTGGGATCCGTCGAGCTATCACAACACCTTCCGCGACGACATCATGGCGCTGGTCGACAAGAAGGTTCGCACGGGCAAGACAGAGGAAATCGGCGCGGTTGAAAAGGAGGCCGCACCGCGCCGGTCGGCGGATATTCTCGATCTGTCGGACCTGCTGAAGCGCAGCCTGGGGCGCGGCAAGAGCAAGGCGGCCGCGCGCGGCGATGACGACGGGGAAGCGGAAACTTCAACCCGCCGAAAGGCGAAGACGGTCCGCCGCGCCCGTCGCGATACCGGACCGAAGGATGCGCCGCCACGCAGGCGTCGGGCAGCTTGAGGGCGCACATGGGTACACCTCGGCACATACTCACGTATACGCAACGCACGCGTGACCGGGCACAAGCGAGCCGGACAATGACCGACAGACTCGAAAACTACCACCGCAAGCGGCGCTTTAACGAGACGCCCGAGCCATCCGGCGCCGGTGCGAAAAAGCGTGCGCCTGCAGGCGAGCCGTCGCGACAGATCGCGCATGCGCTCTCATATGTCATCCAGGAACACCACGCGCGTCGTCTGCATTACGACTTCCGTCTGGAACTCGACGGCACGCTGTTGTCGTGGGCGGTGCCGAAAGGGCCGAGTCTCGATCCGTCGGTAAAGCGGCTGGCTGTGCATGTCGAAGACCATCCGCTCGAGTACGGTTCGTTCGAGGGTGAGATCCCGCAAGGCAATTACGGTGCGGGCAGCGTGATCGTCTGGGATCGCGGCACGTGGGAGCCCATCGGCGGCGAAGCGCATGTGCGCGAAATGTACAAGGCCGGCAAACTGAAATTCACCTTGCATGGCGAGAAACTGCACGGCAACTGGATGCTCGTGCGCAGCCATATGCAAGGAACCGGCGACAAAGAGCAGTGGCTTCTCATCAAGGAACGCGATGAAGCGGCTCGTAGCGAAAGCGAGTTCAATGTGCTTGCCAGACTTCCGGGCAGCGTGCTCGATGGCGGCGCGAACCCGACGAAAGAGAACAAGGCTGAAGTGAAGAAGCCACCCGTGGCAAGGAAGCGGGCGAGCGCAGCCGATTCGACAAAGACCGACATCGTCGCTACACGCAGTTCTCAGTCCCTGCGCGAACTGGCTGTTTCGCCGGCAATCGCGGGTGCGGTCAAGGCACCCCTTCCTGCGACCTTGAAGCCGCAGCTCGCGACGCTCGTCGACAGCGCGCCATCAGGTGGCGACTGGTCGTACGAAATCAAGTTCGATGGCTATCGCGTGCTGGCGCGCATCGACCGTCATGCGAAGAAACAGCAGACGCACCTTTTCACGCGTGCCGGCAACGACTGGACCGCTAAATTCCGCAAGCAGGTCGATCCACTCGATCAGCTCGACATCGATTCCGCGTGGCTCGACGGTGAAGCCGTGGTGCTGGACCGCAACGGCGTGCCGAGCTTCCAGGCGCTGCAAAACGCCTTCGATGCCAATCGTCCTCAGGACATCGTCATCTACCTGTTCGACATCCCGTTTCTGAACGGCTACGACCTGCGCGGCGTGCCGCTCGTGCAACGTCGCGCGATCCTGCGCGCGCTGCTTGAGCCGCTCGAAAGTGACATCCTGCGTTTCTCCGATGACTTCGCTTTCTCTGCCGACGGCCTGCTGAAAAGTGCCGGCGAGATGGGCCTCGAAGGCATCATCGGCAAGCGCCGCGACAGCGTCTATGCATCGGGCCGTACGGCGGCATGGATCAAACTCAAATGCCGACGTCGCCAGGAATTCGTGATCGGCGGCTATACCGAGCCGGCGGGCAGTCGCACAGCCTTCGGTGCGCTGCTGCTCGGCGTGTATGACGGCAAGGGCAAGCTGCAGTATGCGGGCCGCGTCGGCACCGGCTTCAATGCCGCGCTGCTGAATTCGCTGAAGAAGGAACTCGACGCGCGTGAAACGTCGCGCATGCCGTTTGCCAGCGCACCTGATGAACGCAGCCGTACACCTGTGCACTGGGTAAAGCCGGAACTGGTAGCCGAATGCGATTTCGCCGAGTGGACCGACGAGGGGAGTGTACGGCAGGCATCGTTCGTCGGCCTGCGCCGCGACAAGCCGGCGCGGCAGATCGTGAAGGAAGCGCCGCGCAAAGGAGACGACGTGCAGCAGACTATCAACGACACCATGCAGGACCCGTCAACTCCGAAGCAGCGCGCGACGAAGCGGGTAGCCGGAGATTCAGGCGCGTCGGGCGAAGCCGCACGTGCGGCAAAATCTGCCAGGCCGGCGACCTCTAGCGGCAAGGATGCTGCCGTTCAGTCAGGCGCGTCGAAAGCGGGCAGTGCGACCGTCGCCAGCGTGCGTGTGTCGCATCCCGACCGCGTCATCGACAGGAGCACCGGCACGCGCAAGATCGATCTCGTGCGCTATTACGAGTCGGTCGCCGACTGGCTGCTGCCGCATCTAAAGGACCGTCCCGTATCACTCGTGCGAGCGCCGGAGGACATCGGCGGCGAACTGTTTTTTCAGAAGCACAGCCAGAAACTGTCCATTCCGGGCGTCACGCAACATCCCGATCTGGATCCGGGCCATCCACCACTGATTACGATCGACAGCCTGAAGGCGCTCATCGGCGCCGCGCAGATGGGCACCATCGAACTGCACACCTGGAACGCACTCGCTTCGAGCATCGAGAAGCCCGATCGCATGGTATTCGACCTCGACCCCGATCCATCGCTTGGCTGGAAAAGCATGATCGAAGCCGCCCAGCTGACCCGTTCGCTGCTCGAGGAACTGGGACTCGTATCGTTCTGCAAGACGAGTGGCGGCAAGGGTCTGCATGTCGTCGTGCCGCTTGCGAAGCAGGCTGGCTGGGACGAAGTGAAGGCGTTCTCTCAGGCGGTCGCGCAGCACATGGCGACGACGCTGCCGACACACTTCGCAGCGAAGATGGGGGCGCAGAACCGCAAGAAGAAAATCTTCGTCGACTATCTGCGCAACAACCGCGGGTCCAGCACGGTCGCCGCCTGGTCGACGCGCGCGCGGCCGGGACTTGGCGTGTCCGTGCCACTGACGTGGGAGGAAGTGCCTGCCACGAAGGCCGGCGATCAATGGAACATCGCGAACCTGCACGAGCGGCTCGACGGGCTAAAGCAGGACCCGTGGGCCGCGTATGCGAAGACCCGCCAGCGCATCACCGCTGCCATGAAAAAGCGGCTGGAGAAAGCGGAGCCGGAATGAACGTCTTCTTTCGCCATGACTCATCCGAACGAGAGGACTACGATGAAAACGTCACCGCAGAAAGCGTCGACGGGCCACGAGCGTGAAATGGCAACAAGGCGCGAGCGAGATCCATCCACGAGGCATGCCAGCCTGCCGACCGACGACGCTGCGCCGCTGCCGCACGAATCCGACCAGAACCCGCAAGCGCAGCACGATGAGGCCCCGCATCGGGTGGGCAAGCAGGCGCACCGCGACGTCGAGCGCGGATTGACGGACACCGACCGGCGCGGCGGCGACGAGTATCAGCGGCGCACACAGGACGATGCGCATACGAATGAGAACTCGGCGTCGAAGTCAGGAGGCGGCTCGCGTCGCAAACATTAGCGCGCAGGTTCGGCGTTGATGCGGTCGTGTGCGGCTGACCTGCTTCAGCATGGCTTAAGCAGGTCAGCCGCAACCCGGCTCCCGATCCCAATACGGCGGATCGCCGAAGTATGCGGCGAGAAAATCGGTGAACGCGACGGTTTTCGGCGGCACAAACGCGCGGCTCGGATAGACCGCCCAGATCGCGACGGTTTCCGCGAGCGGGTAGCTGTCGAGCACGGTGACCAGCTGCCCGCCACGAAGATAGGGCGCGACGTCCCACGTCGACTTCAATGCGATGCCGAAGCCCGCGAGCAGCGCGTCGCGGATCACCTCGCCGTTGTCGGTCACGAGCCGGCCGTCGACCCGCACGCTGACAGGCCCCGCTGGCGTGACAAATCCCCAGTCGCGTTGCTCCGAAAGGATGATGCACTCGTGATCGACGAGATCCGTGGGATGGCGCGGCGTGCCGCGCGCGGCGAGATACGCTGGCGAACAGCAGATCACGCGTCGGTTCACTGCGAGCCGTCTTGCGACCAGCGACGAATCCTTCAAGGCCCCGATGCGGATCGCGACGTCGATCCCGGCGTCGACGAGGTCGACCAGATGATCCGACAGACGCAGATCGACAGCGACACCGGGGTAGCGCCGCAGGAATTCGGCGATCACCGGTGACACGTGTTGCCGCCCGAACGAAGAAGGCATCGAAACCCGCAGCCGTCCTTGCGGGGCGGCCTGCGCACGGCCGACCGAGCCGCGTGCGGCATCGGCGGCTTCGAGCAGCGCGACGGCGCGCGTCATGAACACTTCACCGTCCTGGGTGAGGCTGATGCGACGGGTTGTCCGATGCAGGAGACGCGCACCAAGCAGGTGCTCAAGACTGGCGATACGCGCGCTCGCCACTGCCGCCGACACCCCGCACTCACGCCCCGCCGCTGACACGTTGGCGAGCTGGGCGGCACGCACGAACAGCGCGACATCAAGCAGATCGAGCCGGTCACGGCCGGCACCGGTAGACGAAACGGTCATTCTTCGGAAAATCAGAAAGATGTTTCAGTCATTATGACTGTTTCGCAAGAAGACAGAACGACCTACGATGGCATGAGTCCGACCGGATACAAAGCTTCCAGTGAGCGGAGCGCCATGCCGTTCGTCATGTTTCCAATTTGCCTCAACACTTGCTTCAAGGAATCAGGAGTCTTTCATGAAAGCCGTAGGTCTTTATCGCTATTTGCCCATCGAGAACCCCGAAGCGCTGCTCGACGTCGAGATCGACAAGCCGGAAGCGACCGGCCACGATCTGCTCGTCAAGGTGGAAGCGATTTCGGTGAATCCGGTCGACTACAAGGTTCGCTCGCCGAAAGAGCAAACCGAAAAAACTCCGCGTGTGCTCGGCTGGGACGCGGCCGGCACAGTGGCCGCGGTCGGTCCCGACGTGACGTTGTTCAAGCTCGGCGATCCAGTGTTCTATGCAGGCAGCATCACGCGACCGGGTGCGAACAGCGAGTATCACCTCGTCGACGAACGGATCGTCGGCCGCAAGCCGGCATCGCTCGATTTCACGCACGCCGCTGCGCTGCCGCTCACTGCCATCACTGCGTGGGAAGCGCTCTTTGCGCGGCTCGGCGTGTCGCCGCAGGGCGCCGATGAAGGGCGTTCGGTGCTGATCATCGGCGGCGCCGGCGGGGTGGGCTCGATCGGCATCCAGCTCGCCAGACAGCTCGGGAAGCTGAAGGTGATCGCGACGGCGTCGCGGCCCGAATCGGCGAAGTGGGCGACCGAACTGGGTGCGAACCACATCGTCGATCACTTCAAGGACATCCCGGCACAGCTGAAGGCGCTCGGTATCGAGCAGGTCGATTACGTGCTGATGTTCAACGACACGGACAGGCATTTCCCGGCGGCAGCCGCTGTCATCAAACCGCAAGGCGGAATCTGCACGATCGTCGAAAACGAACGGCCGGTCCCCGTCGAATTGCTGAAGGCGAAGAGCGCCGCGTTTCATTGGGAATTCATGTTCACACGCTCGATGTTCGGCACGCCGGACATGATCGAACAGCACAAGCTCTTGACCGAGGTCGCGCGCCTCGTCGACGCGGGCACGCTGCGCACGACAGTGGGGCAGGATCTTGGGCGAATCAACGCGGAGAACGTGCGGCGCGCGCATCGTCTGCTCGAGGAAGGAAGGGCGATCGGCAAGCTCGTGTTGACGGGTTTCTGAGCGCGCCGGTAGCGGAAATGGGGGCTTCAGCGTGAGCGCAGAAGCCGCGTGAGCGGGCCCGTCGATGACGCGCCCGGTCGTTTGCGACGAGGCCGGAGAGAAAAATCACGGCAGCAGAAACGCTGTTGTTGCAAGCGGGTTAACACCCGATCCGAGCGAGGCCCGCATGACGCCGCTTGGCGTTAGACTGACAGTGCATCGCGCAAAAACAGCTGCGCGGCCCGCGTCCTGGGTGCGCAGCGGCACAACAACGAGGTGACGTTATGAGCCCCAGCTTTAAATGTTTCGCCGTTTCTGTTGCTGCTTCTGTCGTATGCGGGTTTGCGACGCTGTCGCAGGCCGCGACGCCCATCACGGTAACGTCGCAGGCCGCCACCGACGGCCCGATCAAGTACACCGTCAAGATCACGTCGAAGCAGTTCGGCAATGCGCAGGAGACGCGCCAGATCCGCTCCGGCGAGTCGGACGACTACACGTGGAAGACAGTGCCGCCAGGCGGCCCGGTGCCCGGCACCGACCAATGCCCGAACTATTCGTCGCTGCCCCTCGATGCGAACGGCGCGATGATTCGCCAGATGCAGGTACGCCTCGCCCCGGTGGTCGATGCAAAAGGCACGGCGACGGTTCAGATGAGCTTCCAGGCCCAGACGCCGCATGGTACGAAGACCGTCACCGCCAATGGCCAGAGCCTCAAGTGTCCGAACGATGTCTCGCTCAGTCAGATCGTCCGTTTCACGTTGCCGACCAACGGGTCCACGAAAACGCTCACATTGAGCGACGGCACGCAGGTCGCGGTCACGGCGCGCCGGTGATTCGTGGCGCATAGTCGGGTCCGCTGACGGGCGAGGCCCTCAGCGGCTCGCCTTGGTTTGCCGCTCCACCAGCCGCGATGCGAGAAAGCGGTGCTCCGCGGAAAAGAGCCGTCGATACGTGAGCAGCACCGCGCCGACGGTCCCCAATGCCGAGGACGCCGCGATCAGAAACATGATCACGATCTGATAGCGCACCGCCTGTAGCGGCGACTGACCGGCCAGCACCTGGCCGGTCATCATGCCGGGCAGACTCACGACGCCGACGACGGCCATCTGGTTCAGCGTCGGAATCATTCCCGCGCGCACGGCCTGGCGCGCCGGGCCCTGCGCCGCTTCCCAGCGCGTCGCGCCGAGCGCAAGCGCCATGTCGACGCGGTCGCGCCGCGCAGTCAGCTCTTCGGTCATCCGCTCGATGCCAAGCGATACGCCGGTCAGCGTGTTGCCGAGGATCATCCCGAGAATCGGAATCGCGTATTGCGGCTCGTACCACGGATGAATGCGGATCACGACGAAGAGCCCCACCGCCGCGACGAGCCACGAACTCATCCAGATCGACAGGATGCTGTCCGCACGTTGTCCGGCATACGTGCGCGCGCCGCGCTGAGCGCCCGCGAAGCCGGCGATCAGGGTCATCAACACCATCAGCGGCAGCACGACGAACCAGCGGTCGTACGCGAAGACCCAGCCGAGCACGTAGCCGATCGCGAGCAACTGAACGACGGTGCGCACGGCGGCCCACGCGAGCTTGCGTTCGAGATCGAGCTTGAGCAGCACCGACAGCGCGCCATTCACGACGATCAGCAGCGCCGCAATGCCGACGTCCCACAGGCTCAGGTTCTGGAGTCCCTGGTTCATTGCGCGCGCTCCTGTGAGCCGTTGCCGTTATCCGGGGCAGCCATGGCGGACGCCGCAGCGCGCTCGCTGAGTACCCCGGCACGCATCGTCAGATGCCGCCTGCTCATGCGTTCAGCCTGTGCCAGATCATGTGACACCCACATCGAAGCACGCTGACCCTCGCCTGCGCTGAACCACGCGTTCACCAGTCCTTCGATGGCGAGCGTCGATTCCGGATCGAGCGATGCCGTCGGCTCATCGAGCAGCAGGACTTCCGGCGACAGTTGCAGCACCCGGATCAATGCCGTGATCTGTGCTTCGCCGCCGGACAGTTCGCTCGCGTGTTTCTCAAGAAAATCACTACTTCGGCCGGCCTGCGCCGCAAACGACGCGGCCCGTCCGCGATCGAACGATACATCGCGGTAGGCGCGCAGCGTGAACGGGTAGCGAAGATTGTCCTCGACCGTGCCGTCGAGGATCGCAGGGCGCTGGCGGATATACGCGACATTGCGCCGGTAGCGCGAAATGGTTGCGCGCGCGACGGGCTTGCCGTGCCACAGGATGCGTCCGCCGTCGAGCGGGTCGAGCAGCGCGAGCGTGCGCAGAAAAACACTCTTGCCGGACCCGGACGGACCGGTGATCGCGACACGGTCGCCGGCAGACAGGACGAAGCGGGTCGGCTGAAGCAGGATCTGCCCGCGCAGCGCATCGCGACGGGAGATGTCCTGTGCATCGACGATGGGAATGGCCGTCATGGTTGGGGTCAAGGCGAGTCGAAGGTGAGTCGAAGGTGTCGAGGCCGGTGAATGCCAGTAAAAGCGGGTGAACGCCGATGAGCGCAGACGAAAGCAGGCTAAGTGCAGATCAGGCGCATGTGGCAGTGCGTCATAATAGACGGCCTTGGCCGGGCATGGCATGTGCTGCGGCACAATCAAGAGAAATGCACTGGAGCACTCATGGCGTTATCGCGGCGCATCGGAAAAATTATCGCGTGGCTGGTGGCGACTATCGCTGTCCTCATCGCAGCCGTGGTCATCTTCATCCTGGCGTTCGACTGGAATCGCGCCCGTCCGTATATCAACGACAAGGTCAGCCAGGCGATCGGCCGGCCGTTCGCTATCGAGGGCGATGTCAAGGTGGGCTGGCGGCATCCCGTTGGTGAGACCGGCTGGAACGCCTGGCTGCCCTGGCCCCGGTTCTCGGCGACCAACATCACCGTCGCCAATCCGGACTGGACGAAGCAGAAGCATTTCGCCACGCTCGACGAAATCGATTTTCAGGTCAAGGTGTTGCCGCTCCTCGCACACGACATCGTGATCCCGGCGATCAATCTGGTGAATCCGTCGGTCTATCTCGAGCGGCTCGTCGATGGGCGCAATAACTGGACGTTCAAGTTTGCTTCCTCATCAGGGCCATCCGAATGGAAGCTCGATCTGCACGATATCCAGTTTGCCAAAGGCAATGTCGCGTACTCCGATGAGCAGAAGAAGACCGACGTGCAGGTAGCCGTCGATACGCTCGGCCAGCCGGTGCCCATCGGTGACGTGATGAAGGCGCAGGAAAATGCGTCGCGCAGTGCGTCGGCGCAGGTCGTCGGCAAAGAAGGTGCGAGCCGCCTCGCGAAGCAGGCGGAGGCGGCGGCAGCGTCGGAGGCGGCTGGCGCATCGGCTGCTGCGGCCTCAGGCGCGGTGGGCGGATCGGATACGGTTGCGCAGGGGGCTTCCGCGGCTTCTGCAAGCGCAGCGGTCGTCGCAAGCGCGCCGGCGGCCAGCGTGCCCGCGACAAGCGCTGTCGCCGTGACGCCTGAGACGAAGCAGGTTCCGCTATACGGCATCGGCTGGACGGTGAAGGGCACTTACAATCGCACGGCGCTGTCGGGCAGCGGTAAGGTGGGCGGCGTGCTTGCGCTGCAGGATGCCAACCGTCCGTTCCCCGTGCAGGCCGACGTGAAAGTGGGTGATACGCGAATCGCGGTCGTTGGCACGGTCACGGATCCCGCGCACCTGGCCGCAGTCGATCTGCGCCTGTGGCTCCAGGGGGCCAGCATGGCGCATCTGTATTCGCTCACGGGCGTCACGCTGCCGGAGACCCCACCGTACGCAACCGAGGGACACCTCATCGGGCAGTTCAAGCGGAACGCCAGTGTCTTCAAGTATGAAAATTTTACAGGGCGGGTGGGCGAAAGCAACCTGAATGGCTCGCTGACGTATTTCGCGCGCGAGCCGCGCCCATTGTTGCAGGGCGAACTGGTGTCGAACCTGCTGCAGTTCTCTGATCTCGCGCCGATCATTGGCGCCGATTCGAGCGCCAGCAAGGCGAAGCGCGGTGACGCGGCACAACAGCCGTCGGACCGCGCGTTGCCGGTCGAGGAATTCCGCACCGATCGCTGGAATGCGATCGACGCCGACGTGAAGTTCACTGGACGCCGGATCATCAAGGATCCGAGCCTGCCGATCACCGACCTGTACACCCATGTCGTGATGACGGATGGCGTGCTGTCGCTGCAGCCGTTGACATTCGGCGTGGCGGGCGGGACGCTTGCGTCCGATATCCATCTCGACGGCAGCGCCAGGCCGTTGAAGGGCCGCGTCGCGACCGAGGCGCGGCATCTGAAGCTCAGGCAGCTGTTCCCGAACGTGAAGACGATGCAGACCGCGCTGGGCGAAGTCAACGGCGACGCCGCGCTTTCCGCAACCGGCAATTCGCCTGCGGCGCTGGCGGCCACCTCGAACGGCGAAGTGAAGGCGCTCATCACGGATGGCACCGTCAGCCGTCTGTACATGGAAGCCGCCGGTCTGAACGTGGCGAACGTCGTCTATGAGAAGCTCTTCGGCAACCGGGACGTGAAGATCAACTGCGCAGCGGCCAATTTTGTCGCGACGAACGGTGTGCTGGATTCGAAAGTCTTCGCGCTCGACACCGACGATGCTGTCATCAACATGGACGGCCACATCGATCTGCGCGACGAGTCCATGGATCTCAACATTCATCCGCACACGAAGGGCTTCCGCGTCTTTACGCTGCGCTCGCCGCTCTACGTGAAGGGCACGTTCAAGGACCCGCGTGTCGGCGTGAATGCGGCGGCGCTGGCGGTGCGCGGCGGTGCCATCGTGGGGCTGGGGCTCATCAATCCGTTTGCCGCCCTGATTCCGCTGATCGCGCCTAGCAATAACAAACCATTGCCCTGCGACGAGCTGCTCGGGCATATGAGGACACAGCCCAAGGCGCCACCGGCAGGGCAGAAGATGACCACGTCGCGCAGCGCCGACGCCGCTGCCTCGGCCATCAGCGGCGCGAAGCGTCCCACCGCGACGAAACCGGCGCCCGTCACGTCGCCGTCGTCGGAGACCGCTGTGCAATATAAGGGAAGCTGACGCCAGGCAAAGCTGACGCCAGACAAAGCTGACGCGTGGTGAAGCCGACACACGAAAGCGGCGGAGCATCACTGCTCCGCCGTCGAAGATAAAGGTTATCGCAAGGGATTAACCTGAGAATTACCGAAGCGACCGCGGGGCTGCATCGCCTGCCGCGTCCTGTCTGCGAACGCCGCGTCGCGCACCAGCCGCGGCCTTGGCCGCACCGAACTCGGGCAGGATCCGCGCTCGTGCACGGCTTGCGAACACCAGGAAACCGAAGCCGTTGGCTTCATACCAGTAGCCGCCGTTCTCGAGTCCATCGAGCGGCTGCTCCAGCGCGTTCGCAATCGACTCGATACAGCGACGACGTAGTTCGGCGATCTCGGGATAAGGCGGATGCGCGCCGCGCACGCTGCACAGCAGCACATCGAGCCCTGGAAGAACATGAGCGTAGAGCACAGGCTCATCTTGCGCACGGGCCCGCGCGATCTTCGTGTCGAGCTGGCCGAACGGCTTGAAATGCCGTAGCACGGCGAGAAACGACTCATCGCCGTCCGCCTTCGCGCGCCTACGCTTTTTCGGGAAGGACATAAAAATTCGCCTGAAAAAGAATTGCAAGAAACGCAGCGTCCTCATGCGACCACTCCCGGCTTCGCGCGCCGCACGTCGATCTTTTATAGCATACGGTGATGTCGGATTCACGGTGATTCGACGGTTCGTCTGCCTCACACCACCCGCACGATTCATGCCGTATTTGCTCGCCGCGCGCTTTCGCATCTCCGAACATCTAACTCCATAATAGACTCAGCCGCCGCGCTGGTGACTCCGGCACCCATAAAAAATGCTGTTTTTTGTGTGCGGCACCGCCTCTCTGCCGCGCCTTTGCAGCTCGTTGAAGTATGCCGGGTACCCGTCGATAATGGCCCGGGCGGAGGGACGAGGGTGTGTGCATTGAACCCATGAACGGCGCCGGGATGCCTCTGTGGCGAGGGCTCGGGCGACATGCCGCCACGATTGCAAAGGCTGCCGGACGAACATGAAACTGCTTGCCAAGGGTCTTCTTCTGATCGCAGTACCAGGTGTCGTCGAACTGGCGCTGCTCGGTGCCGTGTTCGATACGCAGCAACAGACCGCGCAGTCCGCACAGTGGGTGTCAAGCAGCAAGCAGATTCTCTACCAGGCCTCGGCGACGATGGACCCCTTGCTGCGCGAGGCCGCGCGGCTGCGCACGGCGCTCATCGTCAACGACGTGTCGTTCACGGACCGGCCTGCAATATGGGTCGACCTCGACGAACGGCTCTCTCATCTCGAACGACTGGTTGCGGGCAACTCCCGCCAGGTGCGGCGGGTCCATGATATGCGCGGCGCCGTCGATAGCTATCGTGCCCATGCCGCCGCGGTCGTGGCGGCATCGCACAACGGAAGCAGCCTCGCGCCCCTCATTGCTTCGGAGCGCGACGACATTCCTGCGCCGATCGCCTTGTTTCATGACCGCCTGGATGCATTTGTCGACGAGGAGTCGCGCCTTGATGCGCAGCACCTGGCGGCGTTCGTGGACAACCGGCAGCGCCAGCAGATCACGCTGATCGCCGCGGTGGTGGGTTCGATGCTGATCTGGGCGCTGACGGCATGGGTGTTCGCGCGTCATTTTGGGCAGCGCATCGAGGTGCTGACCGGTAATGCCGGCCGCCTTGGCAACGGCGCGCCGCTCGCCGCGCCTTTGAGAGGCAACGACGAGATCGCCGGGCTCGACGCCGTGCTGCACCAGACCGGCGCCCGGCTGCAAACCGCAGGGCTCGAGCATGAGTCGCTCAAGGCAAGACTTGAGGCGCGCGCTGTCGAACTGGCGGCCGTCAACGAGGAATTGCGGCAGGGCACGCAGGAAAACGAGATGTTCATCTACAGCGTATCGCACGATCTGCGCTCGCCACTCGTCAACCTGCAGGGCTTTTCGAAAGAATTGCAGGTCTCGTACGACGACCTGCGCGCAACGATCGAATCGGCCCGCCCGCCGGAGCCCCAGCAGCAGCGGCTTGCCGCAGTGCTCGACGGCGACGTGCGCGAATCGTTGCAGTTTTTGCGTACGGCGGTGACCCAGGCGGCGGCGATCATCGACTCGCTGTTGCGCATCTCGCGCGCCGGGCGTCTCGAGTACCACTGGCAACGGGTAAGCGTCGGCCAGACGGTTGCGAAAGTGCTCGATACGTTGCAGTCTGCGACGCGCGAGCGGGCGGCCGTGGTGACTGTCCGGGACCTGCCGCCCGCGTGGGGCGACCCGGTCGCGATCGAGCAGATCTTCCGCAATCTGATTGCGAACGCGCTCAGTTATCTCGATCCGGCACGGCCGGGACGCATCGAAGTGGGCGTTCTCGAGGCCGATCCCGTCGATCAGGCTCACCCCGTGGGAAACAGTACGCGCACTTACTATGTGCGCGACAATGGCCTCGGGATTTCAGCGGCCTACATGTCGAAGGTATTTCGTGCCTTCCAGCGCCTGCACGGCGACGTGGCCAAAGGCGAGGGCATCGGTCTCGTGCTCGTGCGGCGTATTGCCGAACGCCACGGCGGGCGGGCCTGGGTGGAATCGGTGGAGGGAATGGGCTCGACGTTTTACGTTGCGCTGCCGGATCAGCCGGTACGCATGTCATGAAAGCACGGTGAACGCCGGACACGGAGGGCAGCATGACACAAGGGGAATCGGTGGGCATCATCCTGATCGAGGATGACGATGGACACGCCACGCTCGTCGAGCGCAATCTGCGCCGCGCTGGCCTGACGAATGGCTTCATCCGTTTTGGCGACGGCCAGGACGCGCTGGATTACTTTTTCGGCGCACCGCCGGCCGACACGGCGGCGCCTGCCCGTCTGTCGCGTGACGATCTCGCCAACTTCGTCGTGCTGCTGGACCTGAAGATGCCGCGCGTCGACGGCTTCGAAGTGCTGCGCCGCCTGAAGGAGGCGCCTTCGACCGCCGCGCTGCCTGTCATCGTCCTCACGACAACCGACGACCCGCGCGAGATCGAGCGATGTTATGAACTTGGTTGCAACGTCTACATTACCAAGCCGGTCGAATATGATGCCTTTATCGAGGCAGTGCGCCGGCTGGGCTTCTTTTTGCAGGTCGTGAAGCTGCCGGCGGGGCAGCGGCTTTCATCATCGTAAGGGTTGTGCGTTGCAGTGCGCAGGCCTGCAATGCCGGCATTGGCGGCGCCCAATGCACCCTGTTCGCCACAAAAAGGCCTTCAGAGAAAAAAGACCAGCATGACCGACGACGTTTCTCCGCCAATGGCCGCGCGCGTCCTCGTGGTCGACGACGACGAGGGTATTCTGCTTCTCGCGCGGAAGTCGCTCGACCGTGCCGGCTGCCATGTCGCGACCTGCACGACGGTTCAACGCGCGCGCGAACTGATCGGCATTGAAGCGCCAGACCTGCTGGTGCTCGACTATCAGTTGAACGGCGCTGAGACAGGTCTCGATTTCTTCCGGCGACTGCGCGTCGAGGGTGTGCGGATCCCGGCGATTCTCGTCACCGGTTTTACCGACGAGTCGCGGGTGATTGAAGCCTTGCGCGCCGGGGTGTCGGACGTCGTGCCCAAGTCGGGCGATTACCTCGACTATCTGCCCGAGGCCGTCGAGCGCGTACAGTCCCAGGTGCGGATGCAGAAGGCATCGGCGGAAGCGGAGAAGCTGCGCGACCGCGAAGCGCACTACCGCTCACTGTCCGAAGCGTTGCCTCACCTGGTGCTGACCTGCAGCGCCAATGGCGACTGCGATTTCCTGTCGAAACAGTGGTTCGAATACACGGGTCTCGACGAAGCCGGCTCGCTCGGGCTCGCCTGGCTCGACGCGGTTCATCCGGACGATCGCGAGGAAATTCGCCGGACGTGGCTGAAGACGGTGAGCACGGGGGCATCGGATTACCGGCACGAGCTCAGGATCCGCCGCCACGATGGCGCGTGGCGCTGGTTCGACGCGCGCATCGTCGCCGTGCATGATCAGCACGGTGGCGTGAGCAAGTGGTTCGGTAGTTGCACCGACATCCATCCCGAGCGCGAAGCCATCGAGGAGCGCGAACGCCTGCTTGCATCGGAGCAGGCCGCCCGCCAGGCCGCCGAAGAGGCGAACCGTTCGAAGGACCGCTTTCTCGCGATGCTGTCGCACGAATTGCGCACGCCGCTCACGCCCGTGCTTGCCTGCGCACGCGTGCTGGAAGGGGTGCCCGACTTGCCGGAGAGCGCGCGTGCCGGCGTCAGGATGATCCGCCGCAACGTCGAACTCGAAGCGCGGCTGATCGACGATCTGCTCGACCTCACGCGGGTCGCGAACGGCAAGCTGCGCCTGGCGCTGGAAACCGTCGATGTGCATGACGTCATCGATAGCGTGCTCGAACTCTTTCGCAGCGAAATTCAGGTCAAGCAGCAGGACGTGCACGTCGAGAAGACGGCGCAGCATCGCTACGTGCTTGCGGACCGTGCACGGCTCCAGCAGATGCTCTGGAATCTGATCCGCAACGCGGCGAAGTTCACGCCCGATGGCGGCCACATCTACGTTCGCACACAGGACGAGCGGATGCAGGTGCAGATTTCGGTCGAAGATACCGGCATCGGCATCGAGCCCGAACAGATCGACAAGTTGTTCAACGCGTTCGAGCAGGGCGGCCAGAGCATGACGCGCCAGTTCGGCGGGCTCGGGCTTGGGCTCGCGATCACGAAGGCGCTGACCGACGTACACGGGGGCACAGTCACGGCGCGAAGCCCGGGCGCGCATTGCGGCGCGACTTTCACCATTACGTTGCCGACGGCAGCGAAGCCGGTCGAAGAAATCGTCGTGGCCATACCCGCCGCATCGCATCCGGCAGGCGTGCTTACTATCCTGTTGATCGAGGATCACATCGACACAGCGGAAGTGATGTCGCAGCTGATCAACGGGCTTGGCCACGATGTCACGGTGGTGGGCCGAGTGGCCGACGCGCTTACCGCCACGCAGGCGACGGACTTCGACCTGATCGTGAGCGACGTCGGCTTGCCTGATGGCACCGGGCTCGACTTCATTACTGCTTTCCGCGAGCACTCGGATGCACCGGCCGTCGCCCTGACGGGCTTCGGCACGGACGATGACGTGCGCCGTTGTCTCGCGGCCGGTTTCACGTCGCATCTGACGAAGCCCGTCAATTTCATCCAGCTCGAAGAGGTGATCGAACGGGCAGCGACGGTGAAAGCAGGAAAAGCGGGTGGGGCGGAAGCGGCCGCGCGTTGAGATACATGTGAAAAAAAGAGGCCTGCGTGGCATTCCACGCAGGCCTTTTCGTCGCTTCTTCAGGCGCGTCAGCGCGCGAAAATCAGCGTTGCTGATTCTTCAACGTGTCGCGGATATCACGCAGCAGCAACACATCTTCTGTCGGCGCTGGCGGTGCGGCTGGTGCGGCGTCCGCTGGCTTACGGAGATTGTTGATGAACTTCACCATCATGAAAATGATGAACGCGAGAATGATGAAGTTGATCAACACCGTAATGAACGATCCATAACCGAATACGGCGACGCCGGCCGCCTGCAGGTCTTTATATGAATCGGGATTGCCCCGGTACGTGTCGGGAATATGGCCGAGCTTGACGAACTTGTTGGAGAAATCAAGGCCGCCGGTGACGACACCGACAACCGGCATGATCAGGTCCTTCACGATGGAATTGACGATGGTGGAAAATGCGCCGCCGATAATGACGCCGACAGCGAGATCCATCACGTTGCCTTTGACTGCGAATTCCTTGAATTCCTGGATCATGCTCATAGATCGCTTCCTCCGTAAAAACGAGGCGAATGCCCTCGGTTTGGCGTTTGCCGACAGGGCAATGATAGCGAACGTATCAAGGGGCGGATAGGGTTTTGCTTTCCCAGCCACAAATCCCGGTAGTTTATTCCTGACAGGGACCGGGATACTTTCATTTCTTCTTCGGCCGTGTCATTCCTGATGGCGATATCGATACAGACTCGCCTCGCCAGTGCGAACAGAACGACAGCGCCAACGCTCACCCGCGCGTCAAAGCCTGGGCGCGTTCGATGTATTGCGTGAAGGAGGCCGGATCGGTATTGGTGCCGCACAGCAGAACGCCCACGCGCCTGCCCTGCAACGTCTCGCGCAGCGGGCCGAGCAGCGCGGCGGTTGCGGCCGCGCAGGCCGGCTCGACTGCGAGCTTGAGCTGATTGAAGAGCGTGAGCATCGCGACGCACAGTTCGTCGTCGGAGACGGTCACGATCCGGTCGATATGGCGACGACACAACTCGTAGCTGTATTGCTCGGTGTATGGCGCCATCAGCGAATCGGCGATGCTGTGCAGATGATGCAGCTTGACCGTATGGTTGGCCGCAAAGCTTTTGCTCATCGCGTCGGCACCGACGGGTTCGACGCCATAGATATGCACGCGCGGATTGGCGAGCCGCAACGCGGTCGAGACGCCGGCCGCAAGGCCGCCGCCGCCGATCGGCACGATCACCGCATCGAGGTCGGGCGTTTGCGTCGCCCATTCATAACCGAGGGTCGATGTGCCGAGCACCGTGCGGTAGCCGTTGAACGGATGCACGTAGTAGCGGCCTTCTTCCGCCTCGATCCGGCGCACGAGGTCGAACGCTTCCGCCGGGCCGCCCGATATCACCACTTCCGCCTGAAACTGCCGGCACAGTGCAACTCGTGCCGGATTCGCGGAGCGGAACAGTACGACCTTCGCGCTGATACCGAGCCGCATCGCCGCATACGCGACCGCGATCGCATGATTGCCGCCGGACACGCATGTCACGCCCGCGCTACGCTGGGCTTCGTCGAGCGCGAGCAGGTTGGTGAACGCGCCACGTGCCTTGAAGCTTCCACCCGACTGCAGCAGTTCGAACTTGAAATTGAGGGTCGTGCCTTCCAGCGACGGAAAATCGTGCCGTTCGAACACAGGAGTTCGGACCACCCACGGCGTCAGCGCAAAATGCTGCGCGGCGATGTCGTCGAGCGTCGGGATCGGCTCACCGTCGATGGTGTGGTCGGTGTGCTGTGGAGTGCCGGTGGACATGGCGTGCCTGTCTTCGAACGATCGTGATGGGTGGGTGTGCGAGCTTCAGTGTGTATGCGCATCCACGGACATGCTGTGGATCAACTTGCTGAGAAAGCGTTCGCATGCATCCAGTTGATCGAGCGCGACGAATTCGTTCGCCTTGTGCGCCTGCTGGATGTCGCCCGGCCCGCACACGATGCTCGGAATGCCGGCGAGCGAAAACAGCCCGGCTTCGGTGCCGTATGCGACCTTGCGCCTGTCCTGATCGGCGGTCAGCGCGCGTACCAGTTGCGTGATCGCCGCCTGTTCCGACGAGTCGAGCCCGGGTGCCGCGGCGATCTTCGTGATCTCGATCGCGGCGGATGGATGCTCGCGCAGCATTTTCGGCAGCAGCGTCTCCTTCGCGTATTTGTCGATACGCGCGAAGATCGGCTCGGGATCGAGCGTCGGTAGATTGCGGAATTCGAACTCGAATCTGCAATCGGCGGGTACGGTGTTGATGGCGTTGCCGCCCTGGATCGTGCTGGTCTGCGCCGTCGTGAAAGGCACGTCGTAGAGTTCGTCGAACGGACCTTGCTCGCGGAACTGATCGGCCATGTCGCGGATGTAGCAGATGAGGCGCGCGGCGTATTCGATCGCGTTGAGCCCCTTGGGCGTCAGCGACGAATGCGCGGCCTGGCCGCGCACGCAGCATTGATATGCGTTGATGCCCTTGTGCGCGATGATCGGGCGCATGCTGGTCGGTTCGCCGACGATGCAGCCGTCCGGCTTCACGCCGCGTTTCATCAGGTCGGCGATGAGGAGCGGCGCGCCGACGCAACCCACTTCTTCGTCGAACGAAAGGGCAAAGTGAATCGGCTTTGCCAGCTTCGTGTTCTGCATCTGCGGCAGCAGCGTGAGCGCGGCGCCGATAAAACCCTTCATGTCGCAGGTGCCTCGGCCGAACAACCTGTCTTCACGGATCTCCGGCTTGAAAGGGTCGCTGTCCCATTGCTGGCCATCGACGGGCACCACATCCGTATGCCCCGACAGCACGATGCCGCCGTTCGTTTCGCCGTCATGCGCGGGCACGGTGGCGAACAGATTGGCCCATTTGCCGCTTGCGTCGTGCGTGAGCGTCGCCTCGATACCCTTGGCGCGCAGTTCGTCGCGCACGATTTCGATCAGACCGAGATTCGGATTGCGGCTGACGGTGTCGATCGACACGAGCCGTGTGACCCAGGGAAGCGACGCGGGAGAGGCAGAAGAGGCGGAAGCAGAAGACGGGGAAGAGGACGACGGTGCTGCGGATCGCGCTGCTTCAGCGGCGTGTGACATGGCAGGACTCCAGCTTGGTTATTTTTTGATCATACCCAAAAAACATAGTCCCGGCCAAAGCATCCGGCAGAAAACGCATGTTGCGGCGCGCCCATGGCGCACCGCAACATCGACGTTCAGCGAGCGGCGGCAGCGGTGCCGCGAGACGGCGCGCCAAGCGCCCGCAACGTTTCTTTCACGGTCGAGACGCGCACCGCGAGATCGGGCGTACGCGTTTCGATGCGCAGCTTGTCCTGGCCCGCGAGCTTGATGTGCTTGTGCTTCTGCACCATCTCGATGATACGCATCGCATCGACGGGTGGATTCGGGATGAATTGCAACCCGATGACCGCTTCGCCCGCATCGATCTTCGAAATGCCGAGCGGTTTTGCGGCCAGCCGCAGACGGTGGGTTTCGATCAGCGCATGCGCCTGCGGCGGCAGCTTGCCGAAGCGGTCGATCAGTTCTTCCTGAATCCCGTCGATCAAATCGTCGTGCTCGCAGTTGGCGAGTCGCTTGTAGAGCGACAGCCGCTCCTGGACGTCGCCGCAGTAGTCGGCGGGCAGGATGGCGGGTGCGTGCAGATTGATCTCCGTCGTTGCGGCAAGCGGCGCGTTGAGGTCCGGTTCCTTGCCTTCCTTCAGCGCCTTCACTGCATCGTTGAGCATGTCGGTGTACAGCTGGAAGCCGATCTCATGAATCTCACCCGACTGCTTGTCGCCGAGCACTTCGCCCGTGCCGCGAATCTCGAGGTCGTGCATCGCCAGATAAAAGCCTGCGCCGAGTTCTTCCATCTGCTGGATGGCTTCGAGGCGGCGTTGTGCCTGCTTCGTGAGTCCCTGCGGATCGTGCACGAGCAGATACGAGTACGCCTGGTGATGCGAACGCCCGACGCGGCCGCGCAACTGGTGCAGCTGCGCAAGACCGAACTTGTCCGAACGATGGATCAGGATCGTGTTGGCGCTCGGCACGTCGATGCCGGTCTCGATGATCGTCGTGCACAGCAGGACATTGGCGCGCTGGGCGACGAAATCGCGCATCACGCGTTCGAGTTCGCGCTCGTGCATCTGTCCGTGAGCGACGGAGATACGCGCCTCCGGCACCAGCGCTTCGAGCATCGCGCGACGATTATCGATCGTCTCGACTTCGTTGTGCAGGAAGTACACCTGGCCGCCGCGCTTCAGCTCGCGCAGCATGGCTTCGCGGATCACGCTGTCTTCCTCGCGTCGCACGAAGGTCTTGATCGCAAGCCGCTTCTGCGGCGCGGTCGCGATTACCGAGAAATCGCGCAGGCCTTCGAGCGCCATGCCGAGCGTGCGCGGAATCGGCGTGGCCGTGAGCGTGAGGACGTCCACTTCGGCGCGCAGTGCCTTCAACGCTTCCTTCTGCCGTACGCCAAAGCGGTGTTCCTCATCGATGATCACGAGGCCGAGCCGCTTGAACTGCACATCCGATGACAGCAGCTTGTGCGTGCCGATGACGATATCGACGGAGCCGTCGTTGATCTGCTGGATCGCGGCGTTGACCTCTTTGGTCGTCTTGAAGCGCGACAGTTCTGCAATGCGCACGGGCCAGTCGGAGAAGCGGTCGGTGAAGGTCTGTGTGTGCTGCTCGGCGAGCAGTGTGGTTGGCGACAGTAGCGCGACCTGCTTGCCGCCCATCACCGCAATGAACGCGGCGCGCAACGCGACTTCGGTCTTGCCGAAGCCGACATCGCCACAGACCAGCCGGTCCATCGGCTTGCCGCTCGTCATGTCGCCGATCACCGCGGCGATGGCCGCGGCCTGGTCCGGCGTTTCCTCGAAGCCGAAGCTCTCGGCGAATTTCACGTAGTCGCGCGGTTCGAGCGCGAACGCGTGACCTTCGCGCGCGGCGCGGCGCGCGTAGAGGTTCAGCAGCTCGGCGGCGGTATCGCGGATCTGCTGCGCGGCACGGCGCTTGGCTTTTTCCCACTGGCCGGAGCCGAGCGAGTGCAGCGGCGCGCTTTCCGGATCGGCGCCGCTGTAGCGCGAGATCACGTGCAGTTGCGCGACCGGCACGTACAGCTTGCTCTCGCTGGCGTATTCGAGGTGCAGGAATTCGGTCTCGCCTTCGCCGAGGTCCATCGTCACGAGGCCCATATAGCGGCCGATGCCGTGCTGCGAATGCACCACCGGATCGCCGAGCTTGAGCTCGGACAGGTCGCGCACCATCGAATCGACGTTGCTCGCCTGTTCCTGCCGGCGTCTGCCGGCGCGGCGGGCAAGCGGGCCGTAGAGTTCGGTTTCGGTGACGATCGCGATCTGTTCGCCCGGTATCGCGAAGCCGTTCGACAATGGCGCGACACCGAGCGCGAAGCGCTCATCGGAGAGCAGCCAGTCGTGATAGCTGTCTGTGGTTGCGGACCGCAGATGGTTGTCCACCAGCAACTGCGCGATCGTTTCGCGCCGGCCGGCCGATTCGGTGGCAAACAGCACGCGATTCGGCGTTTTTTCCAGATACGCGCGCAATGCAGCGATCGGGTCTTCCGCGTGGCGGTCGATGGCGAGATCCGGCAGCGAGGTCGCCCAGCCGCCGGAATCCGCCGGCAGCACGAGGCGCGCGAACGGCTTGGCGAGCGTGAAAAAGTCTTCATCCGACAGGAAGAGGCGCTGCGGCTCGAGAATCGGCCGGTCGCGGTCGTGCGACAGAAAGCTGTGGCGCTGCTTCGTGTCGTTGGTGAAGCGCTTGATCGCGGCGTCCAGATCGCCGACGAACGCCAGTTGCGAACGCTCGGGCAGATAGTGGAAAAGCGTCGCCGTGTCGTCGAAGAAAAGCGGCAGGTAGTATTCGATCCCCGCCGACGGCACGCCGTTGCCGATGTCCCTGTAAATCGATGCGCGGCTCGGATCGCCTTCGAACACCTCGCGCCAGCGGCTGCGAAAGGCGGTGCGCGCGGCTTCGTCGAACGGGAACTCGCGGCCGGGCAGAAGACGCACGTCGCGCACCGGGTAGAGGCTGCGCTGCGTGTCGGGATCGAAGGCGCGGATCGAGTCGACCTGATCGTCGAAGAGGTCGATGCGGTAGGGCAGCGTCGAGCCCATCGGAAACAGGTCGATCAGCGAGCCGCGCACGCAGTATTCGCCCGGCCGCACGACCTGGCTCACGTGCTCGTAGCCCGCCAGCGTCAACTGCGACTTCAGCCTGGCTTCGTCGAGCCGTTCGCCCTGGGTGAACGAAAACGTATAGGCAGCCAGGAAGGACGCCGGTGGCATCCGGTACAGCGCCGTGGTAGCCGGCACGAGCAGGATGTCGCAGCGGCCCTCGCCGAGATCGTGCAGCGTCGCGAGGCGCTCGGACACCAGATCCTGGTGCGGCGAGAACGTGTCGTACGGCAGCGTCTCCCAATCGGGCAAGAGACGCACGCGCGCAGCAGGCGCGAAGAACGCGATCTCCTGCGACAGCCGCTGTGCGTCCACCGCGCTTTCGCAGACAACCGCCAGCAGCGGCACCTGCTCACGGTAGGCAAGATGGTAGCGGGCGATCAGGAGCGCATCGGACGAGCCATGCGTGCCGTCGAAGGCGAAACGCTGGCCGGCCTTGACGAGCGCGACGGGCGGAGTGGACTGCGTTGAAGCGGCGATATCTGGCATAAAGAGAGAGGCAGCCGTAGGGGCGCGTGAGCGGCAAGTTTACGCGTGTCCCGACGTGGACGCGAAGGACCTATTATAAAATCCGTCCTTCACTTTGACTTTCGCGGCGTCCGCCCCTGTGACTTCCCGTCTTTTTGCCCTGATCCCGTGTGCTGGCACCGGCAGCCGTTCCGGCGCCGTGATGCCCAAGCAGTATCGCACTGTCGCCGGCCGCGACCTCCTTCACTACACGCTTGCCGCCTTCGACGCCTGCAGCGAATTCGCCCAGACGCTCGTGGTGATCGCCCCCGACGACCAGCATTTCGATGCCCGCCGCTTCGCCGGCCTGCGTTTCGCGGTGCGCCGGTGCGGCGGGGTGTCTCGCCAGGCTTCGGTGCTGAACGGTCTGCACGCGCTGGCCGAATTCGGCGCACGTGATGACGACTGGGTGCTGGTCCACGACGCGGCGCGCCCGGGCATCACGCCGGCATTGATCCGCTCGCTGATCGGCGCGCTGAAAGACGATCCGGTGGGCGGCATCATCGCGTTGCCGGTTGCGGATACGCTCAAGCGTATTGCGCCGGAGAGTGGCGGCCGCATTGCCCGCACCGAAGCCCGCGATGGCCTGTGGCAGGCGCAGACGCCGCAGATGTTCCGCATCGGCATGCTGCGTGAGGCGATCCTGCGCGCGCAGGCGGACGGCCACGATCTGACCGACGAAGCCAGCGCAATCGAGTGGCTCGGTCACGCGCCGCGGCTCGTGCAGGGCAGCCTGCGCAACTTCAAGGTGACGTATCCGGAGGACTTCGATCTGGCCGATGCGATTCTCAGCCGGCCAGCGACTTCGTGAGTGAGCCTCGCAAGAGATCAACGAACGGAATAACGAGCGCGCCTCAAACCAGTTTCAACCCACATTAGCGGACATTAGATGATGGATTTCAGGATCGGGCAGGGTTACGACGTGCATGCGCTGGTACCGGGACGGCCATTGATCATCGGCGGCGTGACGGTGCCTTATGACCGCGGGCTGCTTGGCCATTCGGATGCGGATGTGCTGCTGCATGCGATCACGGACGCTCTGTTCGGCGCGGCGGCGATGGGCGATATCGGGCGTCACTTCCCCGACACGGACAAGCAGTTTGCCGGCGCGAATTCCCGCGTGCTGCTGCGCGAATGCGCGAAGCGGGTTGCCGAGGCCGGCTTTGTGATCGGCAACGTCGATAGCACCGTGATTGCCCAGGCGCCGAAGCTCGCGCCCCACATCGACGCGATGCGCGCGAATATCGCCGAAGACCTGAGGTTGCCGCTGGATCGGGTGAACGTGAAGGCGAAGACCAACGAAAAGCTCGGGTATCTGGGGCGAGGCGAGGGCATCGAGGCGCAGGCAGCCGTGCTGCTCACCCGTGCCTGATGGCTAACGTGCTGACTGCTGCGGGCCAGCGGTTGTGAGTGCGAGAAGATTAAAACGCCACGCAGAAGGATCGCGTGGCGTTTTTTTGCGCGGTGTTTTTGCAGACCGCCACGCGTCGGCCTTCGAAACGGTTTACTTGCCTTCGGCCGAAATCACCAGCGCCGCCGCGTTGACCACGGCCGCAATGCGGCCAACGTCGCGCAATTGGGTCGAACTCATGCCTTCAGCGACCAGCGTATCGGCGTGCGACTTCACGCAGAAGTGGCACTTGCCGATGATCGATGCCGCGAGCGCATACATTTCGAAGCGGCGCTTGTCGACGCCGCCGTGCGACGCGTACGCGTTCATCCGCAAACCTGCCGGCTGCGTCTTCAGATCCGCGTTGTCGGCCATCTCGAGATACGGATACCAGACGTTGTTCATGCCCATCAGGGCGGCCGCGGTCAGCGCGCCATGGGTTTCTTCCGGCGACAGCACGCCCGACTTGCGGATCGCATCGACAATCAGCGGGCTCTTCGCGGCAAAGGCGGCGGCCAGCGCCACGCCGACCGCATCGGTGCCTTCGAGCGACGAACGTGCGATCGTGCCGTCCAGGTTCAAGCGAATGTCTTTAGCGTAGTCGGGAATGAGTTCTTTAATCGTAGACAAGAATTCCATTGATATCTCCTATCAAGTTGCCGATAAAAAAGCCCGCCGGCTCTTTCAAGCTTAGCGGGCTTTCGACTGCAACGCTTACAGCGTCGCGCCGCCGACTGCACGGTTGCACGGGCACAGTTCGTCCGTTTGCAGACCGTCGAGAATGCGCAGCACTTCTTCCGGGTTGCGGCCGACGTTCAGGTTGTTCACCGAAACGTGCTGGATCGTGTTGTCCGGATCGACGATGAACGTCGCGCGCAGTGCAACGCCAGCTTCCTTGTCGCGCACGCCGAGCTGGTCGATCAGTTCGCCCTTCACGTCGCCGAACGAAAAGTGGTTCAGCTTGTTCAGGTCTTTGTGCTCACGACGCCATGCGAGCTTGACGAATTCGTTGTCGACGCTGCCGCCGAGCAGAACCGCATCACGCTCCTCGAAGTCTTTGGTCAGCTTGCCGAATTCGACGATTTCCGTCGGGCACACGAACGTGAAGTCCTTCGGGTAGAAATAGATGATTTTCCACTTGCCCGGGAACGACTGTTCGGTGATTTCTTCGAACGCCGACTGGCCGTTTTCTTCATGGTTGTTGAAGCCCGGCTTTGCAGCGGTGACGGTGAAAGCTTCGAGTTTATCGCCCACGGTTTTCATGCGGATACTCCTGTATGAGTTGAGAAAACAACCTGTTCAAGCTACCTGCGCTGTAACGGATGCGTTACACAAGGGCTCACTCTAACTCTATTGAATAATAAAGGCAATAGTTTTTGGCTAATATACTGGATAGTTTTTATTCAACGCTTCGATAGTTAGCACGATGATTGGGCACGGTCAGGAACGCAGCAGAGCGCTCGCGAAAACCGGCGAGGCTCTTGTGAGACATCTGCCCCGCGGCTTCAAATGCCCTTGGCGAGCGGGAAGTCGATCGTGACTTCGAGGCCCGGCCCCGGCGTGCGATTGCGCAGCCGCAGGGAACCCCGATAGCGGCCCACGAGGCGCTGCACGATCGCCATCCCGAGGCCGGTGCCGTTGGCCTGGCTGCGGGCGGTATTCACACGATAGAAGGGTCGTGTGACAAGCGCGAGCTGGTCCTCGGGAATTCCGGGGCCTTCGTCGACCACGGTCAGCTCCACACGCGAATGCGAGACCCGCGTTTCGATCACGACGCGTGGAATGCCGTCGTCATCGCTCAGGCCGTACTTGCGCGCGTTTTCCATCAGGTTGCCGACGACACGGCGCATGTCCGTCTCGTCTGCCTCGATGACTGCCGACGGCGCGAGCCGTGTGATGAGGCGCATGCCGTCCTCGTTCGCCATGCGCGCCGCCAGTTCTCCTGCGATGACGGAAAGGTCGACGGGTTCCGGCATGCGCTGCACCGGACGCGCGTAGTCGAGGAAGCGGCCGATGATCATGTCCATCTGCTCGATGTCGTCGATCATCGCGTCCTTGGTGGGCTGATCTGACGGACTCATTTCGGTTTCGAGCCGCAGACGCGCGAGCGGCGTGCGCAGGTCGTGCGAGATGCCGGCCAGCATCAGCGCGCGATCGGCTTCGAGCTGCTCGAGGTCGGTCACCATCTGGTTAAAGCTGCGATTGGTCTCGGCGGCCACGCCCATGCCGCGCTCGGGCAACGGTTCGGGCGACTGTCCTGAGCCGACCTTGCGCGCCGCCATCGCGAGCCGCGCAAACGGCCTGTTGACCAGACTCGTAATGAACGCCGCGCCGAACAGCGACAACGCAAGAGCAAAGATGCCCCAGCCGGCCCACTGCAGACCGGTGACGTTGTCGAGCTGATCGCGATCGAGCGCGACCCAGTAATCGTCGTCGTCGATCTTGAAGCTGATCCAGACGCCAGGGATATCGTTGACGCTCTGCGCGATCACCGTGTCGTCGCCGAGGCGCCCGCGGATGTCATGCTCGATCAGCCGGTTGAGCGATTCGTCGGGTTGCAGGCGGTATTTGTCGGTGGTCTCGCGCGGGTACACGCGCACCCCTTCATTGCTCTCCAGATCCTGCAGCAGCGCGCGCCGCAGGTCGGGATCGGAATAAAGGAGGGCGGTGCGCGTGAGCTTCACGACGGCGACGAGTTGCAACGCCACGCGCTGCGCGCGCGGCTCGCGTTCGATCACCCGGAAGCTCTGGAACCACGCGGCGAGACTGACTGCGATCAGAAGCGCGATCAGCAGGAATGTGCGCCAGAATAGGCCACCGAACGCGAGCGTCAGGAGGCGCCGGTCGATCCGCATGGGCCCTTCTCGTCAAGAAACAGAAACAACGTCAGCAGAAACAACCTCAGGCTGCGCCGTCAGGAATGAACACGTAACCGAGGCCCCATACCGTCTGGATGAAACGCGGGCTGCCCGGATCCGGTTCGATCAGCTTGCGCAGACGCGAGATCTGCACGTCGAGGCTGCGGTCGAACACTTCATATTCGCGGCCGCGCGCGAGCTCCATCAGCTTTTCACGCGAGAGCGGCTGGCGTGGGTGCCGCGCGAAGACCTTGAGCACGGAAAACTCGCCGGTGGTCAGCGGGATTTCCTGTCCGGCCTTCGTCAGCGTGCGGGTAGCGAGATTCAATGCGAACTCGCCGAACTCGAAAACCTCTGTAGTTTCCGACGGCGCACCAGGCAACTCGGACGGCGTCTGCCGACGCAGCACCGCGTGAATGCGCGCGACCAGCTCGCGTGGATTGAACGGCTTTGGCAGGTAGTCGTCAGCGCCCATTTCCAGGCCGACGATGCGGTCGACGTCCTCACCCTTCGCCGTCAGCATGATGATCGGCGTGCGGTCGTTGCTACCGCGCAGGCGCCGGCAGATCGAAAGACCGTCCTCACCGGGCAGCATGAGATCGAGCACGAGCAGATCGAATCGCTCGCGGACCCACAGCTTGTTCATTGACGGCGCGTTTTCGGCCACATAGACGTTGAAGCCCTGTTCGCCCAGATAGCGGCGCAGCAGGTCGCGTAGGCGCGGATCGTCATCGACGACGAGGATTTTCGAAGGGTTTTTGGTTTCCATGGTCGGCATCTTAACGCGATTACAAAGAGGTACATCTTCGCACCAATTATCGGGTTACAGTCAGTTACAAAATTTACCCCGCCTGTGGCGCGACGTAAAGCATGCGCGCTTAGACTCCTTTACTGTTTGCGGCTGTTCGGTAGATACTTCACATGACAAAAAACTCTCGCACCCGGTCCTGGCCGGGGTCTGCATACGCATTTGAGGTACCGGTTGCCGCACCAAGAAGGGAACAAGATGAAGGGAGGGGTTTGGCCGAATGTACGCTTGAGCGTCATTACGCTGGCAGTTGCCGGCACGCTCACAGGCGCACTGGGTCCGACGCTCGCCTGCGCCCAGCCTTCGGCAGACCGGATGGCAACTCCACGCTCGTCCTCGCATAACGGAAAACCCCCGCGTCAAGCGCGCGCAAACGTCGACCAGCCTGCGTCCGACATCATGATGCGCACCGCCGTGCCCCCCGACCTCGATCAGCGGCGCCGCGACGGTCACATGACGCCGGAGGAGCGACGTCTTCTGCGCCAGCATATCGAAGACGCCGTGCGCGAACTCTACAAGCGCTAGTCGGGTGCCTGTATTCGACGTACCGGTTGCGTGCGTTCCTGCTTTTTGCCTGCACGAAAGATTTCGTAGCAATTCCATCGTCAACTGACCCGACCGACCTGCCGTTGAGCAGCGAGGACAGGTACACGGCTTATTCGCGCCAACTCTTCACGGGCGAAGTCACGTTCACCGACGACAGGCTTACAGGCTATGAACACCCTTTTGACACTGACGCGCGGTATATCGGCGCTAATCTGTGGGTTGGCCGTGGCGTTCACCGTGCCGGCCCTGGCTGCGCAGGACAGTACGCTGCACGGGTCGCGTCCAAAGCATCACAAGGATCACCGGGCCGCATCGGCCGTGAGCGACGAAGAGCAGGCTATTCTCGACGCCAGCGATGCGCGCTTTTTTCTCGCCCGCACCGGTTTTGCGCCCGATAGCAGCGAGGTCGCGGCGTACGTCGGCCTTACGCGGCAGCAGGCCGTCGACAGGGTGCTGGCGTCAGTGCGCACCGAAGCGTTGACTCCGCCGCCGGCATGGGTGTCGGAGCCGCTGCCAACCCGCGCCGAACGCAAGGCATGGACGCCCGACCAGCGACGCGACGACCAGCGCCTGCGTCGCGAACGTTACGAGGAACTGCGTGCGTGGTGGGTCCGCGAGATGTTGAACACGCCGTCGCCGCTCACGGAACGCATGACGCTTTTCTGGGCCAATCATTTCACGTCCGGTCAGGACAAGGTTGAGTTCCCGCAGAACATGGCGCGGCAGAACGCGCTGCTCAGGCGCGAGGCAGTTGGTCACTTTGGCGACATGCTGCATGACGTCGCGAAAGACCCGGCGATGCTGCTGTATCTCGACGGCGCAAGCAATCGCAAGGGCAAGCCCAACGAGAACTTCGCGCGCGAGGTGATGGAACTGTTCACGCTGGGCGAGGGCCATTATTCGCAGCAGGACGTGTCGGAGGCGGCGCGCGCCTATACCGGATGGAGCCTCGATCCCGATACGCAAGCCTATGTCTTTCGGCCGAACCTGCACGACGACGGCATCAAGACTGTCCTCGGCCAGACCGGCGCGTTCGACGGCGATCAGGTGCTCGATATCCTGCTTGCCCGCCCGGAGACGGCCACGTTCACCACCACTGAACTGTGGCGCGAGTTCGTGTCCGACACACCCGACGCGGACCAGATCGCTCCGATCGCGGAGCGGTTTCGAGCCAGCCGTTACGACATCAAGGTTGCCCTGCGCGGCCTGTTCCTTTCCGATGCTTTCTGGAGCGACGGCAACCGCGGGGTGCTGGTGAAATCGCCGGCGGAGTTCGTGGTCGGCACCTTACGTGCATTTGATATTGGCTACGACAATACCGCACCGTTCGCGGGTGTGTTCCGCAATCTAGGCGAAAACCTTTTTTATCCGCCGAATGTGAAGGGCTGGCCGGGCGGCCCCACCTGGATCAACAGTTCGACGTTGCTTGCCCGCAAGCAGTTTGTCGAGCAATTATTTCGCGCCACTGAAACCACTGGTCCGCAGCGGATGCAAAATGGCATGGCGCAGAACATGAATGCCAGCGCGCCGGTGCAGCGCGCGATGGCGCGTGTGGGCCTGGGCGGCGTGCGCTTCGATATCGACAGATGGCTCGCGCACTACAACACGACGCCGGATGCGAAGCCGGGTCTGTCGATCGAACTGCAGTTGCAGCACGCAGTGTTGCCGCTCGCGCCAGTCGACGCGATCGAGACGGATTCCACCGGGAGCGCGTATCTTGAGGCGTTGTTGATGGACCCCGCCTACCAGCTGAAATAAGAGCTGGTGCACGAGACAGGCGACATGCCTTCAGCGGACGAACGAGGTGCAGCATGAAGCGACGCGATTTCCTTTCGATGGCGACAGCAGCCGGCGCCTCGCTCTGGTTGCCGACGACGTTTGCCGCGCAGACGGGCACGCTCGCGAACGGCGGCCCATCGCCCGCTGGCGGCTATGGCAACCTGCTGGTCCTCGTCGAGTTGAAGGGCGGCAACGACGGTCTGAATACCGTCATTCCGTACGCCGATCCCGCTTACTATCAACTGCGCAAGAGCATCGGCATCAAACGCGAGCAGGCGATCCAGCTTGACGAACGGACGGCATTGCATCCCTCGCTCCAGCCGTTGATGCCGCTCTGGCAGGATCGGCAACTGGCGATCGTGCAAGGCGTCAGCTATCCGCAGCCGAATCTGTCGCATTTTCGTTCGATCGAGATCTGGGACACCGCGTCCAGGTCCGATCAGTATCTGCGCGAAGGGTGGCTGTCTCGCGCGTTTGCGCTAAGGCCGGTTCCGGCTGGTTTCGCGGCCGATGGCGTGGTGATCGGCAGCGCGGAAATGGGCCCCCTTGCGAACGGCGCACGGGCGATTGCGCTCGTCAATCCGGCGCAGTTCGTGCGGGCGTCGCGGCTCGCGACGCCTGTCTCGCTACATGAGCGCAACCCCGAACTCTCGCATATTCTCGACGTCGAGAATGACATCGTGAAAGCAGCCGACCGGCTGCGGCCCCGCCAGGGTCAGGTTCCGCTGAAGACCCCATTCCCCCAGGGCGCGTTCGGGGCGTCGATCAAAACCGCGATGCAGGTTCTTGCCGCCGGCGACACGGCGCAGGGGCAACCCGTTAGGGGCCAGGGCGTTGCGGTGATCCGGCTGACGCTCAACGGATTCGATACGCACCAGAATCAGCCTGGGCAGCAGGCTGCGTTGCTAAAACAGCGGGCGGAAGGATTCGTGGCGATGAAGTCGGCGCTGATGGAACTAGGACGCTGGGACAGCACGCTTGTGATGACCTACGCGGAGTTCGGCCGGCGTCCGCGCGAGAATCAGAGCAACGGTACGGATCACGGCACGGTCACCCCGCACTTCGCGATGGGCGGGCGGGTGCGGGGTGGACTGTACGGCGTGCCGCCGGTGCTCGCGCAACTCGATGGCAACGGCAACCTGCCGGTCGGCATCGACTTCCGGCAACTGTACGCGACGGTGCTTGGGTCCTGGTGGGGTCTCGATGCTGCGAACGTGCTGCAGCAGCGATTCGAGCCGCTGCCGTTGCTGCGCGCATAGCATCATCCGCGTGCGGCTCGCCAGGCAATCCACAATTTTCGGATCGGCGTCAGTGCAATTCGCTGATGCAGAACGTGGTAGCCATCCCTTTCGATTTCGTCCAGCACCGCGAGTGCGAGCGCGGCCTGCGCTCGAAGCGTGCGCTGGGTGGCGCGCTCGGCGTCCGGAATCGCGGCGAGCGCGCCGTGCAGCGAGTCGCGTGCGCGGCCGGTCTGGAAGCGCATCAATTCGGTGAACGCGTCGGTGTATTTGCGGTTGATCAGATCCGCGGCAGTGACGTTAAAGCGCTGCATCTCGTCGATCGGAATATAGATGCGTCCGTGGCGCGCATCGTCGCCGATTTCTTCGACGAACTGCGCAAGCATCAAGGCGTTGCCGAGCGGCACGGCCCAGCCCGACGCCTGCGAAGGGTCGCGTGCCGTTGCCCGCGCGACCAGCGCGGCAAACGCGCCGCCGACCCTCTCGACATAGCGTCGCAGATTCGGATAGTCGAGATAGCGGGCCTGATCGAGGTCCATTTCGAAGCCGGAGAGCAGCGCCTCCAGTGAAGCGTATTCGGAGGCGGTGCTGGGCAGATGCGCCATGAGCGCTTTTGATACTGGATGAGACGCCTCGCCGGCTGCCAGCGCGGAGGTTTCCTTTTGCCACCACGCGAGCTTGGTGCGGCCGACGGTCGGATCGCTGGTTTCCTTGACTGTTTCCTCGAATTCCCGCCGCAGGGCGAAGAGGGCGGTCAGGAGCGGCTGGCGGGCGGCCGGCGCCTGCCTGAGTGCGTAGTACGTGCTCGAACCGGGTGGCGCTGCCTTCTGCTGGCAATAGTCGTCGAAATTCACTGGATTGGGGGTGAGGGGAGTCGGATGCAGACGGCGCGCACCGGGTCGGGCGGCCAGCGAAAAATTGTAGCATCGCGATACGAGAGGCGGGGGCAGACAAGCCGTGGGCAATCGGTTAGAATCTCGCGCTTACGCTTTGGGACGGCAGTCGGCGGTCGATGGCGAGACAGACAATCGGCAGGGTGCGCATCGCATTTTGCCCGGCTGCGTAGTGCTTACCGGCGCTTACCCGTGGCTACCCGTCGGTATGGATGGGCTCCACGAATCAATGCGCGCAATGATGCACATCGCAGCGGCATACAGCGCAAGCGATACCGCGACGGTCATGCCAGACTATGTATAAAGTCGATGCCGGTTCGGCGACGACGCGTGAGTGGCGAAATTGGTAGACGCACCAGGTTTAGGTCCTGACGCCAGCAATGGCGTGCCGGTTCGAGTCCGGCCTCACGCACCACACACCATTCCGGAAGGTTCCGGAGAGGTCCAGAAACCCGCGATAGCACAAGGCTTCGCGGGTTTTTTCATTCTGTAGCATCCCGGGTTGGTCCGCTGGAAGCTGGTGGTATGAGGTGGTATTTTTGGTGGTATCGGCTCGAGGCCGATGCAGTAAAGGCCGCGCGTTTCCTGGCGCTCGTTGTTGGCAGGGCTCATGCGAGCCAGATGGATGGCGCAACCCGTAAGTCGTGGCTAGCGGAACTCCGGCGAAGCCGGGAGAGGTCGCGTGATACACCGTCGTGGTTGTGGGTCAGCGTAGTCGAGCTGATCAGCATTCACGAGGCGGCGTATCTGGAACATTGCAGGGGCTTTGCGGCGGCAAAACCCATCGAGTGAGCACCATGTGTCCCGCCGTACGGCTCCATTCGGGTGTTTTCCGCGAGCGGCGGCTGTTCGTTCGGGCGCCGCCGACGGCTCCGGGTTTTCCCCATGATGCGCTGGTGGCTTGAGGGCAGACTGACGATGGCCACGAGCGCCCCATCGTCAGTTCATTCCGCAAGACCGGAAAGGGCAACGCGGCAGGCTCACGATCCCGCAGTAAGCAGGACCATGGCCGCTGCGGCGACTGTCATCGCAGCAGCCGCCAGCCAATCGACGACCTGCAGGCTACCGCCAATGACGAATTTGCCCATGGTGCCCGGGTTCGATGCCATTTTCATCATGAGCACCATGATCGGGACGGAGGTGACGCCGTTAATGACGGCGCTCGAGTGAAGCGCTTTGATCGGGTCAATCGAGGTGAAGCCGAGCGCCAGCCCTATTACGGTTGCAAGGATGACGATTCCGTAAAATCGTCTGGCGAGCCGTGGCTCGAGTTCCAGGCTATTTTTCCATTTGAACGTTCCCGCCATCGCGTAGGCAGCTGATCCGGCGAGGAGGCCTGTGCAGATGTCTGGATATTCGTGATGTGATGCGCATGCAGGGTTGCGGCGCCAGTGACAGCGTCGCAAGCGCGACGGTATAGGCCCGGGTCGGGCCGCTCTTCCAGTGTGCAGTCGGTCGGCATGTCTATGCCGAAACTCCTCCGAATACCCTGGCTGCGTGCGCCGTGTCGGCGGGAGACATCGTCTCCGAGTCTGTCGATCATGTCGCCGAGGCTCGTGTTACCGTCCTCGCCGACGGACGTCGCCATTGAGTCCGGCTCTGTCGCGATCTTCATGGTGCCGCGTACCATGTGCTCAGGCATCTCCATGCGCTCGGCCAGCCTCGTCCGCCCGCTTTCTTGCCGCTACATTGCAATATTTCCCGCGAACTGCGATTGAGCCTGGTTGTCGGCTCGATCATATGGACCGATACTCGAACGGGCCGGGTCGGTGATCGCCCGGGTGACGGTCTGGCGAACGCACTGTGTAGCGGCAGCGGAAAATTTCCAGCCCCGGCGGTACTGGAACCTGTCGACCGTCTTCATCAGACCGATGTTGCCCTCCTGGATCAGAGCCAGGAATTGCATGCCGCGATTCGCGTACATTTTCACAATCGAGATCGCCAGCCACAAGCCAGTCACCTCGCGGACGCGCCGACTGCTGATCGGGGCAGGCGAGGCCGATGCGCCGATTGTGCGCCTTGGCACAGCGACCGACAACGCGCCGTTATAGAGGATCCTTGCGCTCTCTATCTACGGCGCACCGGACAGTCAAATGTGACCCAGCAGCACCAGTACCAAGACGACGACCAGGACGACGCCGAGCAGGCCCGTTGGACGGTAGCCCCACGAGCGGCTGTAAGGCCAGCTCGGGACTGCGCCGATCAGCAACAGGATCAACACGATTAGCAGAATGGTTCCGATGGTCATTTGCCTTCTCCTTCACTTCAACTCTCGACAGCGGGAATGAAGAGCGCGTTCGAGATTCGAGCGACCTCACTTATAAACAATACTGAAAACACAATTTCCTTCGTGGTAGCTCGCATGACGGTCTCCTTCGTTCACAAAGCGACTGGTCGCAACCTGAGCGGGTGCAAATCCGCCCTCCACGAGCCGCAATTCCTGTGCCGCAGCCTGTCCAAGCTTCGCTCCAGTAGCAAGCGCTCCTCACCGGAACGATAGCGGCGGTCGCCTTGGGGACGCAGCGGGACGTCCACGGCCGCTCGCATTTTGATGACCCTGTGCCACTCAGAATTGCTGACCCCGCGCGTTGCGGTTCAGGCTGGCTTAGGCCGATGCTCCGTGCTTAAATCATCTGGCAAGGTATGCGCGGCTTCAGTGAATCTGGTTGAACGGGCATGGCACGTTGCGTGCGAGAGGCTCAGAACAGACTGGACTGGACGTCTTGAGCCTTCAGTTCCGAAGAGAGCGCGATTTGACAGTGTCGCGGGCGTAGCACGTATCCGGTGGTGACGGATGGAGGGAGACATGCCACAAGTCGTCGTTGGACGGCCATGAGGCGCTTCGCGCGCTGCAAGCACTGGGGCTAACACGAGATCAGGGACACTTATACCAGGCAGGCAAGCGCCACATGGATTCGACTTTTATTGAGGATGGCTCTGGCACCGATTGGGGCGGCCCGGAGTGCGCGGAGTATGCGGCCCATGGCGAGCATTTGGGTGTCGCAGGCTCGGCAAACCGATGCCGCAGTTCGGAGAAAGGATATTCGCTGTCTGCTGCCGAGCCGAGCGCCGAGACGCCGATGCGCACGCTTCTGGTTGTCGAAGACATACGTGAGCTGCGACCTGCCGCCACTTGCGAGGTGTTGTACGAATACGGCGCGGTCGCAGTAAAGGACCCTACCGGTCACTGGCGCTTCTCACCTTACCGAGGGGTCTGCCGCAGCCAGGAGTAGAGAAGGAGGTAGCGCGGACCGAGGGCGGAACGCACAAATCTCGCATTTTTATAAATCTCCACCAGAAGGCTCTCCAGTCAGTTGTTTCCACATCGGGATTGGCGTTGAGTTCCAAACCAGTCATTCTCTGGGGCTAGCGAGGCGGCACCTTTCATCCGTTTTGTGCTTCACACACCCGGTTTCGGCCAGTTGATCTGGCTTCGTACGGGGCCGAATCAGCCATCTTCACCAGCATCGCTCCATCGTAAGCCGCGCGGCCCTGGGTTGCGACTACGCCAATGCTCACAGTCACGCGGCCATATCGGCTCTGGATGTGTTCGATATTGAGGCCGTAGACCGCGTGCCGAAGGGTTTCAGCCAATCCCATCGCGCCGGCCGAATCGGTATCGGGAAGGGTCACCACGAATTCCTCGCCACCGATGATTGGAAGCCCTGCCAGGCGCCTGTCCACGTAGAGTCGGCGGACCCCGTCGATCAATGCAGTGCCGGTGAATGCACCTTCGTTCGTCGGCATCGCCTGAATGAAGTCGGGGGCGTTCCGGATATCGCGCCCGACTACGTCGCGGTCGTAGGGCAATCGCGTGATCATGGTACCGTTCGTCTCGACCACGGCGGCCGTTCCGCGCGCTCCCACGGACAGGCCGTCCAGTAAAGCACGGAAATAGTCGATGCTCAATGTTCCGACCACGACACCACCGAAAGAGCCGTCCGCACGCGCGATCCGGCGACTCAGCGCAATCGTGAGCGTGGCGTCGCGCAGCCGTGACGCGTAGGGTTTGCTGATGTAGAGGCCCGTGTTGCTGTGATCACGGTGGACGGCGAAATAGTCACGGTCAGCGAAGTTTCCTGCTCGCGGGTATGAATCGGGAGTCAATGATGATGTCACCCCGTTCATTCATCACGAAGATCGAACCCAGGTAATTGCCTGAGGCAGCGCGGTCGAACAATACTTCGCTTCGGATCTTTGGCGGAAGTGCCATGACCTGCGGATCGGTCACTCCGTCCACAACCGCTTGTATCGGAAGATCATAAAGTTCGACGTTGCATGCGATGTCGCGCTCAATGACCAGCATCAGATTCCGCGCGTTCTCCCCGGCGTGTTCGTAAGCATCGTTACGTGACTCATACAGAACCCACGCGCACAGACCGTATATGAACTGGAGTTGATCCGCGGCGCAAGCAGCAAAACGGAAGATGAAGGTTCGTAAGATGCCGATGCTTAGAACGGCCGCTTCCGGAAAATCTGAAGGTCCACTTCACGCCCTGAGTCAGTCTGTCACGCGTTTAGAGGGGGGAGCGTGAGGTTTGCAAGAAGGGGCGAGCCCAGCTTCCTCAATGCGTTTAGATAGATGCTTTCGTCGTACCGTGTCAGCAAGGCCAGCAGTTCCCCGATCAGGTGGATCTGACCGGGAAATTGATCGCGATTTCCTGGTCGAGGTGTTCGAGCCCATCTGCGTCAATGAACCGGCGGCGAAACGGACGCTAGCGGTGAACCATCGTGACCGCAACTTCACGAGCGCCAGACTCGAACGACGCATGCCCGACATCGGGTCACTTGCCACAGACGCCGGGTGACGGTCGCATTCTTGTTGTCCGGCAGCGATGCGGATACACGATTCGCCAACTACTGCTTCGTCTGCTGGCGCCGGTATTCCTCCTGTTTCATCTGCATATACTGTTGCCGATCAATTTCGTGCAGCTGCCGCGGATATTGCTCGCTGGCGCTGAACCAGTTGCTCAGGCGTTGCTCCAGCCGCCTGTCCGGCAGGCTCGACAGTGCGCCGAGATAGGCATCGATGGCCAGGTAGTAACGCATGGTGTTGCGCTCCACGAGGCCGCGTACCCCACCGACGTATTCCGCCTGTGCCGCGGACGAATCCGCGATGTTGGTGAAGCCGACCTTGCCGCGGCCAAAGGTGGCCAGATAGCCTTTCATGGCAAGACCCCCGATCACGCCGTAGCTGTATGCATAAGTCAAATGCAGGAACGTGCGGTCGCCGCTGAGCGACACCGCTTCCAGAACGATCTGATAATCCCGGGTGTTCAACGGTCCGCTGTCGGCGTGGAGCTTTACCTGAAAGTATCCCGGGCTGGTGGTCGCTGCGTGGTAATCGAATCGCACGCGGTAAGTGGCCCCGAGTTCTTCGGCGACTTCCTTTTTGCTGATGTTCACAGTCAGCGTGTTGCCGCTACTATCAGCAGAGGCATGGCAGTACTTGATGTTGGGATGCAGGATCAACACATCGCACCAGTTCACCGGGCCTTGCGACGGGTCATTGAGGGCGTCGTTGACGGTCGCGAATGGATAGTCCATCACGGCGTAGATTTCGCCCTTGACCGTGGATGGCGATTCCTGCGAATCGAGATACAGCCGCCGCTGAAACGGGTTATGGTCGAGCCGTGGAATCAGGCTCTGGTATATCTGGCGCAAGCTGATGGCATCGTCGGGCGTTTGCGCCGACAGCCCCTGACACAGCAGGCAGCATGCCGCCAGAATGGTCAGCGTGCGCGCCTTCCTGTGTACCTGGTCGCTGGCCTGACTTCTGGCAGGCGTCCTCATCAACGTGCTCCGGCTGGCTACTCCAGATGGAGGGGGTCTCTCGTGCATAGATCAGGCACCTCGACCGTCGTCACCGCTTCGTACGTCAGGAGACGGACGTTCCCCAACGATCATGCCAGTCGCGTCCTGACGTGGAATCCACATTCTTGTAGTCCAAGGCAGCCATGCGGATACGTCGGCAACCGAGCTTACGACAAAATAAGACGAAAAACCGCGCACAATCGAAAACGCGCACCATCGAGGCGCGCGTTTGCTGTGATGATTCGCAGCGAATGGGCTTGTTGACTTTGGTTCTTGGCTTCGTTGGCGCGCTCCCTCAGTTGGCCCCTTATTTGGCTTCTTGTGCCTCATTCTTGATCGCCTGGCCGCCCTTCGAAATGTCCTGGCCTGCGCCTGCCATTGTGTTGCAACCGGCGAGAACTGCAGTGCCAGCAATCAATATCCATGCAATCAATCGCATCATTATCTTCCCCTTGTTCAAATCAGGCGGACCAGATTAATTTTAGACGATTTTGCTGTTGGTGCTGCCGGCTTCGCCGTTGGTATCGCATTTGGGGCACACTCAGGATTCGGTTTTTTTCGTACGTCAGGAGTCCGGCAAGCCTCTTCGCATCAGGATCGGCGCGGACCACGCTTTCCCGGGTTCAGCCAAAGTCGGTCAGCGAAACGTCGGATCGACTGGTAAAGGAGGCTGTCGGCCGCGAGCGCCAGTGTTTCACGACGGAGCGTCGCTTTCTCCAGGTATAGGAACCGAGTAGTATGGCCGGTAACCAATGTTCATGACCATGCTCCAGTTGCCGCCGTGCCCCCAGCATCTGCGGCTGTCCGGCGGCGAATTTCAAGGGTTTTGGGCCATGGGGAACGTCATGCGTGCAGTGCTCTATGCCCGTGTCTCAACCCGCGACCAGCAGGCTTCGTTTCGTTGTCGGACGCGCTCGACATGACGACGCCCGGCGGTTGGACGCTGGCCAGCATGCTGGCGTCGCTGAGTTCGAGCGCGATGTCTGCGCGAGCGGGTCACCGCATGGACGCCCCCTGACCGTCACGGCTCGCGCGCCGGAGATGCAAGCCCTGTTTGCGCAGGGACTCAGCAAACGGGAAATTGCCAGGCAGCTTAACGTCAGTCGCACCTCGGTGCGGCGACTCGTCAGTGCTACCGGCAGCGAGGATGTGCCGTGCCCGCGCCCGTCGTCCGGAACGGCGACAGAGGTGGACTGCTAATACGCGCAAGGAGAACACCATGAAAGCGCGGCGGCCTGAACCTTTACGCGAACTGCCCGCGTATCTGCAACGGAAACGTGGGCTGGTCGCACAGCGATGGCTTGCGGCGCTTCGCGCCGATCCCCTGAGTGAGGCTCGCAGGCTAACCGCCGAGCAGTTCATCGACGATTTGCCAGGCATTTACGAAGAGATCTGCGAGAAACTGAAAACTGCGCGACGGAGACCGGTCCAGGCTCGCATTGAACGCGATGCGCGTCAACGCGGACGCTCTCGCTGGATGCAGGGCTACCAGCTGGACGACCTGTTCCGGGAACTCGATCTGCTTCGAAGGTGCGTCCGGGAAGCCACGGCCGAGTTTTTCCTGCTATCGCCCGCGCGTTCAAGCAAGCTCGAGGCGCGGGCGTATCAGACCATCGAGGATCTGTTCAGCGCGACTCTCCATGACGCCATCGGGCAGTTACTGGAAGAACAGGATCAGCGCGCCGCTGATCTGCTTCGGGAGCGCGATCGTGCGCTTGCCGCCCAGCAGGAAAGCGAAGAACGACTGCGCATGGCGGCTGCGGCCACCGGATTGGGTATCTTCGAATGGAGGCTGGCCGAGAGGAGTGCCGTCTGGGAAAACGTCTGGATGTACACGATAACCGGACAGCCTCCCGGCGATGGCCCGCTGTCCGGCGAAGAGTTCACCCAGACTGTCGTTCATCCGGACGACGCTTCGAAGCTCGCGGAGCAATTCGATGAAGGCAAGGTCCCGGGGCGCCTGGTCCAGGCGGCCTTCCGGATCTTCCGGAAAAGCGATCGCGCTTTGCGCGTGGTCGAAATGTGTGGCCGCTTCCGGTTTTCGGACGAGGGCGCAGTCGAATGTTTTGTGGGCACGCTGGCGGACATTACGGAGCGCACGCAGGTCGAGGACGCCCGGAAGGAAGCAGATCGACGCAAGGACGTGTTTCTGGCCACCCTCGCGCATGAACTCCGTAGCCCACTGGCACCGATCCGCAATGGCGCGCAGGTCATGAAAGACTATCTGACCAGTCTGCCTCCGCAGGTCCAGTGGGTGCAGGCCATGATCGAACGGCAAAGCCGTTACCTCTCCGACCTGGTCGATGACCTGCTCGACGTATCCAGAATCACGACCGGGAAGGTCAAGCTGAAAAGAAAGATTTTTGACCTGAAAGAAGCAGCCGCACGGGCTATCGAGATCAGCCAGCCGCTCGCCGAGATGCGACGACAGCGATTGTCGGTCAACCTTCCCGATGAGGCCGTGTTCGTCAATGGCGATCCGATGCGCCTCACGCAGGTCATGTCGAACCTGCTGGACAATGCAATCAAATATACAGGGAACGGTGGCGACATTCGCCTGACGGTCCAGGCGGAATGCGACACCGCAATGGTTTCGGTTGAAGACACCGGAATCGGGATTCCGACCGACGAGTTGCCTCATCTTTTCGATCTTTTCCTCCAGGTCGATCCGACGACCCGGCGCTCGCGTAGTGGACTGGGAATCGGGCTGTCGATCGTCCGCTCCGTGGTCGAGATGCATGGAGGCGACATTGCGGTGACGAGTGCCGGGCCCGGCCAGGGCAGTCGATTCACAGTACGTCTGCCCATCGCGCCAGCGCCTTCGGGCAACGAATCCGAACCTGTTGCCGTGGAACAAGGGGGCGGCCCCAAACCGCAGATATTGATCGTAGACGACAATCGCGACGCAGCGGATTCACTCGCCCTGATCCTGCGGATGCACGACTACGAGGTCAGGACAGCGGATGACGGCCCTGGCGGGATCCGGGTCGCGGCCGCATGGTCACCGGAAGTGATCCTGCTGGACATCGGCCTGCCTGGGATGAACGGGCACGACGTCGCGAAGGAATTCAAGGCGTTACCGCAAACGCAGCACGCAGTGCTGATCGCCATGACAGGATTCGCGAGCGCAGAGGACATTTCTAAATCTGCCGAGGCCGGCTTCAGCCGCCATCTGGTCAAGCCGGTCGACCCGGACATGCTCATCGACCTGTTGCGTGACATGGATTCTTCCCGGGATGGAGAGACCGGCGCGACGGCGCCCAGCGGCTAGCTGCCGATGAAGTGTAAGCGGTTACGACAGGCAACGAGTTCGAGGCTACCTGCGCGCGGAAGGCATGCCGGGCGTATGGGAGTGGCGCCCGTTTTAGCCATGCTGGAGGGTGTTGAACAATACGAACCTGTCAGTACAAAGGATTCGCGACGGAAGTGGACGCGCTGCCTGATTTCGTCAGGACCCTTTCGATTGAGAAGACGCCGCTTCCTGCTTGCGTGGTCGTCGCCACGATTACCCGGACAGGAGCCCCGGTCGCGACATTTTTTTGCCTTTGCGCATGGACCGCAATTGAATTTTTCATCACCCCTGGCTGGCAACGACGAGGTAAAGCGCGATTGACTCGTACCGACAGATTTGCATGGTGGTTGTAATTTCGCGCAGTCTGTCGGCATGAGTGCGCGACGCTGGCTCCGGGAGAAGCTCAACGTTGTTTCCAGTTTGGGAACGCCGCCCCAGGCACGTCGGTTGCATCAAGTTATACGACGGTCTCCAGTCGATGATATGCACGAGCCATACCGCTAGTGGTGGCGCATCCGGCAACAAGCGCCCGACGATGGCCGAGGGAGGTTCATCATGGAAGCAAGATGTAGCTATCAGGCCAATATTTGCGGCGGTGATTTCCAGCATGTCAAGGACTGCTTCAATACCTGGAAGCGGCAGCCGTTGGTTTATCACCAAAACCGGTCGATGTTCGAAGGCAAGCGTGAAGTTCGACCGCTCTGTGAAAGCGCGTTCAGCAACGGCGAGGTCGCGCATAACATGCTCGAACAGAGGTGTAAGCCTCGAGATCCCTATGCGTTGGCAGCGGAAATCCACGACGGCGAGCGTGATGTATGGCTCGTAATGGCAGCTTATGAAGACTGAATAGCCCGGTCGGCGTTTCCGCTGATGGCCGACCCATGGGCGAAACTGCACACGACCTGCTCGAGTTGCGCGAACTGTGCGCGACGAACCGTGCCTGCAGGCTCAATTGCGACGACTGGCCGCTACGCTCATCGCGCCGGGGATCGAGGATCAGCGCGGGGGCTGTTGAGGTGCCCAACCGCCGGTGGCTCCGACTTGCGTTTCGACGCCCATGCCGTGTGTGGCGATACGCCCGTACCGGGTACCACGCGAGCGTCGCCGAGCTGACTGTCACATTGCGCTGCCTTTCGACACATTCGACGATGAGACCAGGACCACTCATGATTCAGACAGATCGTTGAGGTGGTGGCCAACAAGTCACGCACAATGTGCTGCTCATCGAAGGGCACCCCAATCAGGGCGCCGTATTCACCAGAACGCAGCGCATGGCTGAATCAAACGTCATCAATCAGTCGGGCATCGAACTCAATGGCAAATACCTGATGCACCTGCAGCAAGCCGCTTTTGAACTCACCCTGGTAGTTCGGCAACTGCTCCAGCAATATTGCAATTATCCGGTTTTCGACTGTCGTCCGCGCGCCGCCCGGCATTGCGTCATACCGGTCAAGAATGTCATCCGGAAAGAGAAGCGAGATGTATGGCGTTCTTTTTCCGCCTGGGTCTCGAATGATCAGATTTTTCATTTTGCCGTCAGTCGCAGCCTTTTCACCATAGACCGCGTTTCCATCAAAAATCCCGCACACCGACTGAGCAATGCGTATCAGCGCAGCGCGAGTGAGTTGATAAGTTGGCATGCTGTCTCCGTTGTTATTTTCGGTGAATCCTGGCAAGAGGGAGCACGATCCTTTTCAGCGCATTCCGGGTGCACGAATGGTCAAGCTCAGGAAGCTGGCGGTCTAAACTCAGTTATTTCCATTTTTATACCAGTAGTTAATCCGCTCTTCAGCTTTAGCGAGCATATCCATGCTGAGATTCAGTGCGCTATCGTCAGACTTGCGAACGGTTTTATCGAACCCGATCGGCGTTGGTTTGGTTAGGTCGCCGTCCAATCGTTCAAATGCAACTATACAAGTCCAGCTGGAAGATGCCTCTGAAAGCTCCATGAGGATCAGAAAACCATGGTACGTCTCCACGCAGTACATTGGCTAACCTTCGTATAAAGGCAGGGGAATCCTAGCATGGCGAAGTTAGATATCCATATTGTTATGATTAAAAATTTGGATTAAATCAGATTATTCGATGATGGAAACGTCATTGACCAAATGAGCATAACGAGGAACTGAAATTTACCCGCAGGGTGTAGGGATGGACATCGCAAGCGGAAAGCGAGTAAGCGCGAGGGAGGCAGCCACTATTCTCGGCGTCCCGCTACACAATTGGCCAGGTCAACCGGGCCGGCGAGATCAGGTCCGGCGCATCCTTGAGAAGCATGATTTCTTTGCGTTTCGCGTCATTTGCCCGCCCGATTCCATCGAAATCGTCCAATGATGGCGTTTCCCTCGGCACGGCCCACGTCGTTCAAAGGCTGGGCATCCGACAGGGCAATAGGAGGCGCAAGATTTGCACCTCCATCATTGCGTCATGCTGCTTCCGACGCGGGTTGCCAGGCATTTACATCGTCCTGGCCTTGAGCATCCCTTTGGGCCGCGTCTGGAACACCCATGACAACCAACATTGAGCCACCAGCCACGCCAGAGGAGTCAGCCAATCCGTGGCTGGAAAAGTTAGGGCCCGGTCTGGTCACCGGCGCGGCCGACGATGATCCGAGCGGTATCGCGACGTACTCACAGGCAGGCGCCGCGTTTGGCTATAACATCCTCTGGACCGTGCTGCTGACCTATCCGCTGATGGTTGCGATCCAGCTGGTCAGTGCGCGGATCGGCCGGGTCAGCGGCCACGGCCTCGCAACCAACCTGCGGCAGCACTACCCGGTTTCGATCCTGTACAGCGCGGTCACGCTTCTGCTCGTTGCCAATACAATCAACATCGCGGCCGACCTGACGGCCATGGGCGCGGCCGTCAACCTCCTCGTCGGCGGTCCCGCTCATCTTTATACGGTCGCGCTGGCAGCGCTGTCGCTTGTGTTGCAGGTCTTTGTGCCGTACAAGCGCTATGTCCGCGTGCTCAAATGGCTCACCCTCGCGCTGCTCGCATATGTGGGCGTTGTGTTTGCCGTCAAAATCCCATGGACAACGGTGGCGTTTCGCACCGTGCTCCCGCACATGTCGTGGAGCGGCAACTACGCGACAACAATCGTCGCGGTGTTTGGCACAACCATCAGTCCCTACCTGTTTTTCTGGCAGGCGTCGCAGGAAGTCGAGGAGCTGCGGGCGGCCCCCGGCGAAGTCGCGCTGAAGAAGGCCCCAATGGAGGCGCCGCGCCAGCTTGAGCGCATTGGCGTCGACACATGGATCGGCATGGGATTCTCGAACCTGATCGCGTTTTTCATTCTGCTGACGGCCGCCGCGACCCTTCACGTGCACGGCGTGACCGATATCCAGACTTCCGCGCAGGCTGCGTCAGCGCTCAAGCCAATAGCCGGTAAGTTCGCATTTCTGCTGTTCAGCGTCGGTATTATCGGGACCGGGCTGCTTGCGCTACCGGTGCTGGCAGGCTCGGCGGCGTACGCAATGTCCGGCGCATTCCGGTGGAACAACAGCCTGGAACTGGAACCGCGCCTCGCAAAGCGCTTTTACGCGATCATCGTTATTGCAACAATGGCCGGGCTTGCGCTTGGCTTCACGTCGCTCGATCCGATCAAGGCGCTTTATTGGAGCGCCGTCATCAACGGCATCACGTCGGTTCCGATCATGGTGCTGATGATGAAAATGGCCTCGCATCCGCGCGTCATGGGCGAATTCTGCATCCGTGGCAGTCTGCGGATGACCGGGTGGCTGGCAACCGTCGTGATGGGCGTGGCCGTTGTGGCGATGTTCGCGATCGCCGCGATTACGTAGGCCGATTGACGCGATCGCGCATGGTCCGCGCTTTACCTCCGCTCCCCGCTGGCTCTCCTTCCGTCGCACTGGTGCCCTCACGCGTGGCGCCGGCATCGTGACAACATTCTCCGAACTAGCGGACAGGCTTGTCGAGCGCATAGCGCCGGCAATGTTCGAGATATTCGGGGTGCCGCCAAGATTCGGACTTATACGTAAGTGCGCGACGTGAAGTCGCGCCAGTTATTGTCCCGGCCCGCGCGGGATAGTGAGACTTGTTGTTCCCTCAACAATCGGCTATCGGAGCGAGCGTGGCTGGTAACGGCCGGGTTTCGGAACTCCCGGGACGATGAAGTCTCTCGGGTGAGGAGAGCACGCCCGTGAAGTTCGCTCAACTGCTGCCAGCATCGGGCGGCGAGGACGCCACGGTGGACAGAAAACCCGCACAACCAGAAAGCCATCCGCGTATGCGGACGGCTCTTATCCTATCGCAGGGCAACGCGAATCAGGCTACAGCCGGCAGGCAGCAGCCTGAAGCCGCCACCCGCTGGAACCCGATTACCTCATGGCGGCGTATTGATCGCGCAGATCGCGGACGCGGTCGTGATTCTGCAATACGCCTTGATATTGACGCTCGACAATCGCCCGCACGTCGATGGGAAGATCCTTTTCGAGCGCGTCGTGGTATCGCTTCTTCGCGACGTCTTCACCTTTTTCGCACTCCGCGAGGATGTCGTAGTCACTGCGGGAGGTGACCGCCGATTTCACATCGGCCCACCCGCGATGCAGCGCGCCTGACATCGAGCCTCCCGTCTCCGGCTTGCCGCCCAGCTGATGCACGGCGTCCTGCAACTCGCGAGCGCCGCGCGCACAGTCATCGGCGCGGCTCAGGAACAGCGACTTGAGTTGCGCATCGTGTGCCTCTTCAGCGGCCTTGCGAAAGCCCTTCTCTCCATCCTTCGACGTCTCGACGAGATCATTCAGTTCAGAAATAACGTTCGTGGCCATTCAATGCTCCTTGGGTCAGATTGGGGTTCAGCGAACCGCATTGCTGCGGTTCAGCAGGTAGTCGCAGGCATCGTGCCTGTACGCTCATGCCCTTGCCATCGTGCGCAATCTGCTACGAACTTGCGCGCGCTCGTAGAGATTCCCGTGGCAGAGAGTGTATGACGACAGGCCTGGCGTGCGAGCCGCTGCAAAGAGGACCCTTTGCGGCGCTTTTGATGTCGGCATGGACGTTGCTCAGCTGGCGATGCCCGACCGTTCCCTTTAGCGCAGACCGGTATGGGAGGAAGCGCCAAAGGACCTGTAGAAAGGGCAGGTAACATCGACAAAATGGAGAGTCATCCTGACAATCAAAAGCGCGGAATTTCTTGTTCTCGTTGCGATCGCCACATCTGTGGGAGTCTCGCAGCTTCGCGAACACACGCTGACATCGGCGCCGCACCAGGCACCGAGTACGATTGCGTGCAACCCAGTGGCGCGAGGCATTGCGCCCGCAGGCTGCGAACTGAAGCGAGACAATGACCAGTGTGTGGATGGCCGTACGCGGCGTCGCCCCCGCGAACGGGAAATCTGGGTTTGGCTGATCCGATCAGAGGCATGAGCCTGCTTTCATCGCTTCCAGAAACCATGCCGCGCCGCGCGTCGCCCGCATCGGACGAGCGCGCACCACGTGCAGCACGTCAGGCGGTCAGGCCGCGATCCGGCTACATCGCTCCGGCGCGAAAAAGGCCGCTATGTAACACGACGCTGTCGCCATCATTCTGGTCAAGTGCCTCCGCGCACACCGAACGAATCCGCGCGCGGCCACGCTCGAATGCTTCGAGTAGCGTATCTTCCAGCGACGAATCGGCGCCGAAGTGATCCTGAAGTGCTTCCGCCGTGATAAAGCATGCAACCGGTTCGCCATCGACGGCCGCCGTGAACCGCATGGTCAGATTTGCGCCGTCGAAAATGGGTGTCTCGTCGGGAAAGGTGATGTTCATGTTCGCATCCTCGTAAGCAACCTTCGGCGGAATCGCATTCATGATGTGCTCTTCTTTGCGCTGCCAAGCTGTTCGGCCATCGCGAGATGGTGTTTGATGACAGGCAGCGCCTTCGTCGCGGCGGTCTTCAGTTGCGGGTCTGTGCCGCTCTCGCTTTCCTTCTGAAACAGCTCGACGGCTTTCTGATGTCCTTCCAACGCAACCTGCCCAATGTAAGCCTGATCGAAATCCGCACCCTTCAGTCCCTGCAGTTTTCCAATCACAGCGGCGTCAGCGGCCGGGGGCGTGGTGAGTCCCCTCTTCACGGCGATCACGTCAAGATTGCGCGCGAGCTTCGTGTGGTCGGCGATCATCTGGTTCGCAAATTTTCTGACGTGCGGATCGCTCGAGTTCGTCAACGCGAGTTTGCTCGCCTCGATTTCCGTCGCTCCCGCCTGCGATGCGTCCTGCACGAACTGCTGATCAGACGCCGACAGCTTGCTGTCCGTCGCAGCCGCCGGAGCGCTGGTCTGTGCATGAACCGCGCCGAACGTTGCGACGCCAAGACTGATTGCTACCACCGATGCGCGAAGCAAATACTGGAATGTCATGCGGTTTCTCCTGTTCCGAATCCTTCTGTGGAAAAACGGGGCGCGGCGCGAGATTCATCGCAGGCGTGTCGCGCGCCCGGTCGCGCGTCCCGTCGACTACACATTCGCCCGTTATTCCGCTTTCTTCTGTTTTGACAAGCGGGCGACCAGCGTCCGGTTGAATGAAGGAAGATCGTCCGGCTTGCGGCTTGTGATGAAGTTGTCGTCCTCGACCACTTCCTGGTCTACCCACGTCCCGCCTGCATTGCGGATGTCATCCTGCAGGCTCGGCCAGCTCGTCACGGTACGTCCCTTGAGGAGACCGGCCGACACCGGCAGCCACGCGCCGTGACAGATCACCGCGATCAGTTTTTTCGCGTTGTCGGCGGCCTTCACGAACGCCTGCGCGTGCGGCAGCAGACGGATCGCGTCGCTGTTCACGACACCGCCGGGCAATACCACGGCGTCGTAGTCGCGGGGCGTTGCCTTGTCGAAGGTGGTGTCCACGTCGACCGTATCGCCCTTGTCTTCATGTTTGAAACCCTGGATCTTGCCCGCCCTGGCGGAAATCACGTGCACGGTCGCCCCAGCTTCGGTCAGTGCGCGTCTAGGTTCGACGAGTTCAGCCTGCTCGAAACCATCAACTGCCAGCACGGCAACCTTGCAGCCTTGAAGAGTGTTAGCCACGAGTCCTTCCCCTTGATGACTGAATAGAGTCCTGCCGGCCAGTGCACAAAACGCAACGGTTCGCCGGTGATATATCCGAAGCCGCAAGAGGTGTGCCCGACGACGTCGCGATATGGGCAGAGATGCGCTTGCGTCGATGATGCGGGCTAATGCCCAGATCTCCGCTGCTTCGTGCGAAGCTTGCAGACCCACCGTATAGCGGCCGCTGCCGGACAGCGACCCGCGCCACGCTTGCAAGTTGTGCGCGTAGTCGTGCAATTGTTGCGTCCTCCCGTCGCCAACGTGCGCATCATCGACAGCGAACCATCCGCGCATCACAGGTACATCACTTGCTCAATCATCGACGCGGCAATCCCGCCGCTGTATGAGGTTCCGCTCGCGACGCAGCCTTGCACTATCAGGGAGACGCATCATGAATACGTTCACTCAACCTCGCACCGGCGACGGCGCACGCATTGTCGGCGGCGGACGAGAGACCGCGGACGGCCCAGGGCCGGACGTGATGGCAGCCAGCACGCTCGACGGCAACACGGTGCTTAGTGCGGACGGCGACGATGTGGGCAAGATCAAGGAGATCATGCTCGATGTGCAAGGCGGCCGCATCGCCTATGCGGTGTTGTCGAGCGGCGGCTTTCTCGGCATCGGCGACAAGCTGCTCGCCATTCCGTGGAACGCGTTGACCCTCGATACCGACCATAAATGCTTCGTGCTGTCGATCACGTCGGCCCAGGTAAAGAACGCGCCCGGCTTCGACAAGGAACACTGGCCCTCGATGGCGGACCGCACCTGGGCCACCACGGTCCATCAGTACTATGGCCGCGCGCCGTACTGGGGCCACACTGACCTCCGCGTCGACGACATTCCGGCAAGGGAGTCCGACGCGCCTGAGGCAGGCGGCGTCAAGCTTTAAGCCGGAAATGCGGAACGCGCGGAATGCATGCCCCGGGTGCAGGGGCAGGATGGTCTAAAGCGCGGTGAACGCCACGCTTTCGATGGCCCGGTTGCTGTCAGGATGACCGGAGAGCGACGCGGATCACTACCCAAGGGAGGCAAAGCCGATCATGGTCACGAAAAAGTCGAAGCGACCCGCGAAGCGCAGCCGTTCCGGGCGCCCGGCCCGCCAGCGACACGCGCAGGCCCATGCCGCGCAACGCGCAAAACAGGGAGCAGCGCAAACGAAGGGGCGCCGCTGGTCGCATCACGTCATGGAAACCAGCGACGCGATGGATATCGAGCCCAACATCTTCAAGACAGGTAGCGCGCAGGCAATCGCGGAGTCGCTCAAGCGCTCATCGACCAGAAGCCACCGACGCAAAGGCACCCCGTTCCAGTCGGCAATGTCGATGCTGAACTTCTACATCAACCGGGCCGGACGCAACCTGCCGAAGTCGCGCCGCGACACGCTTGACGAGGCGAAAAAGAAACTGCGCGAAGCGTTCGGGCGCGCGCCTTGAGGCGGGCATACGCAGGATCATCACGAAGCCCGCAGCAGGCGGAACCGCACGGCGGCGTAGTCAGGCCGCCTCACCAGATACCTCATGCACGAAACAACCTGGTTTATCGTCGTCGGCGGCGTGTTCGTCTTCATGGGCATCGCCGCCACGTCACTCAAGCGGCTGCCCTGCAGCGCCGCGATGTTCTATCTAGGGATCGGTTTTGCGTGCGGACCGGCGGGGTTGGGACTGCTCAATCTGGATATCGCCGGCGATGGGCACGTCTTGCGCATGCTGACCGAAGTCGCGCTTCTGGTCTCACTCTTCGCCATTGGTTTGCGACTGCGGGTGCCGCTTTTCGATGCGCTATGGTCATTGCCGTTGCGGCTCGGGTTTCTCGCGATGATCGTCACTGTGTCAATCCTGATGCTGTTCGGCGTCTACGTATTGCATCTCGGCTGGGGGCCTGCGTTGCTGCTCGCCGCGATTCTCGCGCCCACCGACCCGGTCCTCGCGCATGATGTTCAGGTCCAGGATCCCGGCGATGTCGATCTCGTACGCTTTTCGCTATCGGGCGAAGGCGGTCTCAACGATGGCATTGCGCTCCCCTTCGCGGTGCTTGGCCTCGCACTCTGCGCGGGCCATTCGTCAGACACGCGCGACGTGCTCGACTGGAGCTTCGCCGGACGAACGGCATGGGGCGTGGTGGGTGCCATCGCCGTCGGTGGCGGCCTTGGATGGGCAACCACGCACGGCGTTGCATGGTTGCGCTCACGGCATGCCCAGGCGCTCGGTCTGGAAGGGTTTTTCGCGCTGGGACTGATCGTGCTCTCATATGGCGTTGCACAACGGGCGTCTACGTTCGGTTTTCTTGCCACCTTCGCCGCGGGCGTCGCCATGCGAGGCGTCGAACATCGCGCGAGCCGCGGACAATTGCCGCGAGAGACGATCGGCAAGGTCGACTCCGAAGACGTCGTCGCTACCGCTTCAGATCCGCGAAAGGTGCACGCCTTCATGGCGGAATCGGTGCTCGGCTTCACGATCGAACTGGAACGGATTGCCGAAATGGCGATGATGATGCTCGTGGGCAACGTGCTGTCAACGCTGCACGTGCCGCTTTTCACGTGGCAAGGCATCGCACTTTCCGTCGTGCTCTTCGTGCTGGCGCGGCCCGTGGCGGTCGAGCTTTCGCTGGCCGGCTCCAGCGCGTCGCCGGCACAGCGTCGCCTGATGAGCTGGTTCGGCATTCGTGGCATCGGTTCGTTCTATTACCTGACCTACGCACTCGAACACGGCAGCCCCACCGTCATCATGCCGCTCGTCCCGCTGGCACTCGCGGTCGTGACGGCTTCGGTCGTCGTCCACGGGATCTCGGCTACGCCACTCATGAACTGGTATCACCGCTTGCGCCGCGATGAGCAATGAGGTGACTTCGGCGAAACAGCACAATGACGCAGACTAATGAAACGACGCGCGCCGAACCCACGTCCGCCGCCCGGTCGCTGCTTGAGATGTTCGAGGCGCAGCCGCTCAGTGAGCGCTTCGCCGAAGGCGGCATGATGGCGCTGCAGGCCGTCGGCGGCGCACCGATGGCGTACCTGATTGCCCGCGCGCTGCATCCCCGGGGCAGGCGTTTTGGGCCGCGATCACTGCGATGGCCGTCTCGTGCGTGCACGTGTCCGGGTGGTCCGCTTGTTGCTTCGTCAAACACATGCGGTTTCCAATGGAGGATTCCATGAGCCAATCAACGGCAGACGGCGAAACGCCCCTCAATCCCGGCGACGAAGAGGCGGCCGGTGCGCCTGGCGTAGGCGAGGACGTATGTCAGGCCTGTCGCGGAAGGGGCACGGTCGAGGGTGTACGGTGCATAGTGTGCGGCGGCACGGGCAAGGTGCCGCAGGGGATCGGAGGCGGCTGAATCCCGGGGGATGGCATGACATTCGTCGAGGAGCAGGCGCTCGCAGCAGGTGATGCAGTGCGAGGTTTTCCGCTGAAATTCGTCACGCGCGATTCGCGCAAGCGATGTGCGCGGACGATACACGGAATCGATCGACGTTCGCGGGCGCAGATTCGGGAGTAAGAGATGATCGATATGCGATACGAGCAGCAGATTGAACGGGGACACTACGAAGCATTCACGCTGGCGCCGCGCGACTGGGTGCCGAACAACCGCAAGCTTGCCGTGGCAATTTATCGCGCGGCGATACCGGGCACAGGCAGCGATCTGACCACAGAATTCGAAGCGCTTTTCGAGCACAACCAATGGCCGCCGCAATGGCGCGACGGCATCTTCGACTATCAACATTTTCATTCGACTGCACACGAGGTGCTGGGCACCGCATCGGGCTCGGCTGAAGTCATCATTGGCGGCCCCGGCGGACGCGTGGTCACGTTGCGTCCGGGTGATGCGCTGCTACTGCCTGCCGGCACCGGACATTGCCTGCAAGCGTCCACCGGCAATCTGCGCGTGGTCGGCGCCTACCCGTTTGGGCAGCAGTGGGATATTCGGCGCGATGCGCTGACGCCGGAAGAGCTCGCGGCTATGGAAGCGCTGCCGTTTCCCCCGAGCGATCCGGTGCTGGGCGAGCGGGGGCCCGTCATCGAGCAATGGCTCGGCGTGGCTTGACGCCGCCTGACAAAGGCATTTGCGCCAGCCTCACAGGAGTTTTCCATGCAAGAGAACGCCGCGCTCGACCGTCTATTCAAACTGATGTCTGCGCCGATGCTGGTGCTCGTCATCGCGGCGGGCGTCGGTGCCTATGTCGGTTCGCTGATTGGCGCGATGTCCCACATGCGCGGCGGTGGACGCGTTCCTCGCAAACGTGTGGCATCGCGAGTCTCGCGATTCCGGCGTGCTCGTGGCCGTCCATGTCTCGCCGGGACACAGCAGAAGGCCGCTCGCGTATCGCGCGATTCCGGTGGGCTCTCGACAGAACGCGCGACCGGTCACTGGCAGCAAGGCCGCTGGTCCTAGCCGGTCGACGGCATTGACGAATCGAAATCTTGAACGATCGGCCAGCTGTACGCAGAACGTCGGTCGAGCAGGTACAGGATTTGCATGTCCCGGAATGGAAACCGCCGGCGCTGTTGCGCTGACCGGGCGAATGACAGGCAATACGCAAACGGAGTTCGATATGCCCGCAAAGTCCAAAGCGCAGCAAATGGCCGCCGGTGCCGCTCTTGCTGCAAAGCGTGGCGAGAGAAAAGCCGGGTCGCTAAAGGGAGCCTCGAAATCGATGTACGAGTCAATGAGCGAAGCGCAGCTGGAGGACTTTGCGTCGACGAAGCAGAAGGGCAAGCCTCAGCACAAGTCCAGGCATTGAACGAAGCTGCGGCAAGTTCAAAAAGCGGCGAAGCCAGGCCGCCTTGCAACAACGCCTACCGCCCACCGGTCAGGCCATAAGGAGGGAGGTTCCATGCTTCAGTATGCGCTTATTTTCTTCATCATTGCGATCATCGCGGCGGTCTTAGGCTTCGGCGGCATCGCAGCCGGCGCGGCTGCCATTGCGAAGATCCTGTTCTACATCTTTCTCATGGTTTTTCTGGTCACGCTGGTGCTCGGCGTCGCACGGCGATGAGGATGCTCCGGTCCGGAAAGGTCGCGACATCGCTCTTTCGAATTGCAGCTATTACAACGAGTATTGTAAGGATCGCAAAGTCAGCCGGCTGCCCGCTCGTGCAACGGGGCAGCCGCTTTTATTGTCGTGCGCGGGACGTGCGTCGCCATGGCGCGCTTAGGAGGCACGATGGCTCGCGCAATCTGGAAAGGATGGGTCAGTTTCGGCCTTGTCCACGTGCCGGTGCAGGCCTATCCGGCGACGAGGACGCGGCACACGCGTTTCAAACCTGCTCGAGATCGACCCCGATCGACCCGATCGGTTACAAGCGGATCAACCAGCGCACCGGCAAAGAAGTGGCGCGCGAGAACATCGTGCGCGGTTTCGAATATGAGAAAGGCAGATCTGTGGTCCTGAGCGATGAGGAGATCCAGGCGGCGACCCCGGAATCGACATAGAGCGTCGATCTCCTTTCCCTGGTCGACGCTTCTGAGGTTTCACACCGTACAACCTCGCGCTGGAGCGCTGCGGCGTGAAGACCTACGCATTGCTGCGCGATGCGCTCGCGGGCACCGGCAAGATCGGCATCGCGAGCGCCGTGTTGCACAGCAAGCAGCATCTGGCTGCGCCGATTCCGGCGGGGCGCGTGCTCGCGCTCAATACGCTGCGCGGGTCCGAAGAGATCCGTCGCTCGACGAGGTGCGATTGCCGGACGAAAGCGCAAAGAAGACCGGCGTGACCGCCCGCGAGCTCGATACGGCAAAGAAGCTGATCGACGGCATGACCGCTGCCTGGAATCTCGACGACTATCGCGACACTTTCCATGATGACATCCTTAAGCTTGTGGACAAGAAAAATTGCGAGGGCAAGACGAAAGGGGCGAGGCCGAGGCGGCTGCGCCGTCGCGGGTGCGGCATACGGCGGATATCGTCGATTTGTCGGGACTGCTCAAGCGCAGCGTCGGGCGCCGCAAGGCGGAGGCCGAAGCTCCCGCTGCCAAAGTGGAGGCTCAGTTGGACGAAGGCTGTCACGCGACAGGAGCAAGGCAACGCGCGGGGAGCGACGCTGCGGTCGCAGGCCGGCATCGTCGCGAAAGCGCCGCGGCCGGGATTAGCAGCCGCGCACGTGCAAGAGCCCGCAACGAAGCGGATGTCGGGGCAGCTTGCAATAAAGGCCATCCGCATACGCGGATGGCCTTTTGAGTTGAGCGGGCTTCGACCAAAAGGTTCGGCCCAGCTCAGTCCGGGCTACGGCACATGTGACCGGAAGCTTAGTCCGGCGCCACCTTCAGGTGGTTCTTCACGCCCTTGACTCCGGATACGCCATTCACCGCGTCTTCAGCAGCGGTCTTCTCCTTTGCTGACGGCACCGACCCGGTCAGCCACACAACGCCATTGTGGGACTTCACGTGAATATGGGTCGATTTCACGTCCTTTGCGCCCAGCAACTCGGCCTTGACCTTTGTCGTAAGCGTGCCGTCGTCGATATGCTCGCCCACGGTTTCCGAGGTGGCCGGCGGCGGCGAGGCGCTTGTCTGCGCCGTTGCGTTCAGGGCGAAGGCGACACATGCGATGCCGCCGGCGGCCTTGAGGAACTGGATCGACTTCATGGACTTCTCCTTACGGGTGGTTGAAGCGTTCTGCGGTCTTGTTGCCTGTGCGGTCGATCGCGGCGATCGGCGCCGATGACTCGCCCTGGGGATCGTTGATCGGTGCCGCGTAACGGTTCCGTCAGCCCCGTGGTCGACATCGGACCCGGTCATCGCGTGTCAGCCGCTGCGTGACCAGGCCCGCCCACATAGCGGGTAGGCGCAACCCGCGTGCCACCTCCCGCGGCAGCCCCGTTTCATCGGCCCGGGTCTTTGACTGGCGACGGCTTCGGCCGATAACCGGCCTTCGCGCGACGGCCCGAGAGACGAAGCAGCGGGGGGCCACTTTTTTTCCGGCGGCTTGTAAAAACGGCGGAGGACGGATGACGCAAAGCTGTCCAGCGGGCATCCAAAGTGCTGTAAAAACAGTGACGTGCGAGAACTGGTACGGGCTTTGCTGGATTTGGCGAAAACCTGTCGTGCCTGAACCAGACTCTTCACAGGATCACCCTACAATGCCGCCTTCCATCGAGCTAAGCACCCGGCAGTCATTTGCACTGACGCCTCGCCTGCAGCAGTCGGTCCGGTTGCTGCAACTGTCTTCGCTTGAATTCCAGCAGGAACTGCGCACGGCACTCGACACCAATCCGTTCCTCGAATACGACGCGTCGCAAACCGAAGACGTTGCACTTGCAACGGATAGTCCACCTGCTTCCCAGGAAGCAGGTGACGAAACAGGCATGTCCGCGCCTGCCAGCACGGCAGAGTTTGCCGGGTCGCCTGCGCAGGAAAGTGCGGATGCGCCGCTGCCCGACGAGATGGGCGGCGATTACGGCGGCGATTCGTTCGCACGCGGCTCGTCGCGTCACAACGGCGATAGCGAAGGAAGTGATCCCGCCGACTGGGCGCGTGCCCAGCCGACCCTTCACGAGCAACTGCATCAGGCACTGTGTCTGTATCCGCTGAATCAACGCGACCGGGAGGTGGCGCGTCTCATCATCGAGTCGCTCGACGACGACGGCTATCTGCGCCAGGATCTCGTGGACCTCGTCGACGTCGTCGACGCCGAGCCGCGCCTCACCGAAGCGGAACTGCTGGTGGCGCTGCGGCTCGTGCAGTCGCTGGACCGGCCAGGGCTCGCTGCCCGCTCGCTGTCCGAATGTCTGAAGCTGCAACTGGACGCGATGGACGACATACCCGGTCGCGACGTCGCGCTGCGGGTCGTCGAACATCATCTCGAACGGCTTGCGCGCCGCGAGCAGGCGGAACTGGAAAAGCAGATCGGCTGCAGCGCGGGCGAGTTGCGGATTGCCTGCGCACTTGTGCGCAAGCTGGACCCCAGGCCGGGCAATTTTTACGGATACGCCGCAGATAGCTACGTCGTGCCGGACGTGATCGTGCGCCAGATGCGCAACAAGTGGGTCGTGACAATCAACCCGGCGGTGATGCCGCGTGCGCGCATCCATCGAAAGTACGCTGAGCTGTTTGCGCAGTCAGCCGGTGCCAGCCGCTCGCCGCTCGCGCAACAATTGCAGGAAGCGCGCTGGTTGATTCGCAACGCGCAGCAGCGCTTCGACACGATCCAGCGGGTCGCCGAATGCATCGTCGCGCATCAGCGGGCCTTCTTCCAGTACGGCGAAATCGCGTTGAAGCCGCTCGGGCTGCGCGATGTGGCGGACGAACTCGGTCTGCATGAATCGACCATTTCGCGTGCGACGGGCAACAAATATATGGCGACGCCGCGCGGTATTTTCGAGTTCAAGCATTTCTTCCCGCGCGAACTCAGTACCGAGAGCGGCGGCACCTGCTCGGCTGCTGCCGTGCGTGCGTTGCTCAAGGAAATGATTGCTGCTGAAAATGCGAGCGATCCGCTTTCCGACGTTACGCTGGCAAGAATGCTCGCGGATCAGGGCGTGCTTGTCGCGCGCCGCACGGTCGCGAAGTATCGACATCTGATGAAAGTACCGCCTGCGGAATTGCGCCGGCAGATGTAGGGGCGTGCGGTATCGATTGCGGCGGCGCATTCACGGGCGCCGCCAGCCGGGTGGCTTGATTCGCTGCGCTTACGCTGCTGTCCCTGAAAGCGCGGCGACAATCCGTGCGGCGATTTCACGGAGTTTTTCGGGGTCGGCGGGGACGGCGCCGTGAGGCCTCAACGTCTCGCCTTCGCGCCGGGGGATGATGTGAAAATGAACATGCGGCACCGTTTGCCCCGCCGCGCGCCCGTTGAACTGGGCGATGAGCACACCGGGTGGATTCAGCGCCGCCTTGACCGCCTTCGCTACGAGTTGTGTCGTGCGGATGCACGCCGCGGCGCCCTCTTCGGAGAGGTCGAATATCTCGGCGGCTGCTTCTCTGGGCAGAACGAGGACGTGTCCGTCAGCCTGCGGCATGATGTCCATGATTGCGACAGTCAGTTCGTCCGCAGAAACGTGTCGTGCAGTTGATCCAGTTGCATCCCGCCTTCCAGCGGCGTTATGGGTGCAACTGCCATCAGTGGAGGCACCCTGCGGACTGCAGCGGATGCGCGGGCCATCACTGAGGCAAATGCCGCGCCCGACGGACGGGATACTTTTTCCATCGGATGCATTCTCCGTCGATGGTTCTCGGCTCCTCCTCTCGTCGGCTTACCTGTCCGACGGGACGGCCGGGCACTATTGTGACGAATAGAGCGCTGCAGGATGCGTGTGCGGAAAAATCGCGGATCGCATCTGCTTTCGAAAGAATTGACGACTGACTGGGGTCTTTCCGACGGCGGATAAAAGGCGGCCCATCCGACAGGATGGGCCGAAGCGCTCGGGGATCAGCCTGAACGCAAACGCCAATATCAGTTAGACAATTAATCCTTTGCCAGCATGATGTATCCGGGTCTTCATTTAGCAGGACTAGTGGCTGGGTTGTGGTTGCGCGATGCCGCCCGGTCGGCTGGCGCGCTGGCGATACGGCCGTTGCGCTCGTCGATCCATACCATCGCCCACTGGCGCGCACACTGGACCGCCTCGTCCTCGCTATCGAACCAGGCAATATCACGCTCGATGTGCATTTCAGAGTCAGTACCGCTGTCAGGCGAGGCTCGAGTCAGGCGCGCGTGCGCGAAGAATTTCCCAAGGGAATAATCTGGTGTCGCGTCAATGGTCCAGCCGCCGTACTCGTACTGCATGATTACCTCCAATGCCCCAAGGCTAATCGAGATTCGACAAGACAAAGCATGGATTCAATCGGTCGTAAGCACTATTAAATTCGCCGGGTTCTGCGCCTCGGCGGGCGGCACGTCGGATTTGCGCTGCTGATACTGTTATAGACCCTCCAGCGAAGTGTACCAATGATTCCATCAATCGATCCGGACTCGAGCCCCGCTATTTGCTACGTGCGCCGCATGACATCCGCCAGGTCTTCGAGCGAAAGCGGCTTGGCGAGATGGCAGTCGAATACCCGTTCGTCGGTCATGAATCTACTGGCAGCATCGGTGTAGCCAGTTAGTGCAACCAGTTTCGTCTGTGAGCACTGGGCACGAAGGCGAAGCAGTTGCGCAAGCTCGAGGCCATCCATGCCGGGCATGGTGATATCGATCAGGGCGACGTCCGGAGTAAATGACTCCACGATCGAGAGTGCTTCAACGCCGCTTTGTGCCCGCTTTACCTTATGGCCCTCGAGTTCCAGCAACGTGCCCAGCGCCTCCACGGCGTCCGCATTGTCGTCGACGAGGAGGATGCGAATCGGTGCCATCGTGCGCGTCTCCATCGTGTTCTTCTCTTCGGTGCTTGCGCAGACAATGGGGAGTTGTATGTTTACCTCCGTTCCCTGGCCTTCACCTGCGCTCGCAATGGTGACGGTGCCGTTGTGTGCGGTCACCAGATGTTTTACGACCGCCAGTCCGATTCCGAGCCCGCCTTCTGGACGCTTCCGTGCTGATGCCGATTGGGCAAACATATCGAAAACGTGTGGCAACAATGAAGCCGAAATGCCCACGCCGTTATCCCTGACGGTGATGACGGCATGGCAGGGTGACGAGCCGTGTTTCGACGCGACGCTGAGGTTAGGTGCTTCTACCGACAAGGTGATGTCGCCGCCGGGAGGCGTGTACTTCACCGCGTTCGACAACAGATTCGACACAACCTGTGTGAGCCGCCCGAGGTCCGCGTGAACGGTCACCGGATACGGAGGAACCGTGACATGAAACCGGTGTTGACCGTCGGTGGCGTCAGCCCTCATTGCCGTTACCGCATCGGCCACGACATCCTGGAGCAGCCCGTACGAGGGACGGACAGATACTTTGCCGTGCCTTATACGGGACGCATCGAGCAGGTCGGCTACGAGTCGTTTCAGCAGACGTATCTGCCTGTCAGCGATACCCAGGGCAGATAACACGCCGGGATTGCCCACGGCCAGCTTTCGCGCTGCCGTCACGGCGCTGTCGATTGGCGCGAGGGGATTGCGCAGTTCGTGGCTCAGCAACGCAATGAAATCATCCTTGCGCGCTTCAGCGAGCGCAAGCGCGTTCCTTGCCGCTTCGGCTTCTGCCGCACGGGCTTCCGCATCTGCTTTCGCCCGGGTAATCGTGAGCGCTGCGCAGGTGAAGTTCGCGAGGCCGGTCAGGATTCTACGGTCTTCGCTATCGAAAAGGCGTTCCCGGTCGTGAGACATCACCCACAGCGTGCCCCACGGCTCAGGTTGACCCGGAATCGGTACGACCAGCTCCTCAACAATCTCGGGAACAACGTGGTTCAGACACGTGAAGTGACGCCTGGGAAACGAGAACAGCTGTCCCGCAGCCAGTTCGAGCGCAATGCCGCCTGGACTGCCTGCGACCGGGATTGTGGTGTTCACCGCGGCATGGCATTCACCCGAAACCGCAACCCAACGGAAGACCTGGGTGCCGTCGGCGCCATTTTCCAGCAGGCCGATGCCCGCGCTGCCTGCCTCGCACAGATTGAGCGCCATGTCCGAAAGCGCCTGCAACAAGGCACCATCCGGGGATGAAAGTGACTGTGCCAGACGATGCATCGCATGGCTTTCAGCGGCGAAATCGGGCGGGCGATGCGGGCGCGTGTCGAGCGCCGGTGTGACCAGGCTGCCCGCGCGTCGTGCACGGTCCGCGGCTGACGCAGCCGGTCCAGCCATATGCCCTCCGGGTTGTAACTTGTACCATGGATGCACGGACGAATTGCCATGCTGCATGAATTGTAGTCCCTGTGTCACGACGACCATGGCGGCAGAGTGCCGTCCGCGATGCTGGAAAGTCGGGTACGTTTATTGCCACTTCAACTGATTGTCCTTTCGAGGTAAACGGGACATCTGGATTGGCGACTGTATTGCTGGTTGATGACGACCCGAATATTCTGCGCCCGCTTCAGCTGCTGGTGGAACGGGAGGGATACCGCGTGGTCACGGCGCAGGATGGGAGGGCGGCTCTGGCTGCCGCGGCCATTGAAAGTCCCGGTCTCATTGTGACCGACTGGATGATGCCGCACATTGACGGCGTTGAACTGTGCCGACGCCTGAAGAGCGACCCTGCAATGGCGGACATTCCTGTCGTCATGCTGTCGGCCGTGCTGCCGCCTGTTCCGATGGAGCCGCTATGGGACGTACTTTTGCGGAAGCCCGCGCCCATAGGTCAGCTGATAGACGCGATTCGTAGTCTGCTGGACAGACCGCACACGGAATCACCTGGACGGACCTAACCCGTGGCCGCCCTCCAGAGCGGAGCACAGACGGCGAGCTGCCATCTAACTGGGTGCCCGGTGCAGGGCATCTGCGACAATTTTTTGCGGATCTGGCGCCACTTCAATGCCCGCAGGAATTGTGAAATCAGGACGATTGCGCATCCTTTTTGCTTAACGAAGATGTCTATCGCAAGAACGGTGTGCAGGCTGGCGATGAGCCCGCCACGTGAGCGCAACTGCCGGGCCGACCAGGGGTGGAGCTATGCAAGGAATCAATGACAAGGTATGTGTTGCAATTCTTGCGATGGTGATTTCACTGTTTACCGCATGCGGCGGGCAGGGAGGCAGCTCAAGTAACGGCAGTGGTGCGGCCACCCCGGCAGGCGGCATTCATCTGCAAGTTGTATCGTTCGGCGACAGCCTGTCGGACGTCGGGACCTATGCCCCGATCGCGAGCCCGCTGGGCGGGGGGCGTTTCACCACCAATCCGGGGCAAATGTGGACTCAGGATGTCGCGCAATACTACGGTGATACGCTAAGCGCGGCGTTTACGATCGACGCCACCCATAAATTGAGTGCGCAAAGTGGACTCGGCTATGCGGAGGGCGGTGCCACGGTGGCGACGCCAGCAAACCTGTACGACTTTCTTGCGGACGTGATCGGCGATATCGAGATGCCCGTCAATCAGCAGGTTTCGAGTTATCTGGCCACCCGCGGGGGCTTCAACTCCGATCAACTGGTGCTGGTCTGGGCTGGCTCGAACGACGTCCTTCGCGCCGGGGCGCTGCCGGCCGCGGCGCCCACTGTTCAGACGGCGGCGACCACCCTGGCTCAAGTTGTTGGACAGATCGTCCAGAAGGGCGCCACTCATGTCGTGGTGGTCAATGTTCCGAATATCGGACTATCGCCCAAAGGCATCGCTTCGACCGACGGCGGGGCAAACCTGACCCAGTTATCGCAAATTTTCAACGATAGCCTGAACGCTGCCTTGCAGGCCAATGGCCTGCAAGGCAAGGTCATTCAGATCGATTCTTATACATGGGTGAATCAGATCATCGCGAGTTTTCAGGCCAATGGCTTCGCCGTGTCAAACACCAGCGTCGCCTGCGACCCTGCCAAAACGCCTGATGCGACGGCATTGCTGTGCTCGCCGAATACCTACGTGACGGCCAATGCCGATCAGACGTACATGTTCGCCGACGACCTTCATCCGACGACGCGTCTGCATGCACTGTTCGCCCAGTTCGTGGAGCAGCAGATCGCCAGGAGCGGTCTTGGTCACTGAGCCTTGGGAACATGACGACTCGCAAACAGAATCGTCGGGTTCTTCTCCCATTTGGTCCGATCTCGTCTTGTTATCGCGTCGAGAAGTAGTGAGTCTCAAGATAACGGGTCATGATGCTGCGGGTGGTAACGAAGGATGCATCGGATGGCGTTGCCACGCATCGGCGTGATAGTGAAGGATCAAGCGGCGGTATTCGAGTCGGCCTCAGTCCGCAAATGGAGTTTGACCTGAAAGTCCGCGAGCCGTCACTGGCGAGGTAGACTTGCGTATCCGCATACAGTTCGTATACTCAACGCACAACTTCAGTGAGATCGCGTGAACACCAATTCCACCTCCAGTCCCGAGAAACTCGGCGAGCTGGCTTATCAGACGCTGCGCCGGATGATCCTGGACAAGGCGTTGCGCAGCGGTGGTCCGGTCGTCGAAGGACGGCTTGCCGAGGAACTCAATATTTCCCGCACACCGATGCGCGAGGCTTTGCTGCGGCTGGAAGGCGAAGGCCTGCTCGCGCGCGCCGGCGCGCGCTCGTATTCGGTGCGCTTTGTCAGCGCGCAGGAATATTTTCAGGCCATGAAAGTGCGCGAGCTGCTCGAAGCGGAGGCCATTGGACTCGCTATCGGCAAGATCGACAAGAAACTCGTTCAGCAGTTGGTCAAGAAGATCAAGGCCTTAAGTAGCGGCCAGCAGGAACAGGCGCACTGGCAGATAGACGATCAGGTCCACACGATGATGGCGCGCGCGAGCGGCAATGATGTGCTCGCCCACATGATCGATCTGGTGCGCACGAACAGCCGCCTGTTTGAGCTGGTCACACCGTTCAACCGTATCGAAGAAGATCGCGCGGAACATCTGGCGATTCTCGAAGCATATCTGGCGGACGACGCGGACGCCGCGCGCGCCGCCGTCCGTACGCATCTACAGAACCTGCGCCGCTTTGTGCTCGACCGGCTCGCTGAGGGCACATATAGCTGATCGCTCAGGCAGCGCCAGATCGCTGCACGCGACGGGTTACTTGCAGTTCAGCAGATCACTGAGTGCGAGTGCGACGGTCTTCGTCGCGATGCGCAGATCTTCAAGCGCGACACGCTCGTCCGCACGGTGTCCGTTCGCCAGTAGCAGCGTGCGCGGGCCCGCACCGTAAATGACGGTTGGCACACCTGCTTCGCAATAGAGCCGTGCGTCGGTATACAGCGGCACGCCTTCGGTGGGAATATCCGCCCGCAACGTCACCTGGGCGGCGCGCTTCAGGGCCGATAAGAGACGCTCGGTACCGCCTATCTCGCGCAGCGGCGAGGTTACCAACACCTCCCGTATCCCCACGCTGATACCCGGCAGGTCTTTTACCGACCCTTCAACCAACTGCTTGAGTTGCGCCAACACCGTCTGCGACATTTCTTCGGGCACGACGCGCCGGTCGAGACGCAACGTCACTCTGTCCGGCACGACGTTGGTGTTGATCCCGCCTTCGATCAGACCCACGACGAGCGTCGGGTGTTCTATGCCGGTCGTTGCCGAGCGAATCTGCCGCAATACCTTCCGGTGCCCATACAAGGCGTTCAACACCGCCACGGTAGCTTCGAGCGCATCGTGCCCGGTGTCTGGTCGCGCCGCGTGGGCAGACTTACCGCGCACCGTGATTTCAAGATGTATCGCACCGTTGTGCGCCGTTGTGATTGCATACGAAAAGCCCGCGCAAATCGCGTAGTCGGGTTTCACGATGCCCTGCTTCAGCAGCCATGCGGGTCCAATCAGGCCGCCGCTTTCTTCGTCGTAAGTCAGATGTAATTCCACGGTCCCCGCAAGCGGCGCCTGAGTGTCAATCAATGCCTTGAGTGCGAACGCGTAGGTCGCGAAATCAGACTTCGAAACGGCAGCACCGCGGCCATGCATCCAGCCGTCGCGGATTTCTGCGCCATAGGGGTCCGTGGACCAGCCATCGCCAGGCGGCACAACATCGCCATGCGCGTTCAGGGCGACAGTCGGCCCAGCGCCGAAGCGATGCCGCACGACCAGGTTCGTCGCGCTGATAATGCCGGCCCGTGTCACGTCGATGACGGGTACGGAGTGCCGCTCCACTGTGAAACCCAGCGCCTCCAGCGCAAGCGCGGCCATCTCGGCATGACCGGCGCAATCGCCGGGTGGATTGTCCGACGGTCTGCGCACGAGCGCCGCGAGAAATTCGACTTCGGAAGCAAAGCCCCGGTCGACTGCATCGAACAGCGACAGGGTTGAAACAGGGTTATTCATACGGGCAAGCCTTAAGATTTGAGAGAGGGGTGTAGCCGGTTTGAACAACAGCGTAGTGGAGCAGGCAATGACGATCATCGCACCGACCCAGGACATTAACCTGGGTGCGGGCTACGAAGTGCGAGGCGCGCACGGCGCTCCGCGTCACCGAAAACGTCGCCATCAGTGACGCAGGATCTTTCCAACAAACTCACGCGTGCGCGCTTCCTGCGGCGCATCGAACACCTGCTGTGGCGTCCCGGTCTCGATCACGTGGCCACCCGCCATGAACACCACCTTTGATGACACCTCGCGGACGAAGCCCATTTCGTGCGACACGATAAACATCGTGATGCCATCGGACGCGAGCTCGCGGATCGTATCGAGCACTTCATTGACGAGTTCAGGGTCGAGCGCTGCGGTGACTTCATCGAGCAACAGCACCTTCGGTTTCAAGGCGAGCGCTCGCGCGATCGCGACACGCTGTTGCTGGCCGCCCGACAATTCGTCAGGGTAGGCATGCAACCGGTGCGCCAAGCCGACGCGCGTCAGCAGATTGATCGCGTTTTGCTCGACCTCGGCGCGCGGCCACCGTTTGATCCTGGTCGGCGTAATCATCACGTTGTCGATCACGGTCATGTTCTGGAACAGGTTGTACTGCTGGAACACAATCGCGATATCCGAGCGCAGCGCATGTACAGCGGCCCTGTCTGCGTAGTTCACCTCACTGCCGTTCAGGCGCACACTTCCATCCTCAGGTAACAGCAGCCCCATCAACACGCGTAGCAACGTGCTCTTGCCCGAACCGGAAGGTCCGATCAGGCTGACGATCTCGCCTTTCTCGACGGACAGGTTGATGCGCTCCAGTACCGTATGCGGACCGTAAGAGGCCTTCAGGTCAACGATTTCGAGTTGTGGCAAGATTCTTCTCCAGGCGCTTGCCGAAGCGCGACAAGGGATACGACATCAGGAAATACAGCGCCAAAACCGTCCCGTACACGAATGTCGCGGAAAAGCCCTTGTTGCTGAGCACCTTTCCCGCCGATGTGAGCTCCATCACGCCGATTTGCGAAGCTAGCGCGGTGTCCTTGATGAACATCACGAAGAAGCCGAAAGTGGGCGGCAAGATGACGCGCCACGCCTGCGGCACGATCACATAGCGCAGCGTCTCCAGGTAGCTGAAGTTCAGCGTACTGGCGGCCTCCCACTGGTTGATGTGGACCGACTCCAGCCCGCTGCGCACGATCTCGCCGAGATATGCCGTGGCGATCAGGCATACGCTGATCAACGCGACCGTGAAGGTAGACAGGTTCGCGTTGATCGACTGGCTCGCGAAGAACACCAGCATCAACGTAACGAGGAACGGCACGCGCCTGAACAGCAGGCAGTAGGCGAACATCAGCGCGCGGACTGGCGCCATTGCGCGTGAGCGCGTCGCACGCAAGATCGCCACCACGAAGCCCGAAACGAAACCCGCGATGCAGCCGATCACCGACAGCACGAAGGTCGCGACGAGCCCTTCGAGCAACAACAACACGTTGTAGTACGAGAACAACTGGGTGAGTTGTGTCATTGTCGAGCCGAACATCAGAACACCTTTATCTTCGCGCGGCACACGTGACGGCCGAACATTGCCAGCGCGAAGGTCGCCAGGAGTGTGATGGCGATATACATCACTGCGGCGACGCTAAACGCTTCGACCGACAGGTACGTCTGCGAGCTGATGTTGTAGGTGCGGCCCGTCAGTTCCTCGACACCGAAGATCGCTGCCATCGAAGTACCGAGTGTCATCACAATGAACTGGTTCGACAGCGGTGGAAACATCACTTTCATCACGTGCGGAAAGATCACGTGCCGTACGATCTGCGGCGTCGAAAAGCCGAGTACCTCGGCCGCCTCGATTTCCGCCCATCGTACCGACGCGAAACCGGCGCGCTGGATTTCGCACAGGTAAGCGCCGACATTGAACGTGGCGCCTAGCAGAACCGCGCTGTAGGGTGAAAGCGTGACGCCGATTCCGGGTAGCGCGAAGAACAGGAAGAAGATCTGCACGAGCTGTGGCGTATTGGTCCCGAAGCTCACATACGCGCTCACGAGGCGGCGCACAAAAGCCGGCCCGTAGCGCAGGAGCGACGCGCAGACGAGTCCGATCAGCATGCCGAGCGCGAACGCAAGCACCGCGATTTGAAGACTGAGCCACGCGCCACCGAGCAGATACGGCCATTGCTCGAGGATCGGCCCGAACTGTAGCGTCATCGAATCAGCACTCCTTGCAACGATGATAGGCAGTGCGCGATACCCTATGTGACGACGCGCACTGCCAGTGACGAAGCAAAGTTATTGGGCGGCGATCGCGGGTGGTGCAGCGGTCGGGTCGTACAGCATCGGGCTGCCAAACCATTTCTTCCAGCTCGCTGCCACAAAGCCGTTCTTTTGCAACATGCCGATTTCCTTGTTCAGACGCTCAGTCAGCTCGGTATTGCCCTTCTTGATACCGATGCAGTCGTAGTCCACTTCAATCGGTGCGTCAACGACACGCCATTTCGTCGGATAGTTCTTCGTGTAGCTCAGCATGAAATCGAGCACGTCGATCAGCGCGTCGGAGCGGCCTTGTGCAATCGAGCGCACCGCATCAGGATAGTTATCCAGCAACAGCAATTGCGCCTTGGGCAGCTTGTCCTGGATCAGCTTCACTGGCGTCGTGCCGCGCACCTGCACGAGCCGCACCGAAGGGTCGTTCAGCTGTGTCCAGTCTTTATAGGGCTTGTCCTGAGTGGTCAGCACGCCGAGCACTTCAGTGTTCACGGGATCAGTGAAGTCAATCACTTTCATGCGGTCTGCGTTGCGCGTCATGCCGCCCATCACCGCGTCGATCTTGTCGGCCATCAGAAACGGCACGCGGTCGTTCGATCCGACCGGCACGATCTCCAGCTTTACACCCAGCGAGTCCGCGATCTTCTTCGCGATGCTTACATCGAAGCCGTCGATATTGTTCTTTGCGTCATAGGTGCCGAGCGGTGCCAGGTTCGGGTTAATACCGAACACAATCTTCTTCGACGCGAGGATTTCGTCCAGCGTGCGTGCGCTTGCGTCGAGTGAACCGAGCAGCGCGCATGCCGCGATACCGACGGCGAGCATGCGGCTCAGGATGATCGAGGGTTTCATGCTGTAACTCCGTGAGAGGACGTCAAGGTGCGGAAGTGCCCGGTCGAGGCGTTCGCGGCGCCGCTTATTTTTGGCGACTTTGCGTATACGCATCGTATACGGTACTATCAAAACATCGCCTAAATTACTTGTCAAGCGAGGTTGGTGCCGATGTCAGCAGAGGACGCCATGCGTATTCATTATGCGAACCGCGGGGCCGCGATTGAGCTGTTTTTTGACGGCCAACGCTTCACGGCGCGTGCTGGCGAAAGCGTCGCGGCCGCGCTGTTTGCGTCCGGCGTAAGGGCGTTGCGCACGAGCCCACGTCTGCGCGAGGCGCGCGGTATGGTTTGTCTGATGGGATCCTGCCAGGAGTGTCTGGTGATGGTAGACGGCCGGCGGGTGCTCGCTTGCCAAACGCCCGTTACCGACGGCTTGCGTATCGAAACCGTTCCGGAGACCGGCGCCGATGTCTGAGTTCGACGTGGTGGTGCTCGGAGGGGGGCCGGCGGGCGCGTCCGCGGCGCTGGCGGCGGCGTCGACTGGATTGAGCGTCGCGCTGTTCGACGAAAACCCCAGCGCAGGGGGGCAGGTCTATCGCGCACCCATAGATGGTATTGGCGCCAGCATCGATGCCGGCAGCAGCGCCGATCAGGAGGCCGGTGACGCACTGCGGCGTGAACTCGCCGCCAGCACGGTGACGACCTTCTTTGCTCATTCGGTGTGGGCCGCGACCGGTGAGTACCGCGTCGACGCCACCGGCCCGCATGGCCCCGTGCATTGCCTGGCACGCGCATTGATCGTTGCGTCCGGAACGACCGAACGGGTCGTGCCGTTTGAAGGATGGACCACGCCTGGCGTGATCGGTCTCGCGGCTGCGACAATCCTCCTGAAATCGCAGGGTGTGCTGCCAGGCCGCTCGACGCTCCTGGCCGGCTGTGGTCCGTTGCTCGCAGCCGTGGCGGCGAAAACGATCGAAGGCGGCGGCAAGGTCGAGGCGATTGCGGATCTCGCAGGCACCGCCGATTGGGCAGCTACCCTGCCTGCGCTGCTCGCACGTCCCGATCTGCTTTGGCAGGGCGCAAAGTGGTGGCGCACGATCGGCCGCGCGGGCACGCCGCGCTTCGCGCGGCACACGATCGTTCGTGTCGAGCCCGCCGGCGAGCGCTTGCGCGCCACCCTTGCTCCTTGCGACGCGGCTGGACGCCCGATGGACGGACAACGAAAGACCGTCCTCGCCGATTGCATAGCCGTAGGGCATGGACTCACGCCTTCCACCGAGGTCACCCGGCTGTTGCGTGCGAAGCATGTTTATTCGCGTGCGGCGGGAGGGTGGATCGCCGTCGCTGATGAGGACGGGCGCACTTCGCGTCCTCTGCTCTATGTCGCCGGCGACGTTGCCGGTATCGCGGGTGCGGCCGCTGCCGCCATACACGGCACGCTGGCCGGACTGGCGTGCGCGCTCGATGTCGGCGCCTCGAACCCCTCGCGCCTGACACGTCGCAGCGAGCCGACGCGCAAGGCGCATCGGCAGGCAATGCGCATCGGACATGCGATGGCCGATCTGATGGCGCTGCGCTTCGGTCACGTCGACAGCATCACCCCCGATACGATCGTGTGCCGTTGCGAGGACGTGACACGCCGCGAGATCGACGCCGCCTGCGATGCCGGCGCACAGGACGCCAACCAGCTCAAGGCGTGGACGCGTTGCGGCATGGGCCCGTGCCAGGGCCGCACGTGCGGCGATGTCGCCGGTGAACTGCTTATGCGGCGCGCAGGCGCCACTTCACGCGAAAGCGTCGGATGTTTTGCCGCCCGCACGCCCTTGCGCCCGGTGACGGTCGAAGCGCTCACCGGCGAGTTTGCGTACGACGATATCCCGATTCCGAAGGCGGCCCCGCTATGAGCACGCCGGTTCAAAACGTGCATGGGCCATTCGATGCCGCCGTGGTCGGCGGCGGCGTGATGGGCTGCACCACCGCGCTATTCCTCGCGCGCGCCGGCATGCGCGTGGCGCTCATCGAACGCGACGCCCTGTGCCGCGCCGCCTCCGGCGTGAACGCGGGCACGCTCACGCTCCATATGACACGGGCCGCATTGATTCCCTACGCGATGCGTGCGTGGCAAATGTGGATGGAAACCGATCAATGGCTTGGCTCAAGCGTACTGGCGACCGCTGCGCCGGGGCTGTCGCTCGCTTTTACGGAAGCCGAACGTGAACTGCTACGGGCCCGCGCCGCCGCACGGCGCGAATACGGTGCGCAGATCGACCTGCTCGAGCGCGACGCGGCGCTCGCGGTCGAACCCGGCCTCAACCCTGCGATGCTCGAAGCCGCGTTCTGCCAGACAGACGGCTTTGCCAGCGCGTATCTGACCGGCCGCGCCTATTGCGCGGCGCTGCGTGCAGCCGGCGTGCAGATCTTCGAGCAGACGGCCGCGGTCCGCATCGATCAGACAAATGGACAGTACCGGGTGCATGGCCCCGAAAACCACGGTGCCTCGATTCGGATCGACGCCACGCGTCTCGTGATGGCGGGCGGCGTCTGGCTGGAACCATTGCTGGCGATGCTCGATATCCGCATTCCCGTGAAGACGCTGGTGAACCAGTTGATCGTCACCGAACGGATGCCGCCTGTGATGCGTTCGGTGCTAAGCATTGCGAACGGGCTGCTGTCGATGAAACAGTTTGCCAACGGCACGGTGCTGATCGGTGGCGGCTGGCAAGGTGTCGGCGATCGCGAACGCGGTCCCGTCGAAACCATTCCGCAAAACCTCACCGGCAACTTGCGGCTCGCGCAGCATGTGATCCCGGCACTCGCCAAAGCGCGTGTGGCGCGCATCTGGCTCGGGCTCGAAGCCGAAACCGCCGACGCGATGCCCATGATCGGCCCGCTGCCCGGCCTTGCCGACGCGTGGGTCGTCGGCTGCGTGCACTCAGGTTACACGAGCGGTCCCTACATGGGCAAGCTGCTCGCTCAAACGATGCTCGGTGAGACGCCCGAGCTGCCGTTGTTCGACCCTGCGCGGCTCATCGTTGCCGCGCCCGAACTCTCTCATCGAGAACAGACCCCATGATTCCCTTGCATGACGCCCCCTTCAATGGCATTTACGCCGCCACGTTGTGTCCGCTCGATGCGCACGGCCGCCATCTTGACGAGGCTGCGCTAGTGCGCCATCTCGAAGACGTGGCAGCGGTCGACGGAATTGTCGGCCTGCTGATCAACGGCCACGCGGGCGAGAACGTCGCCTTGTCGCGAGAGGAAAAGCGGCGTGTGGTGGAGATTGCAAGCAGCGCATGCGGCGAGCGCTCCATCATCGTCGCGGGTATCAACTCGGAAGACAGCTACGAAGCCCAAGCGCATGCCGACGACGCACAACGCGCGGGCGCCGATGCGTTACTGCTGTTCCCGCCTTACTCGTGGGCGCTTTCCACCGATCTGGAAACCGTAGTCACGCATCACCGGATCGTCAACGAGAACGCGCGGTTGCCGATGATGCTGTACCAGGCGGGCGTCAACACGGGCGCGATGGCCTACACGCCTGAGATGCTGACGGCGCTGGTCAGCCTGCCCGAGGTGGTGGCGATCAAGGAAGGGAGCTGGGAAACCGGCGCCTACGAGGCCAATCGCAGGCTCGCGAAATGCGTTGCGCCGCATGTGGCTGTGATGGCATCAGGCGATGAGCACCTGCTCCCATGCTTCGCGATCGGCACCGAAGGCAGCCTCGTGAGTCTCGCCGCCGTGGTGCCGGAGTTGATAGTCGCGCTGTATCGCGCGGTACTGCGCGGCGAACTCAGCGAGGCGCAACGGCTCCACGGCCATGTATATCCGCTGGCAAAGGCCATTTACGGCACGGCGCCCGGCTCGCATGCGAATGCGCGCCTGAAGGCCTGTTTGCATCTGCTTGGCAAGTTTCCGCAGCCGTCGATGCGTCCGCCGATCCCTCGTCTGTCGGCCGCCGAAACCCGCCGCCTCGACGAGGCGCTCTCCTTTGCGCTTGCCATTGATCCCGAACGGAGCGATTCATGACTCACACCGCGACCCGCACCCTGATCCGCGGCGGACGCCTGATTACAGCCGTCGACGACTACATTGCCGATATTGTCATTCAGGGTGAACGCATTGTCTGCATCGGCCAGCAACTCGAAGCGGGACCGGACACCCGCGTGATCGACGCGAGCGGCTTGCTGGTGTTTCCCGGCGGCGTCGATGCGCATACGCATATGGAGAACACCTTCGGCCCGTCGGTAACCTGCGACAACTTCGCTTCCGGCACACGTTCGGCCGCCTTCGGCGGCACCACGACGATCATCGATTTTGCGCTGCAAAACGCCGGTACGAGTCCGCTCGATGCCATTGCCCGCGCACAGTCGAAAGCGGCTGCCGTTGCCAGCATCGACTACGCGTTCCACGTAATCGTCACGCACGTTGACGAAAGCGTACTCGGCGACATGCAATACGCGATCCGTCACGAAGGGGTGTCGAGCTTCAAGATGTTCATGGCGTATCCGGGCACCGTCATGTCGGACGACGCCGCGATCTTTCAGGCGATGCGCATGGTCGGCCAGCACGGCGGCATGATCGCATTGCACGCCGAAAACGGCACCGTGATCGACTTGCTGATTCGCGAAGCGATCGCGCAAGGTCATACGTCGCCGCGCTATCACGCACTCACGCGCCCGGCCATCATGGAAGGCGAAGCGACGCATCGCGGCATCAAACTCGCGGAACTCGCCGAAGCGCCGGTGTACTTCGTGCATCTTTCGGCCAGGGAAGCGCTCAAACATGTGATCGAAGCGCGCGACCTCGGCATTCCGGTGTTCGCGGAAACCTGCCCGCATTATCTGTTCTTCGACGACTCGGCGTACTCGGATGAGAGTTTCGAGACCGCACGCTATGTCATGAGTCCGCCGCTCCGTTCGAAAGACGCGCAGAACGCGCTATGGACCGCGCTGAAGACTGACGACCTGCAACTCATTTCGACCGATCATTGCCCCTACTGCATGAAGGAAGGGCATCGCGGCAACGTGAACCAGAAACCGCTCGGCTGCGACGACTTTTCGAAGATTCCAAACGGCGTGCCGGGAGTCGAAACGCGCATGACGGTGGTGTACGACGGTGGCGTGCGGACAGCTCGAATCTCGCTGAACCGCTTCGTCGAGCTAACGTCGACCGCGCCTGCGAAACTGTTTGGGCTCTTCCCGAAAAAAGGCACGCTTGCGGTCGGCAGTGACGCCGACATCGTGCTGTTCGATCCGGGTGAAGCGCACACGATTAGCGCAGACACGCAGCACAGCGATTGCGACTTCACGCTATTCGAAGGTCATCAGGTCACGGGGCGGGTGAAGAAGGTGCTGTTGCGCGGCGAGTTGTTGATCGACGACGGCGAGTGGGTGGGCCAAACTGGATACGGGCAATTTGTGCCCCGTGGCGAGTTGGGCACGCACTGGTAGCACCATCATGCCGATCTACGAATATCGTTGCGACGCGTGCGGCGCGTTCGATCAGATGCGCAGCGTCGCCGCACGCGATCTGCCGGCGGACTGTCCACGGTGCGGCATGGCCGCGTCGCGGATTCGGAATGGTTTGCCCATACTGCTCCGGTATGCGGACGATCAGGCGGTTACCGATGAAGGAACGTATCTGGCAAGCCACCGGGCGGAGTGTCTTTGTTGCCGGTGACGGAGGTGACAAGACGGTAACCGGCTGTGCTGTCAGGGTGAGACAATAAGGAAGGAGCTAAGAGCGCTGTCAAAACTGAAGTCGTTTCGTCGCTCCAGGATCAGTCAGGACGAGACCTGCTTACGGACCTGATGGCAGCCGGCGTAGAGGTGGCATGAACTCAACACAGGCTTCGGTACGGAAAGCGAGAACCTTGTTGTGGATGCAAAGGGAAATGACAAATGGCAGACACCATGAGGAAGAATACCGATGCCGCAACGAAGGGTCTGCGTCGCCGCGGAGTCGGCGGCCACCGGTCGCCGCCCACCGTGTCGCACATCGTCCGGTGGCGCACGCGGCCGGTGCGGCTCGAGCGCATTACGTTATCCATATTAATCGACCCGGACAGAAAGGTACTCCGGTCAATCATCTCGAGCAGCAACAGGTTCTTACGGACCATACGACTCATCCAGTTCGACGTCCTGCAATGCGTCGGCCGCTTCGTCCGTCGTTCCTGATGCGGTTTCATGCGATCGTTCAGGCGCCTTGATTACCGGTCCCGGCATCTTGCCCGCACCCTCGTCGATGCGCCGCGCGACGAACGAAAAGAAAGGGTTCGATGCGATCCGGAACATGGAGTCGAGCGTGAGGATCAACGTGCCGCGTTCCCCGCGCGGATTCAGCGTGCCGAAATTTGCATTGAAATTCTCATCTGTTCCGGGCTGTGAGCCATAAAGCGGATCGGTCACCGGGAATGGAATGGCGACGTGCGACAAGGAAAAGATATCCGATGGATAGTCGACTCCCAACGGCTGTACGTGCTCTTCCGTTTCGCCGGCGTCGATGGTTCGCACGACGGTTTTGCCCGAGTCAGGGCTCGCGTTGGCGATGATGGTCGTGCGGTAGTTCTGTGGCCCTATGCGTAGAAGACGGCCGAGCGCGCCGTACGACGCCGCGCGCAGAAAAGTGCGGAATCTCACGCTGCGGTTGATGTCGAACAGTACGATCTCACTGCCGTTCTCGGGAAGCCGGTCGTAGAGCGCCGACATCACTGCGGGCGCGCTGACAGTGAAGTCGGTTACTGACTGGAACGTCAGCACAGGCGGCAATTCGACGAGGCGGTTCTCACGCTGCAGCCTCAAAATCTGTTCCTGAAGGACGTGCGTCAGCAGGTAGGACTGGCGTGCGCCGTTGACCGGAAACGAATTGTATTTAAAGGGATTGAACTCGGGCACCACCCCGAGCCAGGCAGCCTTGGCGAACGCGGGGAAGACCGACGGAAGGCCGGCAAGCCCCGCGAAGCGGGCGTAACGGGTGACGCCGATCATTGGTGAGATCAGCACGAGGCGGGTGGGGCGCGTGAGGGATTTATCCTCGATCGCGTCCAGTGCATATTGCAGCGCGAGCGCCGCGCCATTCGAGAATCCGACCAGCTCCAGCGGCTTGTCAGGACCGACGCGCCGGCGTGCTTCGCGCACAGCGAGCCGCGTCGCCGCAGCCCAGTCGCGCCATTCGATCTGAGTCAGGGCTGCAGGAACCGTGCCGTGTCCCGGAAGGCGGATGCCGATGGCGACAAAGCCATGATCCCGGTAGCGGCGCGCGATGTGGCGCAGACTGTAGGGCGAATCGGTGAGGCCGTGCAGCAGCACCACTGCACCGACTGGCGTGCCGGACGGTTCGAGAACGTATGACCGGTTCCAGTTCTGGTCAAAGTGCTCCGGATAGATAGGCGAGCCCTCGTAGTACCGGTTTGTCGGCACGCGCGAGGCCGCGTCCAGCTTTTCGACGACGTTCGTGTGAACGTCGTTGAATATGCGGTTCTCCGCGGCCATGTAGCCGTTCCAGTCGCCGGCGTCCATTTCCTTGATCGTCATTTCGCGCGGCACGTAGGTATGCCAGACCGAGAGGCCCGGCCCTCGCTGCGAATGCCACGCGCGAAAACCTAGCGCGAATATCACCAGCAGGACAACGATCAGCCCGCTTATCTTTGCCACCTTGAGTGTCGTGCGTCGCATTCATGCCCTCTCATTGCGGTTGCACTGCGGGAAGGGTTCTCTAATTGTCTATTCTTGCAAAGCTGCCGGCCGAGGCGGCGCCAGCGAATCAAATCGTGACGGTACCAGCAGCCAGACCATAAGCGCCGCCGAAGGCTGCGATCACAAGCACAATGAAGAGCAGCCATTCCCCGAGGTTGAATAACGGCTTCCCTTGTTCGCGTCGCGCAAGGAAGAACAGCAGGGAGCCCGGGGCATACACAATCGCCGACAGCAGCAGGAATTTCATGCCGCCCGCCCAGATCATTCCGGCCGCGTAGAGCGTCGCGATCGCGCCGCATATGAGGTCCAGCGTGCGCTCATGTGAATCGGTCTCGTAGGTCTTGCCGCTCAAGGCGAGCTTCGTTCCGTAAGCGGCGACCAGAAGGTATGGCACAAGCGTCATCGCACTGGTCATCTTGAGCGCCAGCAGGAACGCGTACTCCGCGAAGGGGCTGACGATGAGGAAGATCTGGATCAGCAGATTGGAGACCACCAGCGCTGCAAGTGGCGCCTTGTTCCTGTTTTCCCGGGCGAGAAATGCCGGCATGGTGCCATTCTTCGCGGCGGCGAACAGGATTTCCGCCGCAAGCAGCGACCATGACAGATAGTTGCCCAGAACGGATATCAGCAGGCCGACGCTGATGAACACCGCGCCCCATGGACCGACGACCGCTTCGAGCACGCCAGCCATCGACGGATTGCGGATCCCTCCGAGTTCAGGCCGCAGCAGCACGCCGTAGGACAGCATCGTGACCAGGACGAGGAAACAGAGAACCCCAATGAAGCCGAGCACGGTGGCGATGCCGACATCGTTGCGATTCTTTGCATAGCGCGAGTACACGCTTGCGCCTTCGATGCCGACAAAGACGAACACGGTGACGAGCATCGTGCTGCGCACCTGGTGAAAGAGAGAGCCCAGCTCGTGGCCTTCGCCGCCCCAGAAGTTCAGCGCGAAGACATCGGCCTTGAAGCCGAACAGGACAAAGACGATGAAGAGGGAGATCGGGACGATTTTCGCAATCGTCGCGACCGTGTTCAGGAAGGCAGCTTCACGGACGCCACGCAGTATCAGCCAGTGCACTGCCCAGAGCAGAATCGATGCACTGACGAGCGCGACGGGGGTTGTGCCGTCGCCGAACACGGGAAAAAAGGCGCCCAGCGTCGACTTGATCAGGATCAGGCACGCGACATCGGCAAGACAGCAGCCGGCCCAGTATCCGAACGCGGAATTGAAGCCCAGATATTCTCCGAATCCGGCCTTCGCATAGGAGTAGATGCCGGCATCGAGATCCGGGCGCCGTCGCGACAGCGTCTGGAACACGAGCGCGAGCATCAGCATTCCGGTGCCGGCGATGAGCCACGCGATCAGCGCACCGAAGCCGCCGGTCGCACGGGCAAACGCAGCGGGGAGCGCGAAGATCCCCGAACCGACCATCGAACCTACGACTAACGCAATTAACGCGCGCAACGAAAGCTTTTCTGTATTTGACGTTGTCACGGCATGCTCCGTCTTGAAGTCTTCGATCCGGGATCTACAAACATTCCTCCGTCCATTCGCCGCGATCGGTGGTGGTCGTTTCTCCGCGGTACGCCACTAGACCCAATGCCCTGATACTCGCGCAGATTGCAGCATCCCGCAAGAAAGCTGACGATAAATCGCGATGCTGCGTCCGGATGCCCGGAAACTTTCCATTTGCCGTGCATCTCTTATGATGGTGCTGGGGGCTTTCGTTTCCAGTGAGGAGAACCTTCGATGAACGGCATGACTCTGTCCGGCGTTGTTGCGAGTGTGATCGTATTGACGGCATGTGCACCGCCGCCACCTGCTGCACCGCTTCCCCCTGGCGTTTCGCAGGCGCCTGTGGGGTCCGTCTTCTACGGCCGCGTCGAATCGATCGAACCGGTCACGCAGCAGACGGGCAGCTCCGGTGTGCTCGGTACAGTGATCGGCGGCGTGGCCGGCGGTGTGCTGGGCAACCAGATCGGAGGCGGTACTGGCCGCACGATTGCGACTATCGGCGGTGCCGTCGCGGGCGGTGTGGCGGGCAACCAGCTCGAACGGCGGGCCAATAGCGGTACGGAGACCATCTACCGCGTGAACGTAAGGCTCGACGACGGGCGGCTCGCAACAGTGACGCAACGCGATCTCGGCAATCTGCGTGTGGGTGACAGGGCACAGGTGGCGAACGATATGGCAATGCCGTACTGAAGTAGTACGGACATGCGAGCCGCCGACGCCAACCACGTGGCGGCTTTCTTGTGTCCGCTTATCGTGTGCGATGCAGGAACGGGCGTCACCCACTCCAACTCTCTCGAATCGTTTCGGAATGGCGCTGAGACCTCCCGTCGGGACACGGTGACACCTGTCCGGCAACGCGACCCATGTCAAGGCTGCAGTGATCCATCACGATCATGATCACCGGGCCTTACGCGCTGAGTGCATTCTTGTAGATCTTCCCGTCCTTCATGATGACGAGAAAGTTCTTCTCCGGGTCGGCGACGAGCGCGATGTTCTCAACGTGATTGCCATCGACGAGCAACAGATCGGCAAGCGCTCCTTCTTCCACCACCCCTAACTTGCCGGGATAGGGATTGCGTGGTCCGGACAGCACGAGCAGCTGGCCATTGGCCGCCGTGGTCATCTTCAACGTTTCGGCTGCTGTGTACCAGCGGACCAGGTGCGTCAACATGGTGCCCTGGCGCCTGGCGAGCACGGGCGAAAACAGCAGGTCCGAGCCGAACGCCGTCTTGATCCCGTGTTTTTTTTGCGAGCGTGTATGCGTTGTTTGTACCCGCGATAACCTGGAGCATCTTGTCCCGGGTGGGACCGGTCAGCGGAACGGAGTCCTCCTCGCCCAAGAACGGCTGAATGCTCAACCATGTGCCGTTCTTCGCCATCAGGCTGGCCGTTGCATCGTCCATCAGGATGGCCGTGTTCGATGCACTTGACGCCCGCCGCGATCGATCGCTGGATGGCATGCGGCGGATAGGCGTGTACCAGGAGCTAACTGTCCCAGTCCTCGGCGGTTTCCACCGCTGCGCGCAACTGGGGCTCGGTGAACGTGAGCATGTCCAGCGGACTGCGAGGGGTGGAAACGCCGCCGCTGCCCACGATCTTGATCTGCGACGCGCCCTGCATGAACTGTTCACGCACGCGCAGGCGGACTTCATCCGCGTTGTCGGCAATGATGCTGCCGCCCGTTTGCTCCGAACTGGTGATCCTGCCGCCGGATCTCGGCAGATCCGACAGCGCGCGAAAATCGCCATGAGCGCCCGAGGTGGTGATCATCGCGCCTGAAGGATAAATGCGCGGACCCGATATGAGTCCCTCGTCGATTGCCTGTTTCAGCGCGAAGGCAGGGCCGCCCGCATCGCGCACCGTGGTGAAGCCGCGCATCAATGTACGCTCGGCCTCCGCGCTTGCGGCCAGATGGAGGTAGCCCACGTCGGCGCTCAGCGCGACCTGGATCGGGAGCGCTGCGATGATCGAATGCCAGTGCATGTCGATGAGACCGGGCATCAGCACGCGGCCGCCGAAGTCGATCACCTGCGTGCCGTCGGGCACGGCAGGTTTGCCGTGCGTCAGGGAGTGGATGCGATTGCCATCCACGAGCAGATAGAGTCCGTCGCGCAACGTGCCGGATATTCCGTCGAACAGCCGGAAGTTCGTGAAGAGGACAGGGCGTGTGGGATTGACGGGCGGGGGCGCCGTCTGCGCGCTGGCGAGCTTCGGGAGGACAAGCATCAACATGGAGGCAGCCATGCCCGCAACGAAGCCCCGTCGCGAGAGATCCGCGCTGATCCGGTTGTTCAGAAACTCGATCTCGGACTTCTGGCAGAAGCAGGCGAACGGATGGCCGGATGCTTCCTTATTGCCCGGTTTGCGAGGGAACATGAATGACCTCTTTCTCGTTCATCGAAGCGATTGAGTGGGGCGCGTTTGCGCTCGCGCGGCCTTGATGTGCCGTCGCCGCGTTGATTGTCGCGTCACTGCGCGGCAACACGTCAGCGCATCACCGGACCATGCCGGCGCAGATATGCGATGAACCGATGCTGGTCACGGACAGGCACGCTAGTTAATCGGAACCCAGCGGCCGTCCGAGAATTCCCAGGCATCGTGTTCGGGTGTCCATCGTCCCGGGCGCCAGCGCCAGCCTGGCCTACCCTCGCTCCAGATCCCAGGTATCCATTCGAAGTTGCCGTCTCTCCACTGCCAACGACCTGGAATCCACACGAAGTAAGGGCGCTGTGCGCCTGCTTCTACCCGCGGCTGCGGTGGTTGGGCCTGTCCCTTAAGTGGTGGCGGCCGACGTGGGCTTCGCTCCCGCGCACCAGGCTCCGGCTGATTGGCAGGGAGGGGAGGCGGCTCCCCGTTTTCAGCGAAGACGGCGGGCGCCGGTGCCAGCGATACCGCGGCGACCAGCGTCATTGCGAAGAGGAGCGTCCGTCGATCCATTGCTGTTTCTCCAGATACAGTGAAAGGTCAGATGCATCGGGCAGGGCACAGTGACTTCTTGCGCGGCGCGCGGCAAGCATCACGCCGCGCGGGGTGTGACCGTACTGTCATTGCCGAAGCCCAGGGAGAACGGGTCCAGCGTCGATGTGATGAATAGCCGGCAGGAGACGTTGCAAACGCAGCTTCCAGCCCGGAAGCCCTGCGCCGCGGTGAAGTCAGGTTCGTCTCCGAAACGATCCTTTTCATGCGCGTGGACACCGATGTCGAGTTCGGGTTTGAGTCGAGCGAGTCTCAGAAAGACGAACGCCAGCATCGAAATCGCCACACTGGCGATCATCCAGCCAACCAGCGCGCCCAGGCCATCGGTCGCGCGTCCGAATGCGGAGGCACGTGGAACAATGCCGGCGCCGGCGATTGAGCCGACAACGAGCGGGATGAGCGAAATGAGCGTCCCAGGGGAAAGCCTTTGTTCCGACGATGAGGTCATGGTGCCTGACCTTGAAATTGTTTGTTGGTCTTAGGTGTCCCAGCTAGCCGTGCTCGAAGCCAGAAAATTTGCGTACCTTCACTGAAGTGCATCCTGAACGAATTTGCAAGATGTTCGTGCCAGGTAACGCCCAAGCCTCGTTGCGACAAAAATTTCATTTCGTTTCAACCGTCACGCCTACCGACGACCTCATTCAGGAACCCAGTCCGTCGCATCGACGTCGTGAACAATATTTCGTATAACTTAGTCAACAATTCGATCAATCGAGTCGAAATTCAAAACTATTTCGATGCGCGAGTAAGCGCCCAGCAGACCTCTTTATGCCGCCGTTTTGCTGAACATTGCAACCGGTATTGGCGCCCGATCACCGGGATAGCTGGCCGAAGCGTCTCGCGCTGCGAACGGAGGATGCGTCGCCAGTTCGAATGCGACGATTTTGTGACGCTCTATCCCGCCGAACGGGGAGGGCCGTTTTGACGCGCAGCGTTGCTGCGCCTCGAGGGAAGACGCGGGAAAATGCACGCAGACTGATACAATCGATCCTCTTTTGTCATTGGCTGTGTGCTATGGGCTTCGAACAACTTGCCGCATTGAGAGATCAACTCGCGAAAAAAACCGACCCCAAGCCGGCGGTTAAGGCGCCTCGCGCACGCCGGGCTGCGCCCGAGGCGCGGTCGAAGCCGGTCGACCCGGTGGTGCTGACGATCGCGAAGCTTCAAAAGCGATTCCCGCAGGCATTTCCGAAGAATCCGGCGCCCAAGGTGCCGCTCAAGATCGGTATTTTCGAAGACCTGATGAAGCACGCGCAGGAACTCGCGTTAAGCGAGGCGGAATTGCGCGATGCGCTCAGGACATGGTGCCGCGGAAGCCGCTACTGGGCATGCCTCGTCGAAGGGGCTGCACGAGTCGACCTCACGGGCGGCGAAGCGGGCAACGTATTGGCGCCCGATGCGACGCGTGCGCTGCGACTGAAGGCGGCTCGCGCAGCGAGGGCGCCGAAGCCGGAGGCGGCGGAGAAGCAGGCCTGATCGTCGCTGGGCCGAGACAGGCTGCGCGGCGGATGGTGATCCGCAAGACCGATGAGAAAGCTCAAAGCGACAATCGCGGCAGCGGGCACGGCTGCGACGCATCGCGGCCGGTTTTGACAGGTAACCGGCAGTCTGTCCGAAGGTGACAGGCTGTCAAACGTATCAAAGCCGACCCGCACCCTCGTTTATTTCCCTCTTCCTCGGGCTCCGCGGCTGAGTCTTCCCGGATTTCGCCTGCGATGCGGCATCGCGCAAGTCGATGCCTGGCTTCGGGGCAAGGAGGGTGGCCTCGAATGTCTGCAAATCGGGCCGATGAGAGGGCTTCGTCTTAAGCCAGCCAAACAGGGCCGCACCCGAGAGACCGATCACGCCGATGATCGCGGGCCAGAACTTTACGATAAATACAACAACCGCTGCGGTAACCATTGTCAAACTCCCGTTAAGCATTACCTGCGCGCGCGTTTCAAACGATGCAGGTCTGCGTCGCGGATACGCGATTCGCGTGTTTCCGCCGCCGTCTTGCGCAGCTCTTTGTGTTGCGTCGCCGCGACAGGCTGCTTTCAGACACGGAGCCGGTGATCAACATCAACGCCGCGCCTGTTTTCACTCGCCTGGATCGAGCTTACGCCTTCGCGGCGGACCTTGATCGAGAAACATCACTGCTTTTGTGATGTCGCTCGCATAAGCCGTCCTGCGGTCCGTTATGGCCGGCAGCGCGGGACGAGCGATCGTTCTGGCCAGAATGTCGGACCAGGATCGATTGCGGTTTCAAGGGCGCTACGTCGTGGATCGTGCCGCCTGTTCCGGGTGGCAGGCACGCCGCTCAGGCATGCCCGGATTACCTGCACACCCCTCGACCCTGGCACGATCGCAAGTTCGCTTCCCGCGCGGCGCGGCGCCTGCAATCGACGACTGACCGGCGCGGCATGGCTCACGTGACCTGGCTCCAATGATGTCACCGGCAATGGGGACATCCGGTCGTGTGGCGGGTTCAACTGGTTGCGCATGCAACCAGATTCTCCTATCCTGCGCTGACACGCCGAAGATAATTTCAGGCGCTCGCGGTCATGTGTTAGGAGGCAGTGATGTCAGCCGTCGGTATTCCGCATTCCACCAGCGCTAGTTCGGATGCAGAGGGTGAGCGGGCGCTGCGCGTCCAACTGGCCGGCACCTATCGCGTGTTCGCGATGCTTGGCTGGACCGAACTGATCTACAACCACATTACGGTCCGGCTGCCCGGCCCGAATTCGCACTTTCTCATCAACCCGTTCGGGCTCCATTACGCCGAGGTGAATGCGTCGAATCTGGTCTGCGTCGATCTGGACGGACGCATCGTCGGTGAGTCGGCATGCCGGGTGAATCCTGCCGGTTTTGTCGTGCACGCAGCAATTCATCGCTTACTGCCTGACGCCCATTGCGTCATGCACACGCATACCACAGCGGGGCTGGCAGTTGCGTGCTCGGAGATCGGGCTGGAGAACGCCAGCTTCTATTCAGCGCAACTACACGGTATGGTTGCGTATCACGATTTCGAGGGCATTACCGTGCGTCCTGACGAGGGGCCGCGACTGGTCGCGAATCTCGGCGGCAAGCCACTGATGATTCTGCGCAATCACGGCCTGCTTGCGATCGGCGAGACGATTGCACAGGCCTTCGTGCGGCTCTGGACGCTCAACCGCGCCTGCGAAGTGCAGCTCGCGAGCGCTGCGCTAGGGGCGGCGCGCCACATTCCTGACGAGGTCGCGGCGCGTTGCACGCGCGATGCGTTGCAGTTCGATCCGCGCTATGGTGCGGGTGAGGATGTGCTTGGCGCGCTGTTGCGTCAGGTCGATCGTATCGATCAGTCATACAGGGAGTAACGCGGTCATGGGTGGGCAGCAAATCAGGACAGCCGTGGTGGGTGCAGGCGCGATCGGTGGGTTGATCGCCGCGGCGGCCGTGCGCGCCGGCCACGCCGTGAGCGTCCTCGCACACGGCAAGACGCTCGATGCGCTTCGCGCGGATGGTATTCGCATCGTCGGTGAAGAAAGCGAGACTGTCGCGCGGGTTGTGGCCGACGACGATGCCGCTACGTTTGGCCTGCAGGACTTCGTGGTCGTCGCGCTGAAGGCTCAGGTGTTGCCGGCCGTCGCCGCGAGCCTGCGGCCGATGATCGGGCCACAAACGGTGATCGTCGCCGCGATGAACGGCTTGCCGTGGTGGTTTCTGAGCGGCATGCAAGGGCCGCTCGCCGGCCAGCATATCGAGGCGGTGGACCCTGATGGCAGAGTGTCGGCCGCATTGCCGCCGGCGCAATCAATCGGCTGCGTCGTGCATCTGTCCTCGTCGACCGACGCACCCGGCGTGATCCGGCGCGGCCGCGGCAATCATCTGATCGTTGGCGCACCGGCTCCGGCGCTCTCCGCGCAGGCGAACGCGTTCTCCACGGCACTGCGCGAGGGCGGCTTCGAAGTCGCCGTATCCGACGACATCCGCACGGAAATCTGGGTCAAGCTGTGGGGCAACATGAACATGAATCCGTTGAGTGCGTTGACGGGTTCGACGGCCGATCAGTTGCTCGAAGATCCGCTCACGCACGCGCTGGTGTTGCGGATGATGGAGGAGGCTGACGCCATCGGCAGGCGACTGGGTCTGTCGACGCGTATGGAGGCGGCGGAGCGGGTCGCGGGGACGCGCAAACTCGGTGCGTTCAAAACCTCGATGCTGCAGGATTTCGAAGACGGCCGCCCGCTCGAGATCGGTCCGATACTGGGGGTGTTTCCCGAACTTGGCCACCGGCTCGGTGTGCCGACACCGTTCTGCGACGCGGTTCTCGGATTGCTGCGTCAACGGGCGTCGAACAGTGGGCTTTGAAGGGGCTTTCGCTGGCCGGATTGGACCAGGAACAGTCAGCTTCCGGCGCTGAACGGCGGGCGTGCCGCGCGCGGCCTCATCGCCCGCAGTGCCCGGCGGCGCCGCCTGTCGGCAATCATCCCTGGCGCGCCAGCACGCTTTCGATTACCTTGTCGAGCGCCTCGCCAAGCATGACTTTTTCCTTGTCATCGAGACAGTCGAACAAATCGACGTTCCACTTGCGCGCGATCGGCATCACTTTTTTGTAGAGCGCCCGTCCTTCGGCCGTGAGTGAAACCAGTACCACCCGCCCATCTTCCACGCTTGCCTGCCGCTGCACGAGTCCCTGCCTGATGAGCGCCTCGGCCGCGCGGCTTGCCTGACTCTTGTCGAGGTTCGCATGCCGCGCCAGGTCCATGATGGAGAATGGCCCGAACGAACCTACCGAAGCAATGACGCGCGCTTCAGGCAGGGTGACGTCGAGCTTGTCCTGATAACGCTCGCTGATACCGCGTTCAGCGAGCTTGTTCAGTACATGCAGGCGATACGTCAGAAACTGTTCGAGTCCGGCTTTGGCGGATGCCTTCATGGTGCTCCCGGGGTGAGTGGATGCGGTCGTGGCGATGTGATTGTTGCCGCATCCGCCGGGCGGGTCAACGCGTGCCGAATTTCAGTCGCGTAAGCTGCTCGGCCTCGTTCGCCAGCAGGCGTGCGGCGTCGCGGATCGCTACGTCGAGCGTGATCGGCCCCGGTGCTGGCGAAAAGCAACCCGTGAAGTGTTCCGTGAGGCGCGACAGCGCCGCGGAGTCGACGGCGCCTGACAGCAGCGTGGCCGGCACGCCGGCCTCCTGCGCGTGGCGGCAGGCGATGAAGGGCGCCTTGCCGTGCAGCGTCTGCACGTCCGAGCGGCCTTCGCCGGTGATCAACCAGTTCGCGCCTTCGAGCGCCGCATCGAGGCCGATCTGCTGCGCGACAACTTCTGCGCCGGGCTGAAACTGTGCGCCGAGCATATGCAACGCGAAGCCCAGACCGCCCGCCGCGCCCGCACCTGGCTCGTTACGTGCAGCACGGTTCAGCGCAGGTTCGAGCAGATCCGCAAAGTGCGCGAGCGCAGCATCGATCGTCGCGATCTGGTCGGGCTGCACCCCTTTCTGCGGACCGAACACGGCCGTCGCGCCGTGCTCGCCGTTGAGCGGGTTGTCGACGTCGGACATGCCGATGAACGTCGCCTCGGCGAGCCGCGCGTCGAGTTGCGACACGTCCACGCTCGCGACCTTCGACAGCTCCTCGGGCTTCGGCTCCAGTTCCTGTCCTTGTGCGTCGAACAGTTTCATGCCGAGACCGGCGAGCAGACCCGCGCCGCCGTCATTGGTGCTGCTACCGCCAAGCGCCACGAAAAAGCGCCGCACGCCGGCGTCGAGAAGTGCGCGGATCGCTTCGCCCATGCCGCGCGTGCTGCGCGCTTCGACTGGCACGCCCATGCCGACAGGATCCGTGATGCCGACGACTTCCGCCGTTTCGATGATCGCGCTGCCGTCCGCGAGCAATCCGGCCGCCGCTTCGCGCACCGGTCCCGCTGCACCGCATACCGTCAGCTTGCGGCGCTCGCCGCCGCGGGCGAGCATGGCGTCGAGCGTGCCTTCGCCGCCGTCGGCCATCGGGCAGATGCGTACGACGGCCTCTGGCCGCGCGCGCTGCACGCCGGTTGCGATGGCCTCGGCGACCTGCTCGGCACCGAGCGAGCCTTTGAAGGAATCGGGAGCGATAACGACGACGGGCGTGGACGGCGGCTTAGGCATGGTGTCTCTTGATGGTTGGGATGGTGGCGAATCTCGGGCAGCTGGTTCGGCTGTGACTGCATCCGGCCGCGTGCGATAGCTTAGCAGCACAGCGGCGGCGGCTGAATAACGCGGGCGGCATAGCGGGCATCGAGTGCGGAATCGCCGTGCCGCAACCGCCCGGACTGTGCACCTCGCCGGCCGAAATCAGCGCGAAAAGGCGCGCAAACGTCGAATCCCGGCTAGGCGCGCAAATAGTTTGCTAAAATATTCGGCTCTTCTGACCCAAACCGTGCTGCTGGCGGCCTGAGAGCCCGCGGCGACAGGCGCGCGATTGATGCAACGCAAGTCTGCTTTGCGACTTCGCAAGGCAGGCCCTGCAAGGCAGACATCGACAGGCGGCACGGCAAAGATAACTGATTCGCTCGAATAATTTTAGGACGATTGAAGCCATGGCTAACGTTGTTGAGAACCTCGGCAAGCTCGAACGCCGCGTGACGATTTCCCTGCCGAAGGATGCTGTGCAGAAGGAAGTGGATTCGCGTATCCGCCAGATCGCAAAGAACGTGCGCATGCCGGGTTTCCGCCCGGGCAAGGTGCCGCTCAAGATGGTGACGCAACAGTATTCGGGCCAGGTGGAAGCCGAAGTGCTGAGCGACAAGGTTGGCAAGGAATTCTTCGACATCAGCCGCGCCGAGAACCTGCGCGTGGCCGGCCAGCCGAGCTTTGCACCGAAGACTGACGTCGCAGAAGGCGACTACGCGTTCGACGCGACCTTCGAGGTCTATCCGGAAGTGAAACTGGGCGACGTCGCCACGGCCGAAATCGAGCGCACCACGACGGCCATCAGCGAAGCTGAAGTCGACCGCACGCTGGACATCCTGCGCAAGCAGCGCGTGCACTTCCACGCACGTGGCGAAGCCGGCGAACACGGAGACGGCGGTGCCGACACGGCAGCGAAAGACGGCGACCGCGTGACGGTCGACTTCGCCGGCAAGATCAATGGTGAAGTGTTCCAGGGCGGTAGCGCAGACGACTTCGCCTTCGTGCTCGGCGAAGGCCGTATGCTGCCGGAATTCGAAAAGGCTGCGCTGGGCCTGAAGGCCGGCGAAGCGCGCGAATTTGACCTCAGCTTCCCTGAGGACTATCACGGCAAGGATGTGGCCGGCAAGACGGCCCAGTTCGCGATCACGATGAAGAAGATCGAATGGCCGCACCTGCCGGAAATCGACGCTGAATTCGCTAAATCGCTCGGCATCGAAGACGGCGATCTGACGAAGATGCGCGCCGAGATCAAGGACAACCTCGAACGCGAAGCGAAGCGCCGCACGCAGGCCATCGTCAAGAACCAGGTGATGGACGCGCTCCTGAAGATTTCCGAACTGGACGTGCCGAACGCGCTGATCGAACAGGATCAGCAACGTCTCGTCGAAATGGCCCGTCAGGATCTGCAGCAGCGTGGCGTGCCGAACGCGGCAGACGCGCCGATCCCGGCAGAAATGTTCAAGGAACAGGCCGAGCGTCGCGTGAAGCTGGGTCTCGTGCTGGCCGAACTCGTGAAGGCGAACGAACTGCAGGCGAAGCCGGAGCAGATTCGTGCCGAAGTCGACGAATTCGCCAAAAGCTACGAAGACCCGAAGGAAGTCGTCCGCTGGTATTATTCGAACCAGCAGCGCCTTGCTGAAATGGAAGCGTACGTCGTTGAAGCCAATGTCGTCGATTTCGTCCTCAACAAGGCCAAGGTGACGGACAAGGAAGTGAGCTTCGAAGAACTGGCAAGCGCAACGGCGCAGTCGTAAGCGTCGCTGCAACGGCGTGCCGGCTGTCGGAGCGACGGCCAGCACGCCGTTTTTTTATGTCCGGCGTGCCGCGGGGCTTGAAACGCGGGTTGTCGTACTCACTTGCCTCACGTACTAGAACATTTCCAGACAAGGATCCATTGCATGACCTTTCGCGCTCAATTGCTGGACACGTTGGCCTCCCACGCGCCGCGGGATCTCGAAGCGCAGGCGCTCGGACTTGTTCCGATCGTCGTGGAAACAAGCGGGCGTGGTGAGCGCTCGTATGACATCTACTCGCGTCTGCTGAAGGAGCGAGTGGTGTTTCTCGTCGGCGAAGTGAACGACCAGACCGCCAACCTCGTCGTGGCACAGTTGCTGTTCCTCGAAAGCGAGAATCCGGACAAGGACATCAGCTTTTACATAAACAGCCCGGGTGGTTCCGTGTCAGCCGGGATGGCCATTTACGACACGATGCAGTTCATCAAGCCGGACGTTTCGACGCTGTGCATGGGCCTTGCGGCCAGCATGGGCGCGTTTCTGCTGGCGGCAGGCGCAAAGGGCAAGCGTTTCGCGTTGCCGAACGCGCGAGTAATGATTCACCAGCCGCTGGGTGGCGCACGGGGGCAGGCATCGGACATCGAGATCCAGGCACGCGAAATCCTGTACCTGAAGGAGCGTCTGAACCAGCTGCTTGCGCACCACACGGGGCAGCCGGTCGAGCGTATCGCTCGCGACACTGATCGCGATAATTTCATGTCCGGTGACGACGCACAGGCCTATGGTCTCGTTGACCAGGTGCTGCACAAGCGTCCTTGATTTGGTGCGTATGCCCCAAATCAGGGCAGGGGTCAGAGTAAAGTCCTTTAAATGTAGCTGACCCGTCCCTGAGCGCCTACTGCGAAAACGTCGTCCCAGCTTTTGCGCATCGTCCCAGCCCAACTGCGAGGCTGGGGCAAACGGCGTATCATGTCATTGAGTGTCCGGAGGCTCATACATTTATGGCGGACAAAAAAGGTTCTAACAGCGAGAAGCTGTTGTATTGCTCGTTCTGCGGCAAGAGTCAGCATGAGGTCAAGAAGCTGATTGCCGGACCGTCGGTATTCATCTGCGATGAATGTATCGACCTCTGCAACGAAATTATCCGTGACGAGGCTGCTGGCTCGGGCACGGAAACCGGCCTTTCCAGGTCCGATCTGCCGAGTCCGCAGGAAATTCGCGAGATCCTCGATCAATACGTGATCGGCCAGGAGCGCGCGAAAAAGATTCTCGCGGTGGCGGTGTACAACCACTACAAACGCCTCAAGCATCTCGACAAGAAGGACGAAATCGAGCTGTCGAAGAGCAACATCCTGCTGATTGGCCCGACGGGCTCCGGCAAGACGCTCCTCGCGCAGACGCTTGCGCGTCTGCTGAACGTTCCCTTCGTCATTGCCGATGCAACGACGTTGACGGAAGCCGGCTACGTTGGCGAAGACGTCGAAAACATCATTCAGAAGCTGCTGCAGAACTGCAATTACGAAGTCGACAAGGCCCAGCGGGGCATTGTCTACATTGACGAAATCGACAAGATCAGCCGCAAATCCGATAACCCGTCGATCACTCGCGATGTCTCGGGTGAAGGCGTGCAACAGGCGCTGCTGAAGCTGGTCGAAGGCACGATGGCATCAGTGCCGCCGCAAGGTGGTCGTAAGCATCCGAACCAGGATTTCATCCAGGTCGATACGACCAACATCCTGTTCATTTGTGGCGGCGCATTCGACGGTCTCGAGAAAGTCATTGTCGACCGCACGGAAAAGACGGGTATCGGCTTTGGTGCGAGCGTGAAGAGCAAGCAGGACCGCGACGCTGGCGAAGTGCTGCGCGAAGTGGAGCCGGAAGATCTGATCAAGTTTGGCCTGATTCCCGAACTGATTGGGCGTCTGCCGGTGGTGGCTACGCTCGGCAAGCTCGACGAAGCAGCGCTAATGAAAATCCTCGTCGAACCGAAGAACGCGCTGATCAAGCAGTACCACAAGCTGTTCAACATGGAGCGGGTCGAACTGGAGATTCGTCCGGCCGCGCTGCAGGCAGTTGCCCGCAAGGCGATCCGCCGCAAAACAGGTGCCCGGGGTCTGCGATCGATCCTGGAACAGGCCTTGCTGGATGTGATGTACGAGTTGCCGACGATGAAGGGTGTGAGCAAGGTCATCATCGACGACAACGTCATCGACGGCGACGGCAAACCGTTGCTGATCTACGAAGACGCGCCCAAGGTCGCGGGTTCGAATTGATCGGCTTTCCGGGTTCTGCAAAAAAGCCGTTCATGGCGACGTGAACGGCTTTTTCGTTTATCTTGTGGCCAGGATGGATTGTGTTTTTTTGGAGTCACTGAACTTTTCCCACACGCGGAGGCCTTGCAATCTTTTTTGCTGGCCTCACCTACCGAACGAACTGATTCCACTCATGGGGAAATGAAATGTCAGGAACCCAACTCCTTCCGCCGGAACGCACTACGCTCCCGCTGCTCCCGCTGCGTGATGTCGTAGTCTTCCCGCACATGGTGATTCCGCTCTTCGTAGGCCGCCCGAAGTCGATCAAGGCTCTCGAAGCAGCGATGGAAGGCGGCAAGCACATCATGCTCGTCGCCCAGAAAACGGCTGCGAAAGATGAGCCGACTGAAAAGGACATGTACGAAGTAGGGTGTGTCGCTAACATCCTGCAAATGCTGAAGCTGCCCGATGGCACCGTGAAGGTGCTTGTCGAAGGTCTTCAGCGCGCGAAAACGCTCTCGATCGAAGAACAGGAAACCCAGTTTTCGTGCGAAGTCATGCCTCTCGAACCCGACCACGCCGACAGCGCTGAAACTGAAGCGCTGCGTCGCGCGATCGTGTCGCAGTTCGATCAGTATGTGAAGCTGAACAAGAAGATCCCGCCGGAAATTCTTACGTCGCTTTCGGGCATCGACGAAGCAGGGCGTCTGGCCGACACGATCGCCGCGCATCTGCCGCTGAAGCTCGACCAGAAGCAGCACATCCTCGAGATGTTCCCGGTCGTTGAGCGCCTTGAGCATCTGCTCGCGCAACTCGAAGCCGAAATCGACATCCTGCAGGTGGAAAAGCGCATCCGTGGGCGCGTCAAGCGTCAGATGGAAAAGAGCCAGCGTGAGTACTACCTGAACGAGCAGGTCAAGGCAATCCAGAAGGAACTGGGCGAAGGCGAAGAAGGTGCGGATCTCGAAGAGCTCGAGAAGCGCATCACGGCCGCACGCATGCCGAAGGAAGCCAAGAAGAAGGCCGACGCCGAGCTGAAAAAGCTCAAACTGATGTCGCCGATGTCGGCAGAAGCAACGGTTGTGCGCAACTACATCGATACGCTGATCGGCCTGCCGTGGCGCAAGAAGAGCAAGGTCAATAACGACCTGTCAAATGCTGAACGCGTGCTCGACGAAGATCACTTCGGTCTCGAGAAGGTGAAGGAACGCATTCTCGAGTATCTCGCGGTCCAGCAGCGCGTGGACAAGGTGAAGGCGCCGATCCTGTGTCTCGTTGGACCTCCGGGCGTCGGCAAGACGTCGCTTGGTCAGTCGATTGCGCGTGCGACGAACCGCAAGTTCGTACGCATGGCGCTAGGTGGCGTGCGCGACGAAGCTGAGATTCGCGGTCACCGCCGTACGTACATTGGTTCGATGCCCGGCAAGATCCTGCAAAGCCTGACCAAGGTCGGCGTGCGCAATCCGCTCTTCCTGCTCGACGAAGTCGACAAGATGGGGCAGGATTTCCGCGGCGATCCGTCGTCCGCATTGCTGGAAGTGCTTGATCCGGAACAGAACCATACCTTCGCCGATCACTACGTCGAGGTCGATTTCGACCTATCGGATGTGATGTTCGTCGCGACGTCGAACTCGCTGAACATCCCGCCGCCGCTGCTCGACCGGATGGAAGTCATCCGGCTGTCGGGTTACACGGAAGACGAGAAGGTCAGCATCGCGCAACGTTATCTTCTGCCGAAGCAGAAGAAGAACAACGGCCTGAAGGATGGTGAGGTCGATGTGACGGAAACGGCGATCCGCGACATCATTCGTTATTACACGCGTGAAGCAGGTGTCCGCTCGCTCGAGCGTGAAATCTCGAAGATCTGTCGCAAGGTCGTGAAGATGCTTCTGCTTAAGAAGGCGGAAGGCGCAGTGAAGGTCGACGGCAGCAACCTCGATACCTTCCTCGGCGTGCGCAAATACGACTTTGGTCTGGCCGCGAAGGATAACCAGGTCGGCCAGGTCACGGGTCTCGCGTGGACGGAAGTCGGTGGCGATCTGCTAACGATCGAAGCTGCTGTCATGCCGGGTAAAGGCAACGTGATCCGTACGGGTTCGCTCGGTGACGTGATGAAGGAATCCGTCGAGGCAGCGCGCTCGGTGGTCCGTTCGCGGTCGCGTCGTCTTGGCATCAAGGACGAGGCGTTCGAGAAGCAGGACATTCACATCCACGTGCCGGAAGGCGCGACGCCAAAAGACGGTCCTTCGGCCGGTATCGCGATGACGACTGCGTTGGTGTCGGTGTTGACCGGCATTCCCGTGCGTGCCAATGTCGCGATGACGGGCGAAATCACGTTGCGCGGCGAAGTGCTTCCGATCGGCGGCCTGAAGGAAAAACTGCTGGCGGCGCATCGTGGGGGCATCAAGCTGGTGCTGATCCCGGAAGAGAACGTCAAGGACCTGACGGAAATTCCGGACAACGTGAAGAACGCGATCGAAATCGTGCCGGTCCGCTGGATCGACAAGGTGCTTGAACTTGCGCTCGAACGTGCGCCGCAACCGCTGCCGGACGAAGAGCCGAAGGCGGCGCCGGTGGCCGAAGCTGCCAAGGATCCCGCAACTGAAGTTGTGAAGCACTGATACAGGCTGTTCCCGTCGTACCTGAAACCCGCGGCGAAGCCGCGGGTTTTTTTATTGGTGCGCCGAGCATGCGCAATATCTTGGGGTGCAAGTCCCCTGTCCAGCCTGATGGGGCGAAGGAGTACTGCCCGATTCCGAATCCCGAAGATTCTGAAGGGCACCTCGACCCATGTTTTGTGCTGCAGTGCGGCATCAGGACGCCGTCTCGATCGCTCGTGTCATCCTCTTTCCTCGGGCCAGAATTAGTTGCATTTGCATCGATTGGTCGCAAGATTCCGTCACAAAACTCCCTGAGAATATACGCCCCGATCAGGCTCAACCCCGCTTGACACAAGGGTTTCGGCCAATTCTAATTAGCTGGCTCGGCGCTGTGTGCCTTGCCTGCTTATATCCCGGCGCCAGTGGCGCTACCACGATTGCCCAATAACATTCTCGGGGGCTGGAATGAATAAGACGGAATTGATCGACCACATTGCACAACAAGCTGATATTTCGAAGGCTGCTGCAGGACGTGCGCTCGATGCAGTGATCGGTGGTGTCAAAGGCACGTTGAAGAAGGGTGGTTCGGTCACGTTGGTCGGCTTCGGCACGTTCGCCGTGGGCAAGCGCACGGCACGCACGGGCCGCAACCCGCGCACCGGCGCCGCGATCAAGATCAAGGCAGCCAAGGTGCCCAAATTTAGGCCTGGTAAAGCGCTGAAAGATGCGCTAAACTAATTGGCTCGTTGGTTGGGGGTCCTGTAAAAGCAACCTCGGATTAGCGAACAGTTGGTGAATGGCAGCGATGAATCGCGGAACGGGTGCTTAGCTCAGTTGGTAGAGCGGCGCCCTTACAAGGCGTAGGTCGGGAGTTCGAGCCTCTCAGCACCCACCAGTTTCCGGTTCTGTAGTGGCCAGCCAGCAGCAGTAAAATGGAGTGGTAGTTCAGTCGGTTAGAATACCGGCCTGTCACGCCGGGGGTCGCGGGTTCGAGTCCCGTCCACTCCGCCAGTATTTTCGAAAGGCGAACTCCGGTTCGCCTTTTTTATTGCCCACTGTTGTAATATCGGGCGTTCTGTTTTTGGCCAACCCTCACGCATGCTCGATTTTTTCCGCAATCACCAGCGCCTGATGATGTTCATGCTCATCCTTGTCATTTTGCCGGGGTTGGGATTTGTAGGTATTCAGGGCTTTCGTGGCTTCTTTGACGAGAGCGCCAACGTCGCGAGCGTCAATGGTCACAAGATCACGCGCGTCGAATACGACAACGCAATGCGTCAGCAGCTTGATCGTGCGCGCCAGGTACTCGGCGCCCAGTTCGACATGCAGTCATTCGATACGCCGGAGCGTCGCCGCGACATGCTCGACGGCCTGATTCAGCAGCGCGTACTTACCGATGAGACGCAGCGTCTGCATCTGACCGCTTCGGACGACGCAGTGCGCCGTACCTTGCTCGCCGACCCGGTCATTTCGTCGCTGAAGAATGCCGACGGTTCGATCGACGTCGATCGCTACAAGCAGTTGCTGGCCATGCAGGGCATGACGCCAGAACAGTACGACGAACGCGTGCGCTACAGCCTTGCTACACAGCAGCTGCCGGCCACCATCGAGTCCAGCGCGTTCACGTCGAAGACGCTCGCACAGCACTTGACGGAGCTCGCAGAGCAGCAGCGCGAAGTGCAGGGTCTCGCGTTCCACGCAAAAGACTACGCCGCGAAAGTGCGGCCGACCGACGCGCAGATTCAGGCCTACTACGACGCGCATCGCACCGAGTTCGCCACGCCTGAAACGGCGACGATCCAGTATCTGGTGCTGTCGCCCGACGCGCTCGCAGCAGCTGTGCCGGTGAGCGACGCAGACATCAAGAAATACTACGACGACAACATTGCACATTACCGTACCGACGGCGAAGTGCGCGCGAGCCATATCCTGATCGCTGTGCCGAAGGATGCAAGCGCGGCCGACAGGGAAAAGGCGAAGCAGAAGGCCGAAGCGTTGCTCGCCCAGGTCAGGGCGCATCCGGATCAATTTGCCCAGATCGCCGCGCAGAACTCGCAGGATCCGGGTTCGGCGTCGAAGGGCGGGGATCTCGGCTACTTTGGTCCCGGCATGATCGCGGGCGGCAAGGCGTTCGATGACGCCGTGTTTAAGCTGAAGAAAGACGAAATCAGCGATCTCGTGCAGACGGATTTCGGTTATCACATCGTCAAGGTGACGGATGTGAAGCCGTCGGTCACGAGGCCGTTCGACGAAGTGAAGGATTCGATCGCGAAGGACCTGAAAACCCAGCAGGCCGCCAAGGCATTCACCGACGATTCGGAAGGCTTCACGTCGACGGTGTACGAACAGGCCAAGAGTCTGCAGCCCGCGGCGGACAAGTACAAACTGCAGATCCAGACCGCCACGGTGACGCCGCAACCAAATCCGAAGCTGCCGCCCGACAGCCCGTTGAACAACCCGAAGTTTCTTGCTGCGGTGTTTTCGAGCGACGCGACGAAGGCGAAAAATAATACGCAGGCAATCGACGTCGGCAATAGCACGCTGATCGCCGCGCATGTGACCGATTACAAGGCCGCTGCCGTGCCGGCGCTCGATGCCGTCAAGGACGCCGTACGTCAGAAGGTCATTGCCCTGCAATCCGCCGAGATGGCTCGCAAGGAAGGTGTGGCGAAGCTTGCTGAACTGGAGAAGTCGAAGTCGACCGGAGGTTTCTCGTCAGCGCTGAAGGTATCGCGCAACGTCGCGCAAGGCGTCCCGCCTGTAGCGCTCAGCGCGATCTACAAGGCGGACGCGCAAAAGCTGCCGGCCTACGTTGGTGTCGATCTCGGCGACGACGGTTACGCAGTCTATCGCGTGAATTCGGTGGTGCCAGGCAACTCGGCTGACCCGCAGCGCCTCGTAGCTGCGCAGCAGCAAATCGCGCAGGTCAACGCGCAATCGCAGGTCGAAGCGTACGTCGATGCGCTGCGTTCCCGTGCGAAGATCAAGTTTTACGGAGCGCTGGACTCGGCCGGGCAGCCCACCGGCGATTGACCAGGCGCGGTAGCTCACAGCTGTTGGAAGCAAGAAGCCCCGCACTAGCGGGGCTCTTTGTTTGGCGAAAAGTTTGACGAAAACCGCGCGCCATCAATCGACAATGCGCGCTACAGCGTTACAGGCAGGCGTCAATATCGGCTGTCGCATCGCCACCGGTTGCGCCGGCTGCCGGGCGGTAGCCGACCCATGAGCCCACGCCGGTATAGGCCGGACGGACGATAGCGGCGGCGCCGTTAGGCGGCTGCTGGCCGGGGACATAAATGTCCACGGACTGATGGTTGGCCAGCACGTCCTGCGACACGACCTGCTGCTGAGACTTGTCCGCCCATTTGTGCTCGACGCATTGCGCTACGTCTTTCGGCGCCAGGTGTGTCTGGCCGATGGTCTGGACACCCGCCGGCGGTTGCGCGGCGCAGGCAGAAATTGCCGCGGTCAACGCGATAAGTGGTAAGTATTTCACGTTATCTCCCTCCAAAATCGCTCAAATAGAGCTGGTTTTTCAAGGTCAGGCGATAGTGTCAGATCGCCAAAGCAAGACCGTGTTCCCCCCGATCCGGAAACAAGTTGTGAGCAAACGTCTCATTGAGCCGAAGGGGGGCGAAGTAGCGGCTTCAATGTGAGCCACACATTGTTCAACAACGTGGGTTGTGCCTCCTGCTTAGGGTGGATCTGGTCGGCCTGGAACATGTCCGGCCTGTTCTCGATTCCAGCCAGCAGGAACGGCACCAACGGCACGCGGAACTGCTTCGAAAGATCGCCGTAGATGCCGTGGAACTTTTGCGTATAGTCCATGCCGTAATTTGGCGGTACATACATGCCGACCAGCACGACCTGGGCATGGGCCTGCTGGGCCTGTTCGATAATCGTCCGAAGGTTGTCTTCGGTGGTTGCGAGCGGGACGCCGCGCAATGCATCGTTCGCGCCGAGTTCGACGATTACGATGGCCGGCTTCAGGCGCTGCATCAGCGCGGGCAAGCGTGCGCGTCCGCCGCTCGTGGTATCGCCGCTGATGCTTGCATTTGCAACGTTATAATCGAGGCGCTCGTCGGCGAGCCGCCGACGCATCAACGCGACCCAGCCGGTGTCGCGCGGCAGGCCGTACTCGGCGGAGATGCTGTCGCCGAGCACGACAATCACCGGCTTGTCGGGTGCGGCCGTGTTGGCTGCGTCCGCAGCAAGTGGCACCGTCGCCATGAATGCGGCGACGCCGAGTGCTGTGGCCAGCGCCGCAGCGTGCACTTTTAACCTGTGCTTCACCATGCAAAAGAAATCCGATCCAGTCATCGAAGTGCGGGGTTTGTGCAAGAGGGTTAAGGATGCGACAGGCGAACTGACGATCCTCGATCATATCGATCTTTCGATCGAGGCGGGCAGCAGTGTGGCGATCCTCGGCGCATCCGGTTCGGGCAAGTCCACGTTGCTGGGCCTGCTGGCAGGTTTGGACAGCGCGACTTCGGGGTCGGTTCGGCTGCTCGGTCACGAACTCACCGAACTCGACGAAGACCAGCGCGCTGCATTGCGCAGCGGCGCGGTTGGCTTCGTGTTCCAGTCGTTTCAGCTGATGCCGCACCTGACGTCGCTCGAAAATGTCACGCTGCCGCTCGAACTTCAAGGCGGCATGTCCGCACGCGAGGCGGCGACACGTGCGCGGGCGCTCCTCGAACAGGTGGGCCTTGGCAAGCGCACCAGGCACTATCCGAAGCTGCTGTCGGGCGGTGAGCAGCAGCGCGTTGCGCTCGCGCGCGCGTTCGTCACTCATCCGGCGATCCTGTTCGCCGATGAGCCGACCGGCAGCCTCGATGCGGCAACCGGTCATGCCGTGATCGATCTGATGTTCCAGATGAATCGCGCGAATGGTGCAACGCTTGTGCTTGTCACGCACGATGTCGAACTGGCCAGACGCTGCGATTCCACGGTGACGATCGAGGCAGGGCATCTCGTCGCCTGAACCGGCGCGCGGTTTCCATGCCCCCGGGGTGAAACGACAAGGAGCGGGCGCACGAAGTCACCCGCTCCATAAGACAACGCCAGCGACGCCTACCGCTTCAACGTAGCCCGGGCCCTCGCGATCAGCGCCGACGTCGACGAATCGTGTTTCTTCACGTCGGTGCTTGCCGAAGTGAGGTCCGCTTCGACGACCTTGCCGAGAATCTTGCCTAGCTCGACGCCCCACTGGTCGAACGGATTGATGTTCCACACCGACGCCTGTACGAGCACCTTGTGCTCATAAAGCGCGATGAGCGCCCCGAGCGAGCGGGCGGTGAGCGCGTCGACGAGCAGCGTCGTTGTGGGACGGTTTCCGGGGAACACCAGATGCGGCACGAGTTCCGGCTTGTCCGGCCCGGCAACTTTCTGCGCTTCTTCAAACGTGCGACCCAGCATCAGTGCTTCGCTCTGCGCAAAGCAGTTCGCGAGCAGTTTCGGATGATGATCGGCGAGCGGGTGTTCGGGCGTCAGCACTGCGACGAAATCGATCGGCACAATCGTCGGCCCTTGATGCAGCATCTGGAAGAACGCATGCTGCCCGTTGGTGCCAGGCTCGCCCCACGTCACGGCGGAAGTCGGGTAATCGACCATCGCGCCATCGAGCCGGGCCGACTTGCCGTTGCTTTCCATTTCGAGCTGCTGCAGATACGAAGACAGGTAATGCAGCGCCTCCGAATACGGTGCCACCAGATAGCTCTGCGAGCCGAAGAAGTTGCGATACCAGATGCCGATCATTCCGAGCAGCACCGGCAGGTTCCGATCGAGCGGAGCCTCGCGGAAATGCTGGTCCATCTCGTTTGCGCCGGCGAGCAGTTCGGCGAACTGCGCAGGGCCGACCGCAATCATGATCGACAGACCCACAGCCGACCATAGCGAATAGCGCCCGCCCACCCAGTCCCACATCTCAAAGACGTTTTCCCTGGCGATGCCGAACTTCACGACCTCGCCCGGGTTCGCCGAGACACCGACGAAGTGTTTCGCCAGCGCGGTTTCGGGGCAGCCTTTCTGGATGAACCAGTCGCGCATCGAGCGTGCATTGGTCATCGTTTCGAGCGTCGTGAACGTTTTCGACACGATGATCGCAAGGGTTTCCTCAGGGTCGGTCTGTTCGAGCACGCGATACAGGTCCGCGCCGTCGACGTTCGACACGAAGAAGGATGAGATGTCAGGCGTCGCCAGATGATGCAGCGCGTGAACGACCATCTTCGGCCCCAGGTCCGAGCCGCCGATGCCGATGTTCACGACGTAGCGAATCCGCTTGCCGGTATAGCCGGTCCATGCGCCGCTGCGCACCTGGTCGGCGAATACGGCCATCTTTGCCTGCTCGGCCTTGATTTGCGCGTGGAACGGGGCATTCGGATCGGTGGCACGCAGCGCGGTGTGCAGCGCGGCGCGGCCTTCGGTCGGATTGACTACTTCGCCTGCGAACATCGCATCGCGACGCTTCTCGACACCGGCTTCGCGCGCAAGCTGAACGAGCAGCCGCATGGTTTCATCGGTGACGCGGTTCTTCGAAAAATCGGCGCCAAGACCGCCGCCCGACAGCGTGAAGCGCTCGGCGCGGGTCGGGGCGGGGTCGTTCTCAGGGGCGAACCAGTCGCGCAGGCGCGCATCGCGAATCTCTTCGTAGTGCGCTTCTAGCGCGGACCAGGCGGGGAGCGATTTCATCGTCATAACTGTCCGTCGAACGAATGGGTGCGAATGGAAGGCGGCGCAACAGGTGCCGCCGGAGGTGAGGCTTTGGAGCGCCTTCGGATCGTCGTGTTCGATGCCGTGCCGACGCGGCGATCGATCCGGCGACGCGATCAATCAGTATAGCGGCACTGGATGACAGCAGCAGCACACTCGTGGACTTCAGATTGTGGGATTGGATGCATGCGAAGCCGAAGCGCGGCGGGGCGCTTGCGCACGCGGCTCAGGTAAGGGATGGATAGAACAGCCGGTTCAAGAGCGTTCGGACCATAGGCGCGAGTTCGCCGGCAGTGAGTCCGGCGGGGCCGCAGCCGCTGGCAGTCAGCGTATCGGCGGCGAGGCCGTGCAGATAGACGCCCGCAAGCGCCGCTTCGTACTGCGGCAGCTGCTGTGCCAGCAGCGCGCCGACCAGGCCGCCGAGCACGTCGCCGGTGCCGCCGGTCGCGAGGGCGGCATTGCCGGTCGGATTGATCGCAATGCGGCCGTCGGGTGCGGCAATCACCGTGCCGGCTCCTTTCAGTACGATGACGCTCGCATAGCGCGCGGCAAGCGAACGCGCGGCCGCGAGGCGATCGCTTTGCACGGCGCGCGCATCCGAGCCCAGCAGGCGCGCTGCTTCGAGCGGATGCGGCGTGAGCACACACGGATTGCCGTGCTGCGTGCCGCGCGCTTCGAGCGCTTCCGCCAGCGCGTCGTCTTTCGCCAGCAGATTGAGCGCGTCGGCGTCGAGCAGCGTCGGCACCTCGAGCGCCAATGCGTCGTGCAGGGTGACCGACGCGCGGTCGCGGTGGCCCATGCCGCAGCCGATCGCGAGCGCATCCATCGAATCGAGCGCGAGCGCGTCGATGGCATGCAGCATCAGTTCGGGATGCGGCGGATCGTACGCCGGCGCGCCGCTGCCGACGAACGCGACGTGCACCTTGCCCGCCCCTGCATAGAGGGCGGCGCGGGCCGCGAGAATTGGCGCTCCGCACATGCCCGTATCGCCTCCGACCACCGCGAGACTGCCGAACGTGCCCTTGTTTGTCGCGAAATCGCGTGGCGGCAGGAAGGGCGCAAAAAGGGCTGGCGCGTTGAGTTGCACCTGTGTCCGGCCGGTGGCGTCGAGCCCAATCGGCGCGACGGTGACGGACCCGGCCAGGTCGCGCCCGGACGTCATGTACAGGCCGGGCTTCGCGCCGATGAAGGTGACGGTGTGCGTTGCCCGAACTGCCGCCCCATTGCCGACGACATTGCCGGTATCGCTGTCGAGCCCGCTGGGAACATCGAGCGCGAGCACTCGGCCTTGTCCGCGTGCGCGCTCCGTGAGCTGTTGCGCAAGCGTTGCGAACACGCCATCGAGCGGTCGTGCGAGTCCGATGCCGAACATGCCGTCGACGAGCCAGCCGTAGGCGTCGAACGACGCTGGCGGCGTCGTGGAAATCGGTACGCCGGCCACACGCGCGGCGGCGAGAGCCCAGCGGGCGTCGTCCGGTTTGACCTCGACGGGCATGCAGACATCCACGGCGACGCCGGCGCGGCGCAATTCGGTCGCGACGACGAGGGCGTCGCCGCCGTTATTGCCTGGGCCCGCGACGAGCCACACCGGGTGATCCGTGAAGACGGAGCCGTCGTGTCCGATCTGATCGAGTAGAAAGCGTGCGGCGGCCGCGCCTGCGCGGCCCATCAGCGCGTGCTCGGGTAGCGTGGCGGCCGCTTCCTGTTCAAGCGCGCGTAACCCGGCAACGAAGAGGAGCGGCAGTGGACGGTCGTGCGGATTGACGAGGGCGGGCACTTCGGGCGAGGCGGACTGCATGGCATCGGTCATGGCGGCAGCAGGACAGAGACAGGCGAAAGCGAAATGGCGTCGGACAAGGACGACCGTCGACTACCCCGATCACCCCCACCGGCGCCACAGCGCGTCGAAGGGCGCCGCCCGGACGGAGCGCGCGATACTAATCCCGGAACCGCTCCGGCCGCATCGCGGCGAGCGTATCGGGCGGGACGTCCGGCGTGGCTCCGGCGATGAGATCAGCGATTACTTTAGCAGACCCGCACGCGAGGCCCCAACCAGCCGGGCCATGCCCGGCATTGACGAAGAGTCGTGGATGGTGCGCATTGCCCACGACCGGCAGGCCATCCGGCGACAGTAGCTTCAGGCCTTCCCAAGGCAATGCCGCCGATATTTTCGCCGCGCCGGGAATCCAGTCATGGGTGGCCTGGCCGAGCAGCGCGAGGGCTTCTTTCGTCAGCGGCTCGCCGAGCGGCTTGTCGGTCTGGCTCGCAGGTTGCAGTACGGCGCCGCCGGCGACCCGCAAGCGGTGATTCATGCGCGTGATCGTAATGCGTTTGACGGCGTCGATCACCGTCATATGCGGCACACATTCTTCATGAGCGACCGGCGCCGCGAGCGTATGCAGCCGCAGCGGATGCAACGGCAGACGCAGGCCGAGCTTCTCCAGCAGTGGCAAGGTGCCGACGCCAGCGGCCACGACGATCGCATCGGCAGCGATCACGTCGACTTCGCGTGAACGGGTCGGTTCGCCGGCGTGCGGTGTCAGTTCGACGGCTGCCCGCTGGTTGTCGACCCGGATCGCAGCCACTTCGCGGCCGTTCAGGAACGTGACGCCGCCTTCTTCGTCCAGCAACTGCTTCACGAGCTTCGCGAACAGCGGGCAATTGGCCGTGCGCTCCGAGTCGAAGTAAACACCGCCGGCGAATTCGGGGTCGGTCGGCACCGAATGCTCGAGCGCGGCGCACTCGGCCGGCGTCAGCACGTGGTGCGGGACTTCGAACTGGCGAAGGAGATCGAGTGCCGGCTGGGTCAGTTCCCACTCGCGGGCCGACCGGACCACGTGCAGCATGCCGCTACGCTGCTCGAATTCGAGTCCGAAGCGCGTTTCGATATCGGCGAGCGTGTCGCGCGCCAGTTCGATCAGCGGGCGCAGCCGCGCGAACTGCTGTCCGAATGCTTCCGGTTCGTGCAGCTTCGCGAGACGTTTGACGAAATCGCGCGCGGTGGAATTGAAGCCGACTTTGCTGATGACACCATTTTTCACCGCGCGCCGGTTCTGCATGAAAGTCGGGCCGAACCAGACGTCGAGGGGGCTGGGCAGCACGGTGCCCCCATGGCCGTAGGTCGCGCCCTGCGCGACAGTCGCGTGGCGCTCGACGACGCATACCCGATGCCCGGCCGCGCGCAGTTGATAAGCAGTGGCGACGCCGACTATCCCGCCGCCGATGACAATGACATCCATGATTGATTCGATTTGCCGGCGGGACGCTTACTACCCGGCGTTCCCCGCCAGCGTGGCATGCGGCGCAACGCAGCCGTGCTGCAGCGCCGATCTGGTGAAAGGGCGAATGATAGCAGTCAAACGGGACGAACCGCCACGCCGCCGCACGTTGCCGGGCCGCGCCGGAGCCCGCCTTCGGGGCGGCCGCCGTGGTAGCCGTCATGCCACATCAGCCAGGTCTGACGGGCCTTCCCGGGTTATAATCTCGGACTTCCTTTCGCCTCTCGTCGCCCGCACGCGCGACTCAGCAACGCAATTGAGCGACGCAACTGAGACGCAACTGAGCGACGCAACGTCAAGTCCATGGCCCACTTCTCGTGTTTCCCCGGCGCTTCGGCCCTTTCCGATTTCCGTCAAACCCGTCTGCTGGATACGCTCACCCGTATCGACGCCAACATCATCGGCGTGCGCGGACAATACCTGCACTTCGTCAACGCCACGACGCCGCTTTCCGCTGACGACAGCGCGAAGATCGAAGCGCTGATGCACTACGGCGCGCCGTTCGATGAAGCGAAAGAGCGTGGCACGGCGGAAACCTTCCTCGTGGTCCCGCGCTTTGGCACGGTGTCGCCGTGGGCGAGCAAGGCAACCGACATCGCGCATCACTGCGGCCTTACGCACGTGCGCCGGATCGAGCGCGGCGTCGAGTACACCGTGATCCTGAAGTCAGGGCTGCTGGGCGGAAAGAAAGCGCTGTCCGACGAAGCGCACGCCGCCGTTGCCGACGCGCTGCACGATCGCATGACCGAAAGCGTCGCGCCTTCACGCGATCACGCCATGCACCTGTTCGACGAACTGCCGGCGAGGCCGCTGCAAACCGTCGACGTGCTGGCGAACGGCCGCGCCGCGCTGGAAGCCGCGAACACGGAACTGGGCCTTGCGCTCGCCGACGACGAAATCGACTACCTCGTCGACGCCTTCACGAAGCTCGGCCGCAACCCGACCGATGTCGAACTGATGATGTTCGCGCAGGCGAACAGCGAGCACTGCCGTCACAAGATTTTCAACGCGCAATGGACGATCGACGGCGAAGAGCAGGATATTTCGCTCTTCAACATGATCCGCAATACCGAGAAGCTCAGCCCGCAAGGCACGATTGTCGCGTATTCGGACAACTCGTCGATCATGGTGGGCGGGATGGCCGAGCGCTGGTTCCCGCGCAAGCCCACGAAGCAAGGCGAACTGCCTGAGCATTTCGGTCGCCATACCGAGCTCACGCATACGCTGATGAAGGTGGAAACGCATAACCACCCGACCGCGATCTCGCCGTTCCCGGGTGCTGCGACGGGTGCCGGTGGCGAAATCCGCGACGAAGGCGCGACGGGCCGTGGTGCGCGTCCGAAGGCGGGTCTCACGGGTTTCACCGTATCGAACCTCGATCTGCCGGATGCCCGCGAAGCGTGGGAAAACGATCGCGACGCCGCACAGCCGGTCGCCCATCGCAATAGCGCGGAACAGCAGGAGACGTACGGCCGCCCGGACCGCATCGCGTCGCCGCTGCAGATCATGATCGACGGCCCGCTCGGCGGAGCCGCGTTCAACAACGAATTTGGCCGGCCGAATCTCGGCGGCTATTTCCGCGTCTACGAACAGAACGTGGCGGGCCGCGTGCGCGGCTATCACAAGCCGATCATGATCGCGGGCGGCATCGGCAATATCGCCGACCAGCACACCCACAAACACGATCTGCCGGAAGGGTCGCTGCTGATCCAGATCGGCGGCCCGGGCATGCGGATCGGCATGGGCGGTGGCGCAGCCAGCTCGATGGCGACCGGCACGAACACCGCTGAACTCGACTTCGATTCGGTGCAGCGCGGCAACCCGGAAATCGAACGGCGCGCGCAGGAAGTCATCAATGGCTGCTGGCAGTTGGGCGAGAACAACCCGATCCTGAGCATTCACGACGTCGGCGCGGGCGGACTGTCGAATGCGTTCCCGGAACTCGTCGATGGCGCAGACAAGGGCGCGCGCTTCGAATTGCGCAAGATTCAGCTGGAAGAGAGCGGTTTGTCACCCCGCGAAATCTGGTCTAACGAGGCGCAGGAGCGCTACGTGCTCGCTATTGCGCCTGCCGATCTCGATGAGTTCGCGGCGATCTGCGAGCGCGAGCGTTGCCCGTTCGCCGTCATTGGCGTGGCGACTGCCGAACGTCAACTGAAGCTGATCGATGCCGGCGAACGCGATGCGAATGCCCATCAGCCGGTCGATATGCCGATGGAAGTCCTGCTCGGTAAGCCGCCGCGCATGCATCGCGATGTCAGGCGCGAACCGGTGAACCTGCAGCCGGTCGACGTGACCGGCCTGAACCTGTCGGAACTGGCCGTGAGCGTGCTGCGTCACCCGACGGTGGCGAGCAAGTCGTTCCTGATCACGATCGGCGACCGCTCGGTGGGCAGCACGAGCGTGCGTGACCAGATGGTCGGTCCCTGGCAGGTGCCGGTTGCGGACTGCGCGATCACGGCGGCGGACTACGCGGGCTTCCGCGGCGAAGCAATGACGATGGCCGAACGCACGCCGCTCGCCGTGATCAACGCGCCCGCGTCGGGCCGCATGGCGGTCGGCGAGGCGGTGACGAACATCGCTGCGGCACCGATCGTCTCGCTGGACAAGCTCAAGCTGTCGGCCAACTGGATGGCCGCATGCGGCAGCCCCGGCGAAGACGCGGCGCTCTACGACACCGTGAAGGCGATCGGCATGGAGCTCTGCCCGGCGTTGGGCATCGGCATCCCGGTCGGCAAGGATTCGCTGTCGATGCGCACGAAGTGGGAAGACAGCGGCGTAGCGAAGGAAGTGGTCGCCCCCGTGTCGCTGATCATCTCGGCATTCGCGCCGGTCGAGGACGTGCGTCGCCATCTGACGCCGCAACTGCGCCGTGCCGACGAAGTGGGCGACACCGTCCTGATCGCGATCGACCTTGGCCGCGGCAAGCATCGTCTCGGCGCGAGCATTCTCGCGCAGGTGACGCAGCAGGTGGGCGATTCGGTGCCCGACGTCGACGATTCGGAAGACCTGAAGCGCTTCTTTGCCGCGATTCAGGAACTGAATGGTCAAGACCGGCTGCTTGCGTACCATGACCGCTCGGACGGCGGCCTGTGGGCGACGGTCTGCGAAATGGCGTTTGCGGGGCACGTAGGTGTGTCGCTGAATGTCGACATGCTGACGCTCGATCCGAATCACGAATTCGACTACGGCGACGCGAAAGACTGGGCGAAACAGACGAGCGGCCGTCGCGACGACCGCACGATCCGCGCGCTCTTCTCCGAAGAACTCGGCGCAGTGATCCAGGTGCGCACCTCGGATCGCGATGCGGTGTTGGCCGCGTTGCGTGAGCAGGGTTTGTCGGCGTGCTCGCACGTGATCGGCAAGCCGAACGACCGCGACACGCTCGAAGTGTGGCGCGATGCGAAGAAGATCTACGAAGCACCGCGCACCGAACTGCACCGCGCGTGGGACGAAGTCAGCTGGCGGATTGCGCGTCTGCGTGACAACCCCGCGTGCGCCGATGCTGAACACGACATGCTGCTCGACGCGTCGGATCCTGGCATCACGGCGCATCTGGGCTTCGATCCCGCCGAAGACATTGCCGCGCCGTTCATCGCGAAGGGTGCCCGTCCACGTGTCGCGGTCCTGCGCGAGCAGGGTGTGAACTCACACCTCGAAACGGCCTACGCATTCGATCGCGCCGGTTTCGATGCGCACGATGTGCACATGAGCGACCTGCTCTCCGGCCGCGCGACGCTGGCCGATTTCGCGGGTGCAGTGGCCTGCGGCGGCTTCTCGTATGGCGACGTGCTCGGCGCCGGCGAAGGTTGGGCGAAGACGATCCGCTTCAATCCGCAGCTCGCCGACATGTTCGCTACGTTCTTCGGTCGCGCGGACACGTTTGCACTCGGTATCTGCAATGGCTGCCAGATGATGAGCAGCCTCGCGTCGATGATTCCGGGCGCGGACGCATGGCCGAAGTTCACGCGCAACAAGTCGGAGAAATTCGAGGCGCGCTTCTCGCTGGTCGAAGTGCAGACGTCGCCGTCGATCTTCTTCGCCGGCATGGAAGGCTCGCGGATTCCGGTGGCTGTTGCGCACGGCGAAGGTTTCGCAGACTTTTCGCAGCAGGGTGACGCATCGCGCGTGGCGGTGGCAATGCGCTACGTCGATCACCGTGGCCAGGCTACCGAACAGTATCCGTTCAACCCGAATGGTTCGCCGCAAGGCATCACGTCGGTGACGACGCCTGACGGCCGCTTCACTGTGCTGATGCCGCATACCGAGCGCGTGCACCGCACGGTGACGATGAGCTGGCACCCAGAGGGCTGGGGCGAAGCAAGCCCGTGGATGCGTGTGTTCCAGAACGCGCGCCGCTGGCTCGGCTAAGGCGGGACGAAGACCGGGGCGCGCCGAAAGGTGCGCCTGGTCCATGTCTTGAACCTGAAAACGACAATGCCGCCCTCGGGCGGCATTGTCGTTTCTGAAGCCGGAAAACACCTGGGAGCCCCCGTATGGGAACCCCCGTATAGGAACCCCCGTATAGGAGCCCTGTCCGGCTGCCCCGCAGGGCCGCCAACGCGACTTACTGGATTTTCGCGTTCTTGCGCAGGCCTTCTTCGAACGCCTGCAGCTTTTCCTGCTGCATCTGCTGCACGACCTGCGGCTTCACCTGCTCGAGCGGCGGCGGCGCGATCGCGCGTGTGTCGTCGAGACGGATGATGTGCCAGCCGAACTGCGTGTGTACCGGCGTATCGGTCATCTCGCCTTTCTTCAGCTTCGTGGCTGCGTCGGCGAATTCCGGCACATAGGCCTTCGGGTCCGACCAGTCGAGGTCGCCGCCGTTCTTGCCCGATCCCGGATCCTTCGAGAATTGCTTTGCGAGGTCTTCGAAGCTTGCGCCGGCCTTGATCTTCGCGATCAGGTCTTTGGCCTGCTGCTCGTTGTCGACGAGGATGTGGTGCAGGTGATATTCCTGACCGCCCGCGCCTTTCACGAGATCGTCATAGCGTGCCTTGACTTCGGCGTCGGTCGGCGCGTTATTCTTGACGAAGTCTTCGATGAGTGCGCGCAGCACGACGGTCTGTTGCGCGACGGCGATCTGCGCCTTCACGTCCGGACGCGTCGGAATACCGCGACGGGCCGCTTCCTGCATCAGGATTTCACGGTTGACCAGTTCTTCGCGAACGGCCATCTGCAGTTGCGGCGTGTCCTGCTGGCCCTGATGGACGAGCTGCTGGACCAACGCATCGGCGCGTGCTTTCGGAATCGGCGTGCCGTTCACGACGGCGATGTTCTGCGCAAACGCAGGCGCTGCCGAGAACGCAGCCAGCAATACCCATGAGCGGGTGTTCTTCAAGGTCATCGGAAGTTTCCTAACGGGACAACAAATCGAATTCTTCTGGCGTGTAAGCCGTGATTGCGAGTGCATGGATGCCGCGCTGCATGCCATCGGCCAGCGCATCATACACCATGCGGTGCCTTGCTACGCGGGCCTTGCCGGCGAATGCCGCGGCGACGATCGTGACGCTGAAATGACCGCCGGCTGCGGCACCCGCATGGCCAGCGTGCTGCGCGCTGTCATCGCGCACATCGATTGAAACGACCGGCGCGAGTGCGGCCGCGAGGCGCGCCTCGATCAGCGCGACGCGCTCGGCCGTGGTGGTGTTGAGGAAGACGTCGTGGCTCACGGTCACTCCTCCTTCATGTATCTGGCGAGCCACAGGCTCTGGCCGACGATGAACACCACGAGGCAGCCAGTCGCGCCAAACAGCTTGAAGTTGACCCACGCGTCGGTGGAGAAGTGATAGGCGACGAACAGGTTGACGATGCCGAGCAGCACGAAAAACACCGCCCACACGATATTCAGCTGGGCCCACACGCGGTGCGGCAGCGTGATCTGCTTGCCCATCATCGCTTCGATCAGGTTCTTGCTGAACGCCAGCTGCGACACGATCAGCGCGACCGAAAACGCCCAGTAAAGCACGGTCGGCTTCCACTTGATGAAGGTGTCGTTATGCAGCACGAGCGTCGCGCCGCCGAACACCGTGACGACGCCGAGGCTCACCCACAGCATCGGATCGACCTTGCGATGCCGGAATGCCACAAAGGCGATCTGCACGAGCGTGGCGACGATGGCGACGGCCGTCGCCGTAAAAATGCCCCAGATCTTGAACGCGACAAAGAACAGGATGATCGGGAACAGGTCGAACAGGAATTTCATTATCGGGTCGGCAATCGGGGGAGTGAAACGCTCAATAAGGGCTCAACGAGGGGCGCGTGGGCGCCCGTTGTCCGTACCCGCTACGGTCGGTCCGCCAGCGGCCGCCAGGCGACTGGACGGGAATGCCGTTCAGCAGCCCGGGCGCGGCGCCACAGTACAGAAGGAGCCCGCCTGTCAGAAGCGCCGCCGCGACCGGCGTCTGTTACTTGGGGTCGAATTGTAACGCAGCCGAATTGATACAGTACCGAAGGCCGGTTGGAGCGGGACCGTCTTCGAATACATGGCCGAGGTGCGCGCCGCAGTTCTTGCACTGCACCTCGATACGCAGCATGCCGTGCGAGCGGTCGGTCTTCTCGGCGATCACCTCGCCGTTGATCGGCTTGAAGTAGCTCGGCCAGCCGCAGCCGGCGTCGAACTTCGTGTCCGATTCGAAGAGCGGCGTGCCGCAACAGACGCAGTCGTACACGCCCCGCTCGAAGTGGTCCCAGTAGCGGCCGGTGAACGGGCGCTCGGTGGCGGCGTGGCGCGTCACCTGGTATTCGGTCTCGGAAAGCTGCTCGCGCCATTCGGCGTCGTCTTTCTGCACGGGGGGCAAGTCGGTCTTGAGATCGTCTGGGTTCATGGTCAGGTTCCTGTCGATAGGAGGGGCTGGACCGGTCGCTCACGAAGTCTGTGCGTGCGGCCGGCTCAGGGCATCGGGATCCAGGCGGGCTTCACGACGAGCAACTGACTTCGAGCGAACTCGCCCAGTCGGGCGGCAGCGCCGCATACGCTTCGTGCTCGGGTTGCTCGTCGAACGGACGGCGTAGCACCGCCGCCAGCCGTTCGACTTCGGAGAAGTCCTTTTCCTTCGCCTTACGGATCGCGGTTTCCGCAAGGTGATTGCGAAGTACGAATTTGGGGTTCACCCGGTTCATTGCAATGGCCCGCGCGGTGTCATCGCGTGTTTCTTCGGACAGCCTCGCGCGGTAGTCGTTCACCCAGGTGTCGAACGCCGCGCGGTCGAGGAACAGGTCGCGCACCGGCGCATCCTGGCTCGCATCGAGCTTCGAAACCCGCGCCAGATGGCGGAACGTCAACGTGAAGTCCGCACGGTTCGCGTGCATGATTTCGAACAGCCGGTTGGCAAGCTGATCGTCGCCGGGACGTTCGGTTTCGAGACCGAGCTTGTCGCGCATCCGCCGTTCGAGCGCGGGTGCAAAGCGGCCTTTGAATCCCTCGAGCACCCGTTGCGCATCTTCCACCGCGCGTTCGCCGCGCACGCTGTCTTCGTGCTGCTGGCCGAGGAGGGGCAGGAGGCCCTGTGCCAGACAGAAGAGGTTCCAGTAGGCGATCTGCGGCTGCATTCTGTAGGCGTAGCGGCCCTGCGTATCGGAGTGGTTGCAGATGTAGTTCGCATCGAACGCATCCATGAAACCGAACGGACCGTAGTCGATCGTCAGGCCGAGGATCGACATGTTGTCCGTGTTCATCACGCCGTGGCAGAAGCCGACCGCCTGCCATTGGGCGAGCAGGTCCGCCGTCGACAGCACCGCTTCGTTCAGCAGCGCGAGATAGGGATCGTCGGCATGCCTCGCGGCGGGATAGAAACGGTCGATCACGTGATCTGCCAGCGAACGCAATGCGTCGACGCGATCGTTCGAATAGAAGTGCTCGAAGTGTCCAAAGCGCACGAAGCTCGGCGCGACGCGCGTCACCACGGCCGCCGTTTCCAGCTCTTCGCGGCGCACCGGCTGGTCGGAGCCGATCACGCAGAGCGCGCGCGTGGTCGGAATACCAAGGTGGTGCATCGCTTCCGAACACAGGAATTCGCGGATCGACGAACGCAACACCGCGCGGCCGTCGCCCATGCGCGAATACGGCGTCCGGCCGCTGCCCTTGAGTTGCAGTTCGTACCGCTTGCCGTTGTGTTCGACTTCGCCAAGCCCGAGCGCGCGGCCATCGCCCAGTTGCCCCGCCCAAACGCCAAACTGGTGCCCGGAATATACCGATGCATAAGGCAAGGTCTGCGCGGGCCAGTCGCGGGTGGTGTTGCCGGAGAAGTACTCGGCGAAGCCTGGATCCTGGGCAAGTGTCGCATCGAAACCGAGCAGGGCGGCCGTTTCGGCGGCGAAGCCCACGATGTACGGGGCCGATAGAGGCGCTGCCGGCAGACGCGTCATGAAGGCGGTGCCGAGCTGGGCAAACGCGCCTTCGCGTTGGCTTCCAATCGAGCCGGCCAGGGCCGACATTGGCTCTGACAGGCCGGAGTTGCTTGGGGAAAACGACATATTGAGAGCCTCACGTTTAGCCGATATTGTAAGTCCGCGCCCACGGGCCTGCTGGCCGGCTTCCTGCTTCACCCTGGTATGGGTGGGGCGGCCATCCGGCAACCGTGCGAGAAGCGCCCGACCTGAAGGCTTACACGCGACTGGGCGAGGAGACAAAAGACATGACAACGCCGCTGCTGGGACAGATGATGGATGTGCCGCTCACCGTGTCCTCGCTGATCGCGCATGCCGCGCGGCACTTCGGCAGTACGGAGATCGTGTCGCGCCGGATCGAGGGCGACATGCATCGCTACACGTATCGCGATTGCGAGACGCGTGCGAAGCGGCTGGCGCAGGCGCTGATCGGCCTTGGCGTGCAGCCGGGCGAGCGGATCGGCACGCTCGCATGGAATGGTTACCGGCATCTCGAGGTCTATTACGGGACGACGGGCTTCGGTGCCGTCTGCCATACGATCAACCCGCGGCTCTTCCCCGACCAGATCGCGTGGATCATCAACGACGCGCAGGACAGCTACGTCATGTTCGACACGACGTTCGCGCCGCTCGTCGATTGTCTTGCGCCGCGCTGTCCGAACGTGCGCGGCTGGATCGCACTCGCCGATGAAGCGCATCTGCCGCACCTGCCGATGCCGACGTCAACGGCGCTCATCAGCTACGAGACGCTGCTCGAACCGCATGACGGCGCTTTCGGCTGGCCACCGCTCGACGAACGCCAGGCGTCCTACCTCTGCTACACATCAGGCACGACCGGCAATCCGAAGGGTGCGCTGTATTCGCATCGCTCGACGGTGCTGCACGCGTTCGGCGCCTCGCTGCCGGATGCGATGTGTCTGTCGGCGCGCGATTCGGTGTTGCCGGTGGTGCCGATGTTTCATGTGAACGCCTGGGGCATTCCGCACTCGGCGCCGTTGACGGGCGCGAAGCTGGTCTTTCCCGGCAAGGATCTCGATGGCAAGTCGCTTTTCGAGTTGATGGAAGCCGAAGGCGTCACGTACTCCGCCGGTGTACCGACCGTCTGGCTGGGCCTGCTCAACTACATGAAGGAAGCGGGCGTACGGTTTTCGACGCTGCAGCGCACCGTGATCGGCGGTTCCGCATGTCCGCCAGCGATGCTGCGCACGTTCGAGGACGACTACGGCGTCGAGGTCATCCATGCGTGGGGCATGACCGAGATGTCACCGCTTGGCACGCTCGCGAAACTGACGTGGGAGCAATCGCAGCGGCCGCCTGACGAACAGCGCAAGCTGCGCGAAAAGCAGGGGCACGTGATGTACGGCGTCGACATGAAAATCGTCGGCGATGATGGCCGGGATCTTCCATGGGACGGTGTGGCATTCGGCGACCTGCATGTGCGCGGCCCGTGGGTGATCAAGCGTTATTTCCAGAAAGATGACTCACCGCTCGTCGACGGCTGGTTCCCGACCGGCGACGTGGCAACCATCGACCCGGACGGTTTTCTGCACATCACCGACCGCAGCAAGGACGTCATCAAGTCCGGCGGCGAGTGGATCAGTTCGATCGATCTCGAGAACGTCGCGATCGCGCATCCGGCCGTCGCGGAGGCCGCCTGCATCGCCTGCGCACATCCGAAGTGGACCGAGCGGCCGCTCCTCGTCATCGTCAAACGGCCGGGCGCCGACGTGACGCGCGAGGAACTGCTCGCGTTCTACGAGGGCAAAGTCGCGAAGTGGTGGATTCCGGACGACGTCGTGTTCGTCGACGAACTGCCGCATACGGCCACCGGCAAGCTGCAAAAACTCAAGCTGCGCGAGATGTTCCGCGAACACGTGCTGCCGTCTGCGCTCGATATCGCGGACTGCCCGTTCAAGGTGCCGTCCTGAGCGGCATATGACCCCCGGGGTACCTCCGGGCAAACCCTATATCGAATAAGCGCGCAATAAATTGAACGAGCGTGCTTTTTTGTGTATTCTGCCTCCTGGTCCTGGAATGTTTGGACAATGCGTCGGACAATGAACCGACGGACACATCTTGCGCAGCCAGGCGCATGGAGGCAGGCACATGGCAGTGGACTACTCGACACGTGACGGCGTTGCCGTCATTACGCTCAACAATCCGCCGGTCAACGGGCTCGGTCTGTCGACGCGGGCGGGCATCGTCGAAGGGCTCGAACGCGCGCAGAACGATCCGTCGGTGACGGCCATCGTGCTGACGGGCGCCGGCAAGGCTTTTTCCGGCGGCGCGGACATCACCGAATTCAACACGCCCAAAGCGACCCAGGAGCCGACGCTCGGGACGGTCATCAAGGCCGTCGAAGGTAGCGCGAAGCCGGTCGTCGCGGCGATTCACAGCGTCGCGATGGGCGGCGGGCTGGAACTCGCGCTGGGCACGCACTACCGGCTCGCCGCGCCGGGCGCGCAGATCGCGCTTCCCGAAGTGAAGCTCGGCATTCTGCCGGGCGCGGGCGGCACGCAGCGTCTGCCGCGGGCGATCGGTCTCGAAGCCGCGCTCAACATGATCGTGTCGGGTACGCCCGTCATGTCGGAGAAGCTGGCGGGCACGGGGCTTTTCGACGAGGTCGTCGAAGGCGATCTGCTCGAAGCCGCGCTGGCGTTTGCGCGCAAGGTTGGCGCGAAACCGGGCCCGCATCCGCGCGTGCGCGATCGCAAGATCGAACATCCGAACGCCGAAGGCTTTATCCAGTTTGCGCGCAACACGGTGGCGGGCATCGCGAAGAATTTCCCGGCGCCGCACAAGTGCATCGATGCCGTTGAAGCCGGTGCAAAGAACGGTTTCGACAAGGGTCTTGCGTTCGAGCGCGATTGCTTCATGGCACTCGTGCAGACGCCGGAAAGCCGCGCGCTGCGTCATGCGTTCTTCGGCGAGCGTGCCGCGAGCAAGATTCCCGATGTGCCGTCGGACACGGCTGCCCGCGAGATCAGACAGGTCGCCGTGATCGGTGCTGGCACGATGGGCGGCGGCATCGCGATGAACTTCGTCAACGCGGGCCTGCCGGTCACGCTGCTTGAAACGAAACAGGAAGCGCTCGATCGCGGCGTCGCGACGATCCGCAAGAATTACGAGGCGAGCGTCAAGAAGGGCAAGCTCACCGCCGAAGCGCTGGAGCAGCGCATGGCGTTGATCACGCCGACGCTCTCGTACGACGACCTGAAGAGCGCCGACCTCATCGTCGAAGCCGTATTCGAAGAACTCGGCGTGAAAGAGCAGGTGTTCAAACGCCTCGACGAAGTGGCGAAACCCGGCGCGATCCTCGCATCGAATACGTCGACGCTCGATGTCGACAGGATCGCCGCATTCACGAAGCGTTCGCAGGACGTGGTCGGCATGCACTTCTTCAGCCCGGCCAACGTGATGAAGCTGCTCGAAGTCGTGCGCGGCAAGGAGACGGCGAAAGACGTGCTTGCCACGGTCATGAAGATCGCGAAGAAGATCAAGAAGACCGCCGTGGTGTCGGGCGTCTGCGACGGCTTTATCGGCAACCGGATGATCGAGCAGTACGTCCGTCAAGCGCTCTTCATGCTCGAGGAAGGGGCGTTGCCCGCACAGATCGACCGCGCAATCGAGAAGTTCGGCTTCGCAATGGGTCCGTTCCGCATGAGCGACCTCGCCGGCAACGATATCGGCTGGGCGATCCGCAAGCGCCGCTATCAGGAACACCCTGACATGCACTATTCGAAGATCGCCGACCGTCTGTGCGAGATGGGGCGCTTCGGCCAGAAGACGGGCGGCGGCTGGTACGACTACAAGGCTGGCGACCGCGCGGCGCATCCGTCGAAACTCGTCGACGAGATGATCGTCGCGTACTCGAAGGAAGCGGGTGCCGAACGCCGCAGGATCAGCGACGACGAAATCGTCGAGCGTCTGGTGTTCGCGCTCGTCAACGAAGGCGCGAAGATTCTCGAAGAAGGCATTGCGTCGAAGGCGTCGGATATCGACATGGTCTATCTGACGGGCTATGGCTTCCCGCTGTGGCGCGGTGGTCCGATGCTCTATGCGGACACCGTCGGCCTCTACAACGTCGAGCGGGCCATTCGCCGCTACGCGGCGCAGCCGAACGGTGACGCCTGGCAGATCGCGCCGCGAATCGTCGAGCGGGCGGCGCAGGGCCGCGGCTTCAACAGTTGAGCGAAGCGGTAGAAAGGAGAGCGGGATGAAAGGCACCGATGAGGTCCTGCTGGCGGTCGATGTGCAGAACGATTTCATGCCCGGCGGCGCACTGGCCGTCGCGCGTGGAGACGAGGTCGTGCCGGTGATAAACCGGCTCGCGCGTGCGTTCAGTCACGTCGTGCTGACGCAGGACTGGCATCCGGCCTCACACATCTCATTCGCCGCAAATCACGCGGGCCGCAGCCCGTTCGAAATGATGACGCTGCCGTACGGCGAACAGGTGTTGTGGCCGACCCACTGTGTGCAGAACACACCGGGCGCGGCGCTGCATCGTGACCTCGACATACCGCATGCGCGGCTCGTCATCCGCAAGGGCCATCACGTCGACGTCGACAGCTATTCGGCTTTTCTCGAAGCGGATCGCAGGACGCCGACCGGCCTCACTGGCTATCTGCGCGACGTCGGCGTGAAACGCGTCTGGTGCTGCGGCCTCGCGACGGACTATTGCGTCGCGTGGTCCGCACTCGATGCACGCGCCGCAGGCTTTGAGGTCGCACTGATCGAAGACGCATCCCGCGCGATCGATCTCAACGGTTCGCTCGACGCCGCCTGGCAGCAACTGCACGCAGCGGGTATCTCGCGCGTGCAGGCCGCCGACGTGTTGGCAAAGATCTGATGCAGATCGCCGCCAGCCCTCTGGCGCGGCGAACCATCACCCATACAGGAAGCAGGAGACATGCATGACTGACGCCGTAATCGTATCGACCGCCCGCACGGGTCTTGCCAAATCGTGGCGCGGCGCCTTCAACATGACACACGGCGCGACGCTCGGCGGCCACGTGACGCAGGCTGCGGTCGCGCGCGCGAAGCTCGACCCGGCGCGCGTCGAAGACGTGATCATGGGCTGCGCGAATCCCGAAGGGGCGACGGGCGCCAACATCGCACGGCAGATCGTGTTGCGCGCGGGCTTGCCGGTCAGCGTGCCGGGGATGACCGTCAACCGCTTCTGCTCGTCGGGGCTGCAGACGATTGCGCTGGCAGCGCAGCGCGTGATCGCCGGCGAGGGCGACGTGTACGTCGCGGGCGGCGTCGAATCGATCTCATGCGTGCAGAACGAAATGAACCGCCACATGCTGGCCGAAGGTTGGCTCAGCCAGAACAAGCCGGAAATCTACTGGTCGATGCTGCAGACCGCCGAGAACGTCGCCAAACGCTATTCGATCTCGAAGGAGCGTCAGGACGAATACGGCGTGCAGTCGCAACAGCGCGCGGCTGCCGCACTCGAAGCGGGCCGCTTCAACGACGAAATCGTACCGATGACAGTGCTTGCCGGCGTCGCTGACAAGGCGAGCGGGCGTCTGTTCACGAAGGAAGTCACGATCGCCGCCGACGAAGGCATTCGCGCGGACACGACGCTCGAAGGCGTATCGAAGATTCGCACCGCGCTGCCGGGCGGCGTGATTACCGCGGGCAACGCGAGCCAGTTCTCGGACGGCGCATCGGCGTGTGTCGTGATGAACGCGAAGGTCGCCGAGCGTGAAGGGCTGCAACCACTCGGCATTTTCCGTGGCTTCGCGGTCGCGGGATGCGAGCCTGACGAAATGGGCATCGGTCCCGTGTTCGCCGTGCCGAAGCTGCTGAAGCAGGCGGGTCTGAAGGTCGAGGATATCGACCTGTGGGAACTGAACGAGGCGTTCGCCGTGCAGGTGCTGTATTGCCGCGACAAGCTGGGCATTCCGAACGAACGCCTGAACGTGAGCGGCGGCGCAATTGCGGTCGGTCACCCGTATGGTGTGTCCGGCGCGCGACTCACCGGACATGCGCTCATCGAAGGCAAGCGGCGCGGCGCGAAGCTTGTCGTCGTGACGATGTGCATCGGCGGCGGGCAGGGCGCGGCAGGGTTGTTCGAGGTTGTCTGATCGCGTGATTGATTGCATGACGATGCCGAGGGCCGGCGGCGCGGTATTGCGTCGCCGGCCCTCTGGCATTTCAGACTGCCGCTTACTGGCTCATGCCACCGAAATCCGGCAGGGGCAGCGTGCCCTTGTCGGAGAAACGGATGCCGCCGAACGCGCCGCCGGCGAGCCTGCCGTGCACCACGAACGGCACGTCGCCGCCGTTCGCCCGGTTGGCGAGCGCGATCACCTGACGCGCGGCCGAAAACGCGGGCACGGTCACCGGGACGCTGATCAGCGTCTCGCCGAAACGCGGCACGCTGCCGCTCTGGCTGCTGACGCCGCTCCCGAGTGTCTGATTGTTGACTTCGAGTTCGAGCGATACGCCATCGAAGTTGACGGTTGAGTCGTTCGGATTTTGTAGCCGGAGCTTCACGTTGAACCGCAGTTCGAGCCCCTGACTGGCGAGCGGTTCGACGCCGACTACGTTTACGCGGAGCTCGTCGCGATTGAACATGCCCGCGCAGCCCGCGAGCATCACCAGTGATAACGCCGCCATCAGCAGCAGTCGGGCAGACTTCAGCGCACGAAGTGATTCCACGAAGGGCTCCTTCTCTGAAAAACGGACCTCGCTGCGCCGTCAGTGGCGGTGGCGATGATGAATGTCCGGAAAGTGCAGGTGCGTATGAACGATCTTTGCGTGCCGATGCGAATGCGTATGGGGTTCCTGTCCGTCCCACGGGAAATCGTGTTCGTGCCGATGATGTTCGTCGTGACGGTGCCGGTGGTTGTGTTCCATTGGCTCGTGCGTATGCGGATGCTCATGGCGCTCGCGGATATGTAGCCAGACGCCCAGCACCATCAAACCGGCGGCAATCCAGAACAGCAGCGAGGGCATCTCGGGCCACAGGATCAGCGACAGCGTGACGCCGAAGAGCGGCGCCACCGAGAAATACGCGCCCGTGCGCGCCGTACCCAGATTGCGCAGCGCGACGACAAACAGGACGAGGCTCACGCCGTAGCCTGCGAAGCCGGTCAGCATGGCGGCGGCGATCGCCGGCAGGTGAGGCAGCGTGGCCCCGAGCCTGAGCGCGATGAGCAGATTGACGGGGCCGGCCACGAGACCCTTCAGGCAGGCGATGGTCATCGCGTCGAGCGTGGAGAGACGGCGCGTCAGGTTGTTGTCGATGGCCCAACATACGCAAGCTGCCGCCACCAGCAGCGCCCCGGCCGGAAAAGCGGCGGCGCCCGGATGCCACGACAACGCAACGCCACCCGCGACGATTGCGATCATTCCAAGAAAGATCTGCACATCGACGTTTTCGCGAAAAACGACCCATGCGATCAGTGCGGTGAAGACGCCTTCGAGATTCAGCAGCAATGAGCCCGTGGCGGCTGGCGTGCTGCTCAGGCCGAGCATCAGGAACGCCGGACCCGCGATGCCGCCGGCGGCAATCGCGCCGAGCAGCCAGAGGACGTCCGGCCATTGAATCCGGCTTGCGCGTAGTTTCGCGCTGGTGCTCCGGTTCACGGTGCGCATCCGGCGCAGCGCAATCGTCAGCGCGAGGCCGACGCCGCTGCCGAGATAGAAGAGGCCCGCGACCATGAACGGCGACAGCGCTCCGAGCAGAAGCTTCGCAAGCGGCGTGGTCGCGCCAAAGAGGGCGGCTGCGAAGAGCGCGGTGAAAGCGGCATGAAAGCGGGTGGGCATAAGGAGAAGCGTCGCGTCGTGCAGTACCTGTGTGCGGAGCATAAACCGCATTCCCTGGCGCCTGTGTGGCCGCATTTTTTTTTGCGCGAATTATTTTTTTTGCGTGAATTATTTTTTTTATTTACGTGAAGTCAAGTTTGCGGACTGCCTGCTAGTCTGAGGATACGTCAGTCGGTATGTGAGCCACGGTGACGGTGGCAGGGAGGCCCATCCGACGCTCCCGGCATGATTTCCATCCGACCCTAAGGAAATGGACCCATCATGAAAATATCGATCGCGATGGCTACCTGCAAAGGCGAACGCTTTCTACGCGAGCAACTGGACAGCATCGCCCGCCAGACAATGCCTCCCTTCGAACTGGTGATCACCGACGACAGTCCGGACAGCAGGACCTGTGACGTGGCGCTGGAATTTGCGCGCCGCGTATCGTTTCCCGTGCGCGTCTATCGCAACGAACGACGCCTCGGGTTTCACGCGAATTTTTTCAGGGCGATATCGCTTTGCGAAGGCGATTGCGTCGCCTTCTGCGATCAGGACGACGTCTGGATGGACAACAAACTCGAGCGCGTGGCGCAGGAATTCGCCGATCCGGACGTGCTGCTGGTAGTTCATGGAGTGAAGGTCGTGGACGGCGACCTGAAGCCCCGCGACGACGATACGGCAAGCCACTGGTCCCATCACGGCAAGTATGCGCCGTTGACCACGAACCCCTGGTACGTGCTGTTCGGCATGTCGGCCGTCGTCAGGCGATCGATCTACGACTATATCGACTGGCGCGATCGCCCGGAACATCCCATCGATCCAGGCTATCCGATGTCGCATGACACGTGGGCGTGGTTTGTCGCGACCTCGCTGGGCAACGCCGTGGCGATCGACGATCCGCTCGTGCTTTATCGTCAGCACGACAACCAGAGTTGCGGCGTGGCTCCCGATCGCGACGTGGGACAGAAGGTCCGGATGACGCGAGCGGCGGGCCAGACGCACTACCGGAGAATGGCGACCGCCGCATCGAGGCGGGCGGACAAGTTGCGCCACGTCTCGCGGGACGCACCCGCGCCGATCCGCGAACGGGCTGCGCGAGCCGCCGTCTACTATCGCAGGCTCGGCGACCGTCTGCAGCGCCGCGCCGGGCTTTATGGCGCAGCCACGTCCACGGTCCGGCGTGCAGGAACAGTGATGCGCCTGCTCGTTTCCGGCGCGTACCGTCGACTGGATCACGGAGGGCTTGGGCCTCGCGCCCTGTTGAAGGACGTTTACGCAACGGTGTTTCGCGTGGGCATCGAACGAGTGCAGGGTCCGGCGGCAACGGGCGTACCTGGGGCGGGTCGTACAACGCGCTGATGACGAGATAACGACCAAGGTAACGAGCCGCACTCAGCCGCTTCCCCGACGGCTGAGTGACGAGGTTCAGGTCGGCGACGCGGGTGCGGCGTGGGTCGTCCCGCCACCATATTCCTGTTTCGCCTCGTCGGGCCGGTTGAGCAATGCCAGCGCCGCTGCCGTCACGTGCTCAGCCGTGAGACCAAAATGCTTCATGATTTCCGCGCCTGGCGCGGAAGCCCCAAAATGATCGACGCCGATCACTGTTCCCTCGTCGCCTGCCCAACGCGCCCAGCCAAATGTCGCAGCGGCCTCGACCGTCACTCTTTTCTTGAGCGCCGAAGGGAGAATCCTTTCGCGGTAGGCATCATCCTGCGCGGCAAACAGATTCCAGCCCGGCATGCTCACCACGCGCGCGCTGACGCCGTAGCTGGCCAGCTTTTCCTGCGCTTTCATGCACAGGGAGACTTCGGAACCCGAGCCGATCAGGATGACATCCGGCCTGCCGCCCTCAGCCTCGGAAAGGATATAGGCGCCCTTGCTCACATCCGCGTCGACCGAGCGGCTGCGATCGAGATGGGGAAGATTCTGGCGGCTAAGGGCAAACAGCGTCGGCCCGTCATGCTCGATAGCGACCGCCCAGGCTTGCGCTGTTTCCGTCGCATCCGCCGGGCGCAGCACGTTGAGCCCGGGCATCGAGCGCAAGCCGGCCAGATGTTCGATCGGTTCATGCGTGGGACCGTCTTCGCCTACGGCCACGCTATCGTGCGTGAAGACGTAGAACACCTTCAGCTTGCTCAGTGCGCCAAGGCGAATCGACGGCTTCATGTAGTCAGAGAAGATGAGGAAGGTCGCGCTGAACGGCAGTATGCCGCCGTGTGCGGCCAGTCCGTTGACAGCCGCGCCCATCGCGTGCTCGCGCACGCCGAACGCCAGATTCCTCCCGGCGTATCCCCATACACCGTCGACGGCGCCCTGAATCGCTGGACCACCAGCCTCGGCCGGCTGGAAGTTGCCTTGCCCTTTCAGGGCGGTATTGGTGGAGGGATTCAGATCCGCCGAGCCACCCAGCAGATTGGGGATGCGCTTCGCGAGCGCATTCAGGACCTGCCCACCCGCGGCACGGGTGGCGAGCGGTTTGTCCTGTGCGCTCCAGGCAGGCAGGTCGGCTCGCCAGTCGTCCGGCAACTTGCCGCTGATCATCCGGTCGAGCTCCGCCGCCTCCGCTGGAAACGCCGTTCGATAGCCGGCCAGCCTTGCTTCCCATGTAGCCTGGTGTTCCGCCCCCTTGTCTCCCACCTCGCGAAAGAATCTGACTGCGTCTTCAGGCAGAAAGAATTTTTCCGTGCTCGGCCATCCGAGGGCCTTCTTCGCCGCTACCAGTTCTTCTTCGCCCAGAGGGCTGCCGTGGGCTTCGAAGCTGTCCTGCTTTGCCGGACTTCCATATCCGATGCGTGTCCGCACAATGAGCAGGGAGGGGCGGTTTGCCTGCTGCCGGGCTTCTTCGATGGCGCTGGCGATATCTTCAGTGTCGTTGCCGCGTTCGACATGTCGAATATGCCAGCCGTACGACTCGAACCGCTTGCCGACATCTTCGGTGAACGTGAGGTCTGTGCCGCCGGCGAGCGAGACGTGGTTGTGATCGTAGAGAAAAATCAGCTTTCCGAGCTGCAGATGGCCCGCGAGCGAAGCGGCTTCCTGACTGATGCCTTCCATCAGGTCTCCGTCGCCGCAAATGCCGTACGTGTAGTGATCGATGATCGTGTGACCGGGACGGTTGAAGCGGGCCGCGAGCCACGCTTCAGCAATTGCCATGCCGACTGCGTTCCCGAAACCCTGCCCGAGCGGACCGGTTGCGACTTCCACACCGGGCGCATGCCCCCGTTCCGGGTGACCGGGCGTCTTGCTGCCCCATTGCCGGAAGCGCTTCAGTTCATCGAGCGGCAGGTCGTAGCCGGTGAGGTGCAACAGGCTGTACAGGAGCATCGAGCCGTGACCTGCCGACAGGATGAAGCGATCGCGGTCGAACCAGGCCGGGTCTTTCGGATTGAACCTGAGGAATTTCGTCCACAGCGTGTACGCCATGGCAGCGGCGCCCATGGGCATGCCGGGGTGTCCGGAGTTGGCATGCTGGACGGCATCGGCAGACAGGAAGCGGATGCTGTTAATGCATAGTTCCTGGATTTCCTGCGTTTCGGAAGTAGTCACGTCACTCTCCTTATGGGCGTTGGGCTGGCCGGCACCATGACATTTGACGACCAACGCAGGTGAGACGCAACCGGCAACTCGATGCTTCGCTCACAGGAGGGACGATACGGCAGGGACGATACGGCAGGGACGATACGGCAGGTCCGTCTTCTCCATGAAACTCCTTGACGCGGGATTTGCACCGTCAACGATTGCCAGGCGTGGCGCTGATCGGAAGGGAGCCTGATTCGGCAAGAACGCACATGACTTTTCACGATTCGTTATTTCCTTCTTGCGTGCCGCTCGCCTACGCTTGGAAGATCGGCGCGTGCGCCCACCGCAGCTGCACGAAATGTCAGGTCGCAACACGCAATGGAGATGTCCATGACTGAACAACCGGGTCGTACACGCCTCGCGTGGATTGCCGGCGTCGGCGCGAGCGCCGGACTGGGTGCCGCGCTCGCGCGCCGCTTTGCCCGCGAGGGCATGACCGTTGCCGTGACGGCACGCTCTCGCGAGCGGCTCGACATTCGGCGGTTTCCTGTTCGCCCGGGCGGCGCTACCTCCGCTGCTTGCCACCGGCCATGGCTCTCTGCTCTTTACGGGTGCAACCGCGTCGCTGCGCGGCCGGCCGCCGTTTACGGCGTTCGCTTCAGCTAAGGCTGGCTTACGCTCGCTCAGTCAAAGTCTCGCGCGGGAATTCGGTCCGCAGAACATCCATGTCGCGCATGTGGTCATCGACGGTGGCATCGACGGTGAGCGTCTACGCTCGTCCACGCCACAGCGGGTAGCCGAACGCGGCGAGGATGGTCTGCTGCATCCCGCCGATATTGCCGACGCGTACTGGCATCTTCACCAGCAGGCGCGCAGCGCATGGTCACAGGAGATCGATCTGCGGCCGTTCAACGAATCGTTTTAATTCACCAGTACGTTCCGCCTTGCGGGCGATAGTATCCAGTCGTCCAGGTCACTCGATGGAGATCGATTGAGATGTCACGTCAGCTACGCCTCGGCGCTTTCATGCGTCCCACTACCATCCACACCGGCGCGTGGCGCTATCCCGGCGCGTATCCCGACGCCAATTTCAATTTCGCGCATCTGAAGCGTTTCGCGCAGACCCTGGAGCGCGGCCGCTTCGACGCCTTCTTCATGGCCGATCACCTTGCGGTGCTCAATATGCCGGTTGAGGCGCTCAGGCACAGTCATACGGTGACGTCGTTCGAGCCGCTTACGCTGCTGCCCGCACTCGCCGCGGTCACCGAGCGGCTCGGCCTGATCGCAACAGCCTCTACGACGTTCGACGCGCCCTATCACGTGGCCCGGCGCTTTGCGTCGCTCGATCACATCAGCGGCGGCCGCGCCGGCTGGAATCTGGTCACCACGGCGAATCCCGATGCCGCGCTCAATTTTGGCCTCGACGAGCATGTCGAGCACGACGAGCGCTACCGGCGCGCGCGCGAATTCTTCGATATCGTGACAGGCCTGTGGGACAGTTGGGCCGACGACGCGTTTATCCGCGACACCGAAACCGGTACGTTCTTCGATCGCGGCAAGCTGCATGTGCTGAACTACAGGAGCGAGCATTTTTCGGTGCGTGGCCCGCTGAATATCGCACGGCCGGTGCAGGGCTGGCCCGTGATCGTACAGGCGGGATCGTCGGAAGCCGGCCGTCAGATCGCCGCCGAAACCGCCGAGGTGGTGTTCACTGCGCAAAGCAACCTTGCCGACGGCAAGCGCTTCTATGCCGATCTGAAGAGCCGTATGGAAAAGCTCGGCCGCTCCCGCGATCATCTGAAGGTGCTTCCGGCCGCGTTCGTCGTGGTTGGCGACACGCTGGAAGAGGCGCAGGAAACGCGCGCGCGGCTCGATACTTTCGTGCACTACGAGAGCGGCATCGCCTCGCTGTCGATTGCTCTGGGGCATGACGTGTCCGGCTTCGATCCGGACGGTCTGCTGCCCGAGATACCTGAAACCAATGCGAGCCGCACGGCGCGGCAACGCATCGTCGAATGGGCGCAACGCGATGGTCTGACGATTCGCCAGCTCGCGCAGCGCGTCGGCGGATATTCAGGTCTGGAGATGGTGGGCACGGCGGTCACGATCGCCGATCAAATGGAAGAGTGGCTGGAGGAAGAGGGCTCGGATGGTTTCAATGTGATGTTTTCGCATTTGCCGGCTGGCCTCGACGACTTCGTCGATAAGGTCGTTCCAGAGCTGCAGAAGCGTGGCATTTTCCGCCGCGAATACGAAGGCGTGACATTGCGCCAGAACCTTGGTTTGGCAAGGCCCGCAAACCGCTTCTTCGATGCCGGGCCGTAAGCGTTCGCGACATTCGGCGCTACGCGATGAGGGTTTGACGCATTCGTCCAGAAGCAATCCACGAAAGCTTGTTTGCGATTTCAGTTTGGAATGACTAGATTCGATGGGACAGCGTCAAATTGATGGAGGTCGAATCATGACAAACGCAACGGCTCTTATTCTGGACGGCCTTCGGCATCCCGCTCGCACCGTGAGGAGGCATTGGACGGCGCGCGACGTCAACGCAGTTTCCGGTACGGCTGATCCGGCGCCAGACGCCACAGATGTGCGCCATTCGCCTGAGCGGCTCGAGCGCATTGCGGCTTACGCGCGCTGTGGCTATTTCCATATGGACTACACCGCCGGCATGTTTGTCGTTCCGTTGGACATCCCGCCGGAGTGAACAGCCCGGCGAGTCGACGCGTCGAACAGGCGGGAGTCGAATGAGCGGACGCACCCGCATCGCCGGCTCTGACGCGGGGCTCATTCCCTCCGCATGTTATTTTTCATGAGAAAGAATGTGAGGGCGGCAACCACGAGGGCTAGCGTGCCACCAAAAGCAGCGATGTCACGGGTACCGTCCCAGGCGACGGCCTCGCGCAGAAAGAGGACCGAGAGAACAGCAATAACGACGCTAACCAGATTTCCTTTGAGATCCTCAAGATTATTGACTTCCAGCCATTTCGGTAACGGTAGCTTGTCATCGATGAACAGCGAATAGAGGCCAATACTGATGATGTAGACAGCGATGGCAATCAGAAATACATCGACGGCCTCAACTATTCCAACGGCGAATATTTTGGCCGACTTGGTCGAGACAGCGCCGTTCCGGACTGTATCGATGGCGTTCGAGGATAAGACTGTCGCCTCATACAAAATCAGCGCAATAGAACCCAAAAACGTCCCGATAACGGGAACGAGCATGATGTAGCGGCTTGAAGCCAGGATACGTCGCAGCATCGGGGGAACCTCCCTTCGCAGGCGGTTGAAATTCTCCACAGAGGGGAGTTGTAGAAAATCGTCGACCTCATGGAACGCTCTATAAGCCGCTTGCACGACCTCACTGAGTCATATTGGATCACCTCAAATGCCGGGTGTTGTCCGGGACTGCCCCTTGCCGCATGCTCCTTTGGGCACCCCTGACTTGATTATCAACCCGGAATCCTGATCGCTGCATTTTCATTAGCACCGTTCAGATAACTGTAGCGAATCGGCGGTGGAAGTAGCTCCGTGACGAAGCCCACGACCGGTTGACGCGACTCTCTGCGCACTGGTCGCCGCCGGTCTTCATCCGGGCTTCGCGGGCGCAGAATGGGCACGGCAACAATGCCGATGGTTGGTCGTTGATGGTCATGCTAGGATTTCTCGCAAACCACCATGGAGACCGCTATGCCGTATATCTGCGAAAACGTCGAATGTCGCGCGGTGCTGGCCCGCAGGCAGGTCAGATCCATTCGCGAGGACGAAGGGTGGTGCTTCTACTGCCCAGACTGCAAAGCGCGTAACGAGTTGAGCGACATTGGCGTCCCGGGCGGTCCTGCTGAGCTGATTCAGCCGCAGAGATCTGGTCTCCCGCACAAGGTGATTGCAACCGCTCGACCATTGGAGGACGGACGGTACGTGGCGCAATTGCGCATACAAAGGGCACTCGGTATGAAGGGGACTTACGCAGCCGAGGAGCGTTGGGACCAGCTCGGTACATTCTCTGACGCACAAGAGGCCGTCGCACATGCGAAGTCCGTCGCGGCAGAACGACTGGGCTAGAGTGCTCTCCCGGGTGGAACGCGCCGGACCACCCGCGTGCAGCGTCTGGATGCTGCCGCCGACCAGCAACGAGGCCGGGACAGGGTGTTGCATCATGCTGCGATTCCTTCAGAGGGACGCGGGCTGCCCTGGAACCCCGGCGGCATTACCCACCGATATGGCCCGTGACGATCGCGGGCCATATCTGTTTGTGGGCTATGACTGGTAGCCCGGATCGACAATCGTCCAGTCAGCCGCTTTCGGCAACCGTTCACGGAGGTGTCTGATGCACTGCGCGAGCTTCGAGGTCGTCGAATGTGAGGGAGGCAACCGGGGCTCGCTATTTCGGTCTTCCGACCTGCTGGATCAATCGTGCCGGCAACGTCTTTGAGGAGATGGGGCAGACGCCAGACTGGGAGTTGCATGCCGTTGACAGACTCGTGCGGTTGTTTGATGAGCCCGTTACAGAAAGTGAACACGCGGATTGATTGTTTCAATGTCCGCATGTAACCCCTGACGGAATTCGCAATCGAGGTCCATTGCTCTGGTTTTGACCTATATTGATTCCGGGGCCGACTCCAGGAGGACACTCATGCACTTCCTCGATCTTGAACGCACCGGAACCGGGAAACTCACCGCCGCCTGCGGCTCGATTGCCTGGCATTCCCGTCTTTGCACGCTGATGATTGCCGCGATTGCAACAACGGCATGGCAAGTTGCAGGGGCTGCAAATCTTGAACCGCGCACGGTTGGTCAGATCACCTACCTGTGCGGTGGTGTAGGTCAGGACGAACAGCAGGCGATGCGCGCTCAGGCTGGAAATTTTGACAGAGGGCTGCTATTCACACAGGGTTCTCGTGGCAAGTACCTGGCAGGTGTCGATGTCAGGCTCACGCTCAATGGTGAGGAAGTTGCCTCGTTCAAGGCTGACGGCCCACGCTGCTTTATTAGTGGGCCGGCCAGTACGTACCAGGTCACCGCGACGTACAACGATGTCCAGAGGCGGACACCTTTGTCCCGAGGTCAGAGGAACGTACACATGCGGTGGTAGCCAAAATTCAACAAAAATACCTCGTGGGGCCTGGTTCGTTCTGCCGGGGCAGATTACGCGTGGTCTCGTGCGTCGGCAATGAGACGCATGGCCGCCCCTGCGTCGCCGATCCTGTCGATCGCGAGCAAGGCGAGGCGCGCGAGATACAGTGGCGCGTGCGCTTCGCCGAGTTCTGTCATGGTCTTGCACAGTTGCGTATAGACGGCGTCAAGTTCGCTGTCAGTCATGGGTTTCTCCTGTTTCGTGCGAATGCGTTCACGAGAGTGCATGGTCAATGGCCGCCCGAATCTGCGCGACCGTCGCTGACTGCCATCGCGCAAGCACGTGTCCGTCCGGGCGGATCAGATACACAGTGCCGACCTTCGCGCCATATAGCGTGAAAAGCTGACCTGTATGGTCCCAGCCATAGTCGTTGCGCGCCTCGTCATTCCGACGTGCGGAGATGGGAACCAGCGCGAAGGGCAGTGCTTTGCCGTTGACTGCGGGGGAGAAATTCTCGAACGAAGAAGGAATCGTGCCGTTGTCGCTGAAATAGAACGCGGTGAAGCCGGGATGCAGCGCATCGGTCAAATGCGCTTCAGTCGCATGACCCTTGCTCATGATCGTGACAGGGCATTCAGGCAGGATCGCGCCGGGCGCGGGACCCGCAGCGAACGCATCGGGTGTCGCGTCAGCCACGTTCAGGCTCGAAGCGCTGTAGGTGATCGCGGACGTCTGGCGCGGGTTGATCAGCGAGCGCAGCGGCGGATGATTGACCGCCAGGCTCAGCACCGCCTTGCGCATCAGGTCGAACGCGAAGGACGGCGGCGCCATGAACTCGGTGCTCTTCGTGCCATAGCTGAGGTTCTCGTGCGTTGCAAACACGCGTTCGGTCGAGTAGCTGTCAAGCAGCGCTTCCGAAGCGAATTGCCTGATGACGTACGCCAGTTTCCAGGCAACGTTGTCGGCGTCGTCAATGCCGGAGTTGGCGCCACGTACGCCGAAGATCGGTACCAGGTGAGCGGCATCTCCCGCGAATAGCACCCGACCGTGGCGATAGTGCCTCAGGGTCAGCGCGTTAGCCTTGTAGATGGTGATCCAGATGGGCGCCCACGCGCCGTGCTCGCCCATCATGTCGAGCAGGCTCTGCACACGGGGAATGACGTTTTCGGGTTTGACGGCCTGTTCGGCGTCTTCGCCGTCGCGCAGTTGGTAGTCGATGCGCCAGACGTTGTCGGGCTGCTTGTGTACCAGAACAGTCGAACCTGGATTTGACGCTGGATCGAAATACGCGAGCCGTTCGGTAGGACGGTTACTATCGAGTTCGATGTCGACGATGACATAGCGGCCTTCGTAACTCGTGCCTTCCAGCTTCAAATCCAGCGCATCGCGGATCGTGCTGCGGCCTCCGTCACATGCGACCACCCAATCGGACTCCAGCCGGTAGTCGCCCTCGGGGGTGGCAAGGCTGAGCGTTGCGCCGTCCGCGCCCGCGTCGATAGCGGTGACGCGTGTCTGCCAGCGGATGTCGATCAGGTCGGCGTTCTTTTCCGCCGCATCCAGCAGAAACTGCTCGATGTGATACTGGGCCAGGTTCACCATCGGCGGCAGCTTCTGGTTCTGGTCCTGTGGCATGGTGAAATGCAGCACTTCGGCGTCGCGATAGAAACTGCGTCCGCCTGTCCACGGCAGGCCTTTTTTCAGAAATCCGTCGAGTGCGCCAAGGCGCTCGATGATCTCGAGGCTGCGTCGCGAGATGCAGATCGCGCGGCTGCCGTAGCAGACGGAGTCGTCGGCCTCGATCAGCACGGAAGCGATGCCGTGGTTCGCAAGGCCGAGCGCAACGGCGAGTCCGACCGGGCCCCCGCCGACGATCGTGACGGCCCGACGTTTAGCATCGGTTCCGTTATCGAGTTCAGGCATGCGCGCGGCGTAATGCTTTGCCGAAAATGGATAGGGCTTGAATTCAACGCTCATCGTCTCTTCCTTAAACGGGCTTGCGCGTCGACTGGATCGGCAATACAGCGACAACAAGCGCACCGGTCACGAGCAACGCCGCCGAATACAGCAGGCCTGCCGAAAAACTATGCGTAACATCCTTTAACCATCCGACGACCACAGGGTTCAGCGCCGAGCTGATATTGCCCACCGCATTGATCACCGCGATGCCGACAGCCCTCGCCCGGAAGCTGAGGGCGTGATCGGGTGTGGTCCAGAAGATGGACATGGCCGTGTACGACCCCGCCGACGCCAGACATACACCGAGCATCTGCGCGACCGGATGGGTGGACCATGCCGTGCACAACCAGCCCGCGGCCGCGAACAACAGAGGCAACAGCAGGTGGTATTTGCGTTCCTGCCGGCGATCGGAACGGCGGCCCCACCAGATCATTGCAACGATCGTCCAGATTTGCGGGATCGCCGCGAGCAGGCCGACCGTGCGGTTGCTTGCGCCGGCGCTGAAGCTCTTGACGATCAACGGCGTCCAGACCGCGACCATGGCGAGCGTGTTGACGAGGCAAAAGTAGGCGAGCGCGAACTTGAGCACCGTCGGCGACGCCAGTTCGGCCATGAGATTTTTGCCTGTTTCGTTCGCCTGTGGCGCCGGACCGGTACGGTGTTCGGCGGCGAGCGTGCGCGCCAGCACATCCTTGTCTGTGGCCGTCAGCCACGATGCTTTCTGCGGCGAATCGTCGAGATAGAAGTAGACGATCAAGCCCAGCAGCGCGGACGGAAATCCTTCGAGCAGAAACAGCCATTGCCAGCCTTTGAGGCCAAGCGTGCCATCCAGTCCGAGCACGAAGCCGGAAAGCGCCGAGCCGATCGCCGCCGTGACGGGCATCGCGATCATGAACAGCGCATTGGCGCGTGCGCGGTAAGCCGCGGGAAACCACAATGTCAGATACAGCAGCATGCCGGGCAGGAAGCCCGCTTCGGTGATGCCGACGAGAACGCGAAGAAAATACAGCGTGCCGGGACTCGTCGCGAACATCGTTGCGGTGGAGGCGAGACCCCAGGCAATCATGATGCTGCCGATCCATTTTCGTGCGCCGATGCGGGCAAGGACGATGTTCCCCGGGATGCCGAAGGCGATATAGGCGAGGTAGAAGAGCGTCGTCGCGAAGCCGAACTGGGTGCCGCTCAGCCCCAGGTCTTTCATCATCGTCAGGCCGGCGAAACCGATGTTGATCCGGTCGAGAAACGAGAAGAAGAACAGCAGAAAGAGGAACCACAGCAGGCGCTTCGAGACCTTGCTGACGACGGGTTCGTGCTGCATCGACAGGGCGCTGGCCGACGGCAGCGTGCCATCGATGGGGCCTGATGCGGCCCGGAGTGTTGGGTCCATTCGGTTTGTCTCCAGAATTGGTTTTTTGTGCCCACGGCGCGACAGGCGCGGTACGACTGCATGCTCCCGTCAGCAACGGGCCAGGGCATTGCGCGCAGTATGGAGCGACGAACACGGGGCGCTGTCCTCAATTTGGGTACAGAGGAGGCGCGACGCTCGCGGGGGAGTGCATTGAAAAGCGGAATGGTTTCGTCGGAAGAATGCTTATGCGTTGCCCGGGGAGAGGCAAAGCGCGAATAGCTGGCGTTGACTGGAGATACCGAGGCGTTGATAGGCGCGCTTCTGGTAGGTGACGACACTGGAAGGCCTGATGCCCATCGTATCGGCGATTTCTGCGGCCGTACATCCTTCGAGGACGCCACGCAAAACGTCCAGTTCGCGCTTGGATAGCGCGGGACAGAGACCACGTAGCGTGGCGAGCATCATCTGTGGGATGCCAGGCTGATTCCGGCCTGAAAGCGCGTAGTGGTGCCTGGCTGCGTGACTGATCAGCGGCGCGAGCGCTTCAATCAAGCCGATTTCAGCGGGCTGGAAACTGCCTGCGCTGCTGTCGCGGTAAAGATTGATCGACAGCCAGATACTGTCGGCCGGTTGCACGAGCAAGGAGAGGCGGTCCGAAACGTTCGGCTGCGAATAGCACGCGAGACGATATCCCTCGTGGTGAATATCCTCACTCGTCTGCTGATGCAGGACGAGCGCTGAGCCGTGTGCTGTGGGACGGCTTTCAGAGACAATCTTCTGGTTGCCGTCGAGCGTGTAGAAGAGACGCGCATACGTGTCTGCGACATCGCGCAAAAAGCGCCCGCCGCGATGATCCGCGACCGACACGGTTCGCGGACGATTTCCGAACTCGTATGCGAATACGGTGCACTGTGAAATCGAGGCCACCGTTTCCAGCGTCTTCAGTATCTCGGCCGCGAGCGCATTGACGTCGGTGTGCCCGATCGACGCGACGAGGCCCGTCACGCGTGAGAGATCGAGTTGCCCCGTGAGTCCGGGGCGGTCCAGACGCCAATACCGCATGATCGAATTTTCGCCAGAAGCCCATGAATTCAAGGATTTTTCAGCATAGCACCCGGCGATCGGGCGGTCAAAACGGGTGATTCCGGATGAACAACGTGCCGATAGCGCTGCATGGAACGTGTCGCTCGGCTTGCGCGAAGCGCCCGGTCAACGCGACGCCATGCTGGCACTGTTCAGGAAGAACCGCCCAGCAGTGCTGGCGGAGAAGGGATGAATCAGCTACGAGGCGGTTGTCGACGTATCGGACTTCGGGACGATTCCGACACCGCTCGGCAATGACACGTTTGCGGTAATCGAACGCTGGGAAAGCCCCGAAGCATTGAAGGTGCATGCGACCTCTGCGCATATGGCTGAATATGGACGCAATACGAAACCGTTGCTCGCGAGCCGTATCATCAACGTGCTTCGAGCCTGCTAAAGGCGGCGGTTTGCAGCGCCCCCACGTTGCCGGGCAGAGGAGGCGGGAGGCTGGGTGCATCATAGAAGTGGCTTCGAGAATTCAGACAGTTCGTTGAGTGGAAAAGCTGGGGGGTGAGTCGGCCATAATGGCCGGCAACAAGGAACCAGAAGATGACGAAACGAAACCGACGGACCCACTCACCGGCGTTCAAGGCAAAGGTGGCCCTGGCGGCGCTCAAGGGCGACAAGACGCTGGCAGAACTGGCCCAGCAATTTGATGTCCATCCGAACCAGATCACGGACTGGAAGAAGCAACTGCAGGAGCGGGTTACCGATGTGTTCGAAGTGGGCGGCGCGGCGCCGTCGGCGCCGCCAGTCGACGTGAAGGTGCTGCACGCGAAGATCGGGCAATTGACGTTGGAGAATGATTTTTTAGAAAGCGCGCTCAGCAAGGCGGGACTGCTGGGCGTAAAGCGATGATCGATCGTGATCACGCTCTACCGGTGACACAGCAGGCCCGGCTGGTAGGCATCAGCCGCTCGAGTGCCTATTACCAATCGCGTGGGGTCAGCGAAGCGGATCTGAAATTGATGCGCCGGATTGACGAGCTTCATCTCGAGCATCCATTTGCAGGGGCACGAATGCTGGCAAGGCTGCTGCGTCGCGAAGGCATCAAGGTCGGGCGCAGACACGTCAGCACCTTGATGAAGCGCATGGGCGTCGAGGCGTTGTATCGCAAGCCAAACACGAGCCGCAAGCATGCAGCCCACAGGATCTGGCCGTACCTGCTGCGCCACCGCAAGATCGACCGGGCCAATCAGGTCTGGGCGCTCGATACGAGCTATATCCCGATGGCGCGCGGCTTCGTATATCTGACGGCCGTAGTGGACTGGGCGAGCCGTCGGGTGCTAGCACACCGGGTGGCGATCACGCTGGAGAGCTGCCATGCCGTCGAGGCGCTGGAGGAAGTGTTTGCGAAATACGGCCTGCCTGAGATCGTCAACACGGATCAAGGCAGCCAGTTCACCGCAACCGAATTCACCGACGCGGTGCTCAGCCGGAACGTTCTTCTGTCCATGGATGGAAAGGGCGCCTGGCGTGACAACGTGTTCGTCGAACGGGTGTGGCGAAGCGTCAAATATGAAGAGGTCTATCTGAAAGCCTACGACTCGGTCAGCCACGCCCGCCGCTCAATCGGCAATTACCTGAACTGGTATAACCAGAACCGGCCTCATTCCAGGCTGGCCGATCAGACACCGGATGAAGCATACTTCGCCACGCTGCCAGCGATAAAATCGGCAGCTTGATTGCCTCAGCAATTCCACTTAAAAACTCGCTGATCCTGTCCGAACGAACGAGGCCACCTCTGGTGACGCCAAGAAGGTCATCGAGGATATGGTGAAGTTTGTGTAGCCTTACCCTGAACACTGCAAAGGCAGAAGCGACGGTGCAATGACGTAAAGGATGGCGGGACGCGCCGCGAAGGTGGATGGATTTGCGATTCATAGCTCATGCGACTGCCCCGGGATCGAGTTGTTTTAGAAGGCAGTCACCGTTCGTGACCGTCCGATAGTATCGAGTCTATAGCTACTAGTAGATCGTTGCATCAAAGTCGTTAGATATTAAGCCACGCCGAGGTCGACCTTTTTCCAGCGGAAGACAACCGGTGAGGCATTGAATTCCTCGATGCCCCTCAGAATGCGCTCCTTCAGTTCATCGATCGATTTGACCCGGATGTGGCGAAGGAAAGTGCGGGCCATTTTGGAGAAGGTGCATTCGACCAGATTAAGCCAGGAGCCATGCTTGGGTGTGTGAACGTACTCGAAGCGCCCGGGGCGCGAGGCGAGATAGGCCATGGTCTGCCTGGAGATGTGGGCCGAATGGTTGTCCAGCACCACGCGGATGATGGCCTCGCTCGGATAGTACTCGTCCAGGCGCTTGAGCAGCGCGATGAACTCCACACTGCGGTGGCGGTCCTCGACGTTGGCGAAGATGTGACCCGAGTGCAAGTCGATTCCGGCGAGAATCGATACCGTGCCCCGACGCACATACTCGTAGTCGCGCCCGACGGTTGATGCCTTGCCCGGTACCGGGGGCAGATCCGGCGCGGTCAATCCGATCGCCTGAATACCCGGCTTCTCGTCGACGCTGACGGTATAGATGGGGTTGGGTCGCGCATCATGAACGGCGCCCTCCCGGTAGATCGAGACATCCCGGTAGACCATCAGGACTTCCTGCATCTTGCGGTCAAACTCCGGGTCCCGTTTTTCCAGGTAGTAGCGAATCTTGTGGGGCTTGATCTCGTTCTCGTTGAGGATGCGCCACACGGTGCTCTTGCCAGCGTTGGCCAGGCGAGCGAATCCAGCGGCCTCGGCTCCTTCAGATACAAACCGCGCCAGTGCGGAGATGCTCCACAACTCGGCCGCCAGGCCCTGATCCTTGGGCTTGGTGCACGCGATGCTCACCACCCAGGCTTTGGCTTCATCGCTGATCTCGGGTTCATGCGGCCGGTGGTACCTGTCTTTCAAACCCGCTTGCACACCTGCTGCCAGCGCCTTGTCAACGCTGCGATAGATCATCGGACGACTGAACCCGAGCTGGCGTTGCAGCTCCGTGATCGAAGTGCCCGCGGCGTAGCCCAACAGCACCTTCGCCCGTTCGACTTCGCGCGCGGGCGCTGTCCTCGATCCAGCAAGTTCCTTGAGCGTCGTCGTCTGCTCCGGTGTAAGCACCAGCGCCGCACGTTTGGACTTCCTCGCCATCGTCACCTCCGTCAAGAGTTGCGAACGAAACGAGGCTATTATCGCTTATTTAGTAACTGTATTGATGGAACGAACTACTAGCCATCCGGCACAGACTGCGTTCGAATGACCGCTTCGAGGTGTGCCTCGGACGTCCGGGTGGCCGTGCTGAAGGGCGGCTCAGGGTCGGCACCAGGCATTGGGACACGGCTCCCGGATCCCAATCCGCAGATCGGTGCACGCGGACGATGAAAGACTGTCCGTCAGCGGAGTCCATCTGACAGCGCGCCTCAATCATGGTGTAGTCGGACTGCCGCCAGGCATCGATCGACGGCAGGCGGAAGTGCCGCAATGACATGCGTACTGGGCCCGAATGTCCTCAGTCATCTCGCCGTCGATGACGAGGCCGCAATCGATAAACAACTCCTCGCCTGGCCTGATCGCACTGAGCGCATGAATGAAGACGCGGTCGCCCGTCTCGATGGCCTCGCAGCTGGGCGTGCATTCATGGTTCAGCAAGTAGGCACTGTTGCCGCCGCGACTGCCGTCGATCGCACGCCCGTCGGAAAGACCGGACGCGAATGTGTGTCCGTTTTCCGATCGCTGTCGTGCAACTGCCCGCCGCCAGTGCCGCGAGACGATTCGTCCCGCGCGCTCGACCGCGTCCACTAGCAGTTCTGGCTCAAATCGCAGAAGGAACTCCAGTTTCCGGTAGTGGCGCCGCCCCCGGTTGAGGAACTTGTGCGCAACTCCCGCAACGCGGCTCGCTTCGGTCGCGTGCCCTGAATTTGACCCACTCCGGTTGCGCCGCACCGCCATATAATATTTATCAGGCGGTCTAGGCGGATGAATATTCCGAGGGTATCGCGATGATCAATGCAGATCTCGGGCGTCAGCTTGAGGGCTACATCGCTAAGTTGGTCGAGTCGGGTCGCTACGGCTCGGAAAGCGAGGTGCTACGAGAAGGCGTGAAGCTCATTCAGGATCGCGAAATGCAGCTCGCTGCGCTCGATACCGTCATCAATCGCAGCATTGGCGATTCGGGGACAGGACGGGGCAGGCTCGCCGTGGAAGTGTTCGACCGGCTTGACCGAAAGTATCACGCAATGGCGGGCACCAGTCGATGATTGTCCGAATCCTTCCTGACGCCGAGGCCGACCTTGAGGCGATCGGCGACTACATGGCCCGCGATAATCCTCGTCGTGCGCTGAGTTTCGTACGCGAGATGCGCGAGAAGTGCATGCGCCTTGCCGACATGTATGTCGCATTCCCGATTGTGCCGCGCTATGAAGACAGCGGCGTACGTCATCGGGTTCACGGCGGTCATCAGATTTTCTATCGTGTCGTGGGCGAGCCTCCCGAACGTGTCGACGTTATTCACATCCTGCACAGCGCGCAATTACGCCGCGATGCTTTTTCCCTGACTTCGCATAAGCGCGACGACGATGGGCTTCCTATTGGCGGGTGGCGCGATGTCGTTCGAACGCGGCCTGGCATGAAACGCATCGGGCCGTGTAGGGCGCGGCGACAAGCCGCTCATAACTGATGGGATCGCCGCACTCCACGCATGCATCGTAGCGGCCTGCGGTGATTCGCGTCAGCGCCGCGTCGATCTGTTGCAATTCGTCGAAATCGTGCTGCGCGAGCGCAGTGCGCAACGCATCGCGCGCCTTGCGCGATGCGGTTTCGTCGGGATGCGACTCGGGGCCCAGCACTTCAGGCGGGCGTGCTCCGGCGAGATCACCGTATTCGCCGTGCAGCGCGGCCAGCAGCTCACGACGGCGCTCGCAGAGCCTTTGCTGTAATAGCCCGAGTTCGGAATCGGTGAGGGTGGTCATGGGCAGGTTCGATGTGTCCTGTAAGGCCACGCACAAGCGCGGCATCGAGAAGGTGTTATGTGTGCATGCCTGCACACAGTCCAATGTGGGGATGCAGTGATGCTGAGTGGCGAGATAAGTGGAACCCTCACAATTAAATGATTAACTCACGCGGGATTTGAGTCAGATCGGGTTCGATGGGTATGCGTTAAGTATAGAGTTTGCAAGACGGCAGTATCGACCCAGTCGTTGAGCGAGGCGCTACGGGCTGCTGGCACGGGACCGTCGTGAGCATGGCCTGCTGCTAGTGACCGTCTCCCGGTGCCGTGGCTATCGGGCAGCAGTCGGCCCAGGAAGGGACGTTCGCCATGACGAATCTGCGGAACCACATCCATGAACGGACACGCGTATGCCGGGTTCGTCGCAAGCAAAGCGGTGGATCAATTTGCCGGGTTGCGTACGAAATCGTGGAATGACGCACGGACAATCGAGGTGGGAATGGCTCCGGCGGGGACGTGGTAGAAAGGACTCGACGAACCGCCCGCGTCCCTTCCGGCCTGCTAGACTGGAAGCTCCCTTGCGAACCATGGAGGGACACATGACGACCGTCTACGTCGTGAAGACCGGTGAGAAGTTCCTCTGCACCGCCGAGGACGGCGACATCGGCATGGCACCGACGATTAAAGAAGCCACGTCCTTCCTCTCGTATGAGGAAGCGGAAAAAGCGGCGAACGCTTTCGGCGACCCCGGATACGAAATCATGGCAGTCGATGTCAGCAGACGCTGATGCGCGTTGCTGGTGCTCAGTGAAAAAGGGCACCAGCAACTTAGCTGGCGCCACGCGATATGGTGCTCTGGTTGGCTGCGTCCGAATTCGTATGGTAATGCGCTGCTTTGCACGTCGAGTTTCGCACGATGCGCTCAATGTGCGCGTTGAATGCCTTCATAGCAGGCGCATGGCTGCAACTGCGAACGACGAACCGTCTTCCACGAACACTCCCAGGAATTCTGCAAGCCCTCCATAACATGCGAGACAGATTGCGGCGCATGGAAACCGTCACCAAGGTACTCACCAAACGCCCCACTGCGGTTTCCGTGGCGTGATCAATACCGCCACCGGGCGGCGACCTTGGCCTCGTGAGCACGGTGCTGCTCTGTCTCAGTGCGGCCATCTCAAGACATTGGCATTGGGCTGCTGGATGACCGGTCCCCGGCGCGTTTCGGACCGTCGATTCCCCTGTGACGTAGCCAGTCGAGACGGCTGCCCCGGGACCCAGCGCATTGCGTCCAGTCCGTCGTGTCGACCGGGCCCATCGAGATGACCCGTACGCGCTTTAGCCCGGCAAGAAGAAAAAGGTGAGAGCCAGGGCGAAATAAACGACCAGGAGCTGCGCGCCCTTGAACCAGTCGGAGCGACCATCGCCCGATATCTGCGCCGCGACCAGCACGGACAGGACGACGATCAGGATAAGGCCGGGACGAAAGGCCAGATCCATTGGGGCCGGGCCGAGAAAGTGGCTCGCGATGATGAGGACGGGCGCCACGAAAAGCGCGACTTGCACGCTTGAGCCGACTGCAATGGAAAACGACAGATCCAGGCGATTTTTCAATGCTGCGGTGATCGCCGTCGCATGTTCGGCTGCGTTTCCCAGTACCGCGACCACGAATGCGCCGACGAAGACGTCGCTGAAGCCGAACTCGTGCACCATGGGTTCGATTGAACCCACCATGATCTCGCTCATCCACGCAGTCCCGACAGTGGCTGCGGCCAGTACCGCCACCGCCAGGCCGACCGGGTGAGGCGCCTTCTTCTCATCCTTTTCGGGAGCGCCGTCCTCGGCCGTGTCGGAGCTGCGGAACTGCCCGGGGTGGGTGACGAGCGAGAACACCAGGTACAGCGCGTAGACGAGAAGGAGCACGACGCAAAATGAGACGCTGAGCTGGTGGAGCATGCCCGATGTCGTACCCGCTGCCGCCTGGAAGGCGGCGGGAAGAACCAGCGCGACGGCCGCGAGCATGAGCATCGTCGCTTGCGAACGCGCGCCGAGCGGATTGAAACGCTGCTCGGGATAGCGTATCCCACCGGCCAGCATCGCGGCGCCGAGCACCAGCAGCATGTTCCCCACCACGGAACCGATGATGGATGCTTCCACAACCTGATGGAGCCCGGCATGCAATGCGACGAACGCAATGATCAGTTCTGCGGCGTTGCCGAAAGTCGCATTGAGAAGTCCCCCAACCCCTTCGCCCATGCGATCCGCCAGTTGCTCGGTGGCGTGGCCCATCCACCCGGCGAGGGGCAGGATGGCCAGAGAGGAGGTGATGAATACGAGAAGGTACTGATGGGCGGCGAGGAATTCCAGCGCAATCGCTATCGGCACAAAGACAAGAAGCACATACATCCACATGGGTCCCTCCGACTTCTCTTGTATGCGCTGTCAACGGGCCTCAGCGCCTCGAAACATCCGGTATGCGCCTGGTCTCTCGCCGAACGTCGTGCTCAGTGCAGGACGTGCCCGATTGACCGGTTCATGATCTGACGGATTTCCCGTCGACACCGTTGTAGAAGCCACCCGATTTTCCGACCACCGACTCGGCGTGACCACGCTGTTGCCGGGGTAAATCAGTCATTCGCGCGGCGCGTCCGGTTATTGGCAGGGCAGTGCGGCGGCATCGCCTGGAAAAGCAGATTGCACATCACCTGCGCACCGTCCCGACTGCCTTCGTGCGCGCGGCCTGGGCCTCTGTAACCAGGCGGTACGATACGTAGTATTTATAGACATTGCGCACGTAGGTGGGTGTCTCCATGCCGATCCTCTCGGCGACGACGATCTCCACATTGTTGAACCATTTGTCCGGATCGAGCCGGAGTTGCAGCGCCTCTTCGCGCATTCCGGCGATCTTCGACGGACCCGCGTTGTAACTCGCGAAGGCAAAAAGCGACCGGTCATTCTCGCTGAAGTGCGCATCCGGAAAATAGCGGGTCATCAGCTGATCCATGTATTTTGCACCAGCGTGGATGTTGGACTCCGTCACCATGATGCTGCCCACATTCATCTCCCTGCCAGTAGCAGGCGTGATCTGCATGATGCCGACTGCCCCCGCGCGGCTGCGGGCGCTCTGCTTAAGCTGCGATTCCTGAAAGCCTTGCGCGGCAAGCATCAGGGGATCGAAGCCATATTGCCGGCCATAAATCTGGAAGACCGCGACCGTCTGCTCGAAGCGCCGGAGCGCTTCAACCTCATCGTTGTTGCGAATTTGCTTGAAGTGCCGCATGTACCGCTCGAGGCGATACTCTTCGATGCCCTGCCTCTTTGCATGCTTGAGAAAGAAATCCGCCATCGCCTCCCGGAGTTGCGGACTGTTCTTGCGCATCGCCCAGCCTGTATAGCCCTCGGTTCGCACGGCCAGATTGTCGTGCACCCTGATGTTCGGCAATACCTGAGCCCAAAGCCTGGCCTTCCAGTCGTCAACCACCAGAATCTGCAGCAGACCGGTGTTGAGCATTTCAAGCGCGTCCTCATCTTCGAGCGCATCAGGCAAAAGCACAATCTTTAGGGGGGGCTTGCCGCTCGCGCGCAGTTGGCGGTCGAGTGCAGTGAGGCTCTCATAGTAGCTTGACGAGCGTCGCACATGTACTGTCTTGCCGGCCATGTCGTCAAGCGTTGCGAGCTGGGGTGACTGCGGTCCCGTCACGACCAGTTCGCTGACCGGTTTGCGGTTGGGCGGTGCAAAAAAGTCGACCAGTTTCAATCGTTCGTCGGTAACCGTGAGATTGCCCGCGGCGATATCGCCCAGACCGGCGTTCAGGTCTGGCAGCAGCCGGTCGCGCGTCGTCGGAATCAGAAACACCGTGAACGGACGCTTGCCAAGGCGGTTCGAGTAGGTCTTGTTGATATAGCGTTCGAAGTCACGCATGAGCTCCGCGGTCAGGCCGCGCTCGTGTCCCTTGTCAATGAAATAGAGGGTGCGGCTGTAGGGCACGAGCACGCGAAGCTGGCGCCGCTCGAGCATCGCATTGAAGTCACCCTGCCAGGGCGTGCTGGGTACGCTGAGCTGGCGCACCGGTGCGGGCCTCGTCGCAGATGCCGGGACCGGGTGCTGCGCTGCACCAGCCGATCCCTCTCCAAGCAGGGCGATCGTGTACGCCAGGCAGACGAAGAGCTTGAACATGGGAGTGAAAGACATGGTGTCCTCCTATGCATCCAGCCACACCCGGCCGCCCAGATGTCCGCGCGCGGCCCGGACATTACCCATGATGCGCGGGTTTCTGGAATTGCGCAGGCACACGATTGATAGCATCAGTACTTTCGCGCGGTGAACATGAGGTTGTTGCAGATCAAGCGACAACTCACTTACAGATGTAGTCGGCTTCGGCCGGCTGCATTGGGCATCAGTCGGCCATAAAGCGACCATCGACGGGTCGTTCCCTGGCGTCAGGGCGCTCTCGAAACGACCGGGCCGTGATCCAAAGGTCCAGCCCGGCCAGCGTTGGTCTGCGTGATGTATATACTCAGCATGCGCGGCATATGCATTGATATGTCCGATTGCGACGAATCTGCGAGCCGCCGGTTTGATGTAATCAGCCGAGAACAATAAGGAGCGCCACTGATGTCAAACGAACGCGAACCTTTGCTTGATCCGATCGACAGAGTGTGCGAAATCGTCTTTGGCGTGCTGATGGCACTCTCGTTCACAGGTGCCCTCAGCGTTGCGACCGCCGGCCGCCAGGAAGTCCGGACGATGATGTTCACCGCGCTCGGCTGCAACCTCGCCTGGGGGCTCGTGGATGCCGTCATGTACCTGATTCGCACGGCAACGGAGCGACGCAGGAAGAGTACCTTGCTCGCCCAGCTTCGGACGACTGGCGATAAGCCTGAAGCGCACCGCCTGATTACAGATGCGCTCCCGCAACTTTTCGCAGCCATCGTCCAGCCCGCGACGCTTGACGCACTGCACCAGGGGCTGCTTACTGTACGCGAGCCGACCGTCAGACTTGGCGGGAGAGACTATGCCGCCGCATTCGGGGTATTCGCTCTCGTCGTCCTGGCGACTTTCCCGGTCGTGATTCCATTCATCTTTATTTCGAAAATAGTGGTGGCGTTGCGCGTCTCGAACATCCTGGCACTTGTCACGCTGTTCATCGGCGGCTTTGCACTCGGTCGCTACACCGGTGGAAGGCCATGGCTGACCGGTGTTGCAATGTCCGGAATTGGCGCCGCGCTGCTTGCGATCATCATCGCTCTAGGCGGCTGATTCTGGACGGACTGGTCGCATGCGATCCGGTCTACCGGGTTCCACAAACGCGAGGTGACCTTGCCAGGCAGCCGCAACGCGACAACCGAGGACTTCGAAACGATCGTCAAGGCGATGCGTGCGAGACGTATTCCGGACCGGGCGCCCAATGCCCACCGGGGCGGCTTCAATCTTCCGTAGTGGCCTCGATCCGTCCTTCCCTGATGGCGCGGACAAATTCCCGGTGGTCACGTCGATTCTGGGCACTGTAATCGGTCGCGAACTCGGTGATCGCATCATCGAAAGTCTTCCCTGAGCCCATGTATCCCGCGATCGCCGCGGCGTCGCCTGAGCGGGCGTGCGCCCGGGCCAGAGCGTGCGCACACATGCGCGCGTACTGCCGCAGCAGGCCCTCATCCAGGTCCTCGATGACCACGGACATCTTCATATCGCGAAGTTGACGGATATAGAAATCGCGGCCGTTGCGGCCTCGCGTCCACCCGAGAAATACGTCGCTCGCGGCCTGCATGATGCGTTGGCCCGCGATCACGCGCTGGCCCTGGTTGGGGTGCAGGCTCTTGCCCGCGTATGGCTCCAGCACCGAGGCCCGCGCCTCTTTCACCTGCAGGAACAGCGGATCGTTGTCCCCCGCCATGAACAGGCCCACGCCGCACATCGTGCCTACGCTCCCCACGCCGACCACCTTGATTGCCAGGTCGACAAAATAGAACCGGTCGAACAGGATGCGGACATGTTCCGCGAGGCTCTCGCGATAGGCAGCGATGGCCTCCGCGTATCCCGACGTGAAACCTGGGGCCAGCTCATCCGTCGGATGGAAGATGAGCGGGGGATCGTCCTTGATCCTGGGCAGTTCGCCCTTTTCGCAGACGAGCTTCGGATATAGATAGTCGGGCAGGGTCTTGCGCCGCGCGACTTCGATCCGCTCCGCGATCCGCTTGCGTGCCGCCTCGATGACAGCGGGATCACCCGTCCGGTCCTCATAGTTTTGCAGGTCGATGCGGTCGTACCAGACGTCGAGCGCCCTCATCGACGCGTAGTCGTGCATCCGTTCCCGGTATTCGCGGACGAGACCCGAGATGATGCGGATCGTCTCACTGGAGGGAAACTCCAGATACTGCGCGGCGATCACCAGGCTCGCCGCCAGCCGCTTGAGGTCCCATTCGAACGGCGCAGGCAGCGTCTCGTCCAGATCGTTGATGTCGAAGATGACGTTGCGCTCCGGCGTCGCAAAACCGCCGAAGTTCATCAAGTGTGCGTCGCCGCATGCCTGCACCCGTATTCCGCTAGTGGGCGTGGTGGCAAGGTCGGCGGCCATCAGGGCGGCCGCACCGCGATAGAACGCGAACGGCGACGCAGACATTCGCCCGAAGCGGATGGGGACCAGGTGCGAGAGGCGGCCTTCGTTTGATTCGATCAGGAGCTCGACCGGGTCGCGGCGCCCTTGCGCCGGCTTCCAACCGGCGTGCGACGAGCGTGGCACCGTGTCGCGCAGCGCCCGCCCCCGAGCCGCACGTTCGTCGAAGGATTCGTAACCGGTCTCCGGTTTAGAGTCCGCATTTGCTTTCTTCGATTTCACGGCTTTGTCCATGGCTACTTCCCAATGAAAGGGGTGCCCGCCTGGCGGCGTCGCTCGAAGGCCGAGCGCTTTGTGAGGGTGCGCTGGTTGATCCGCTCTACATGTCGAAACAGGGAAGCCGGCAGGCTGGGCGTTACATTGACGGGCATCAAATCGGGAGCCGCGCAGCGAGCGGCACTGCGCACTGTACGAGTATAGGTTCTTCGCGACGTCTTTTTCGGCAACGAAGAATGCGCTGCCATACGCTGCGGCACGCATGCATCAATCCACGCACCTTAAGGATCTGCGTCAACCGGTCCTGGCGGCGACACGTTTGTGAGGCCTGGCCAGACGAGCGAGATCGCTGCGGCTCTACGGAGCCAAGCTGGCATCGGTCCGCCCGGGTCTCGAGATCGAGATTCGAGGGGTCGGTGCACTCGGCGCTTATTGCATCGCGCCTGCCAGGTTCTCCGCTCCGAGGCCGACGATCAGGTCGAACTCGCCGTTGGCGAGGGATTGCGTTGCAGGGACGCCGGCAGCCTTCAGTGCGGTGGTATCGAGCCGCGAGGCGTCGGTGAGCATGACGCGCAGACGTGTGGCAGCAAGCGCTTCGAGCTTCTTGATGTTGGCGGCGCCACCGAGCGCGGCGCGGATTTTTTCTGCACGCGCCTTCTGCTGCGTTGTGTAGTGCCCGGAGGCCGTGGCTGCTGCGACCGGCGCTTCGGCTCCGGCGGCAGGCGCTCCGCCCGATGCGAGATCGGCCTCGCTGCCCGCGGTCTTCAGGTATTCCTGCATGTCGGTCTTCATGTTTTCCGATAGCGTCCCGAAGATCGCCTGCACGCCGTTGCCGACGTGCACGACGCCCGCGGCGCCGAGCGCCTTGAGCTTGCCGTCGTCGACGAGCGCCGGATCGTTCACCGAAATGCGTAGACGCGTGATGCAGGCATCAAGGCTCGTGATGTTGGAACGGCCGCCGAAGGCGAGCACGAGTTCGCGCGAGCGTCCGCCGGCGCCGGCCGTGCTGACCGTGGCGGCCTCGGCTGTGTCGTCCTCGCGACCGGGCGTCTTGAGGTTGAAGCGGGTGATCACGAAGCGGAACACGCAGTAGTAGATTCCCGCGTAGATCGGACCGAGGATGAAGACGTACCACGCATGGGTCGCCTTGTTGCCGATCAGGTTGAACATCAGGAAGTCGATGCCGCCCTGCGAGAAGGTGAAGCCCATACGCATGTTCAGGGTGTTGGCCACGAACTGTGCCGATGCCGCGAGACACGCGTGGATGAAGTAGAGAATCGGGGCGACGAAGAGGAAGGCGAACTCGATCGGCTCCGTGATGCCGGTGAGAAACGAGGTCAGCGCCGCCGAAACCATCATGCCGCCGACGGCGACCTTCTTCTCAGGCTTGGCGCAGTGCCAGATCGCGATCGCCGCGGCCGGCAGGCCGAACATCTTGAACAGGAACGCACCCGACAGGATGCCTGCGGTGCGGTCGCCCGCGAAGAACCGGGTGATGTCGCCGTGGACCACCTTACCGGTCGTCGGGTCCAGGTAACTTCCCGCCTCGAAGAAGAACGGCACGTTCCAGATGTGATGCAGGCCGAACGGGATCAATAGACGTTCGACGAACCCGTAGACCGTCGCCGCGGTGCGCGGATCGGAAACCGCCGCCCACTGCGAAAAGGCCTTGATCGCGCCGCCAGGCCGCCCGCAAGGATGCCGCCGAATACGCCAGTCTGGATCGACGGAATGCCCATAATCGTATCGGGCTCGATGCCTTCCACCTTGGCGATCACGCCCAGGGTCGCCGTCATGACGAGATACCCGATCGTGGCGGCGATGCCCGAGACGCCGTCGTTCTCGGTGAAGCCGAGTGCGACGCCGATGGCGAAGATCAGCGGCAGATTGCTGAAGATCACGTCGCCCGCGTTCTTCATCAGCGCGAGCACGATGGCCGGCACGTAACCGTGGAAATCGGTCGCGCCGAGGCCAAGTAACAGGCCGGCCACGGGAAGCACCGCGACCGGCAGCATCAACGACTTGCCGACTTTCTGTAACACTCCGAAGGCATGTTTGAACATGGCCGGTCTCCTGTCGACCGGAGTTAGCGCTTTAGCGCTTACTCGGGTCCCGTGCAAGATGGTTGCTGTTGATCTGATTGATTTGCTTATTCTCCGAACGGAGCGAGGAGCACACGAACCTCGGCGGCCGTGCCGAGTTGCAGCGCGTCGGTGGCGAGCTGTCGCGCTTTATCCATCGTCAGCCGCGCAAGCTGGGCTTTGATCGAGCCCACCGCCGGAACGCTGACCGAAAGCTCGTCGACGCCGAGACCCACGAGCACAGGCACGGCCATTGCATCCGAGGCGATGCCGCCGCACACGCCGACCCATTTGCCGTGTCTGTGCGCGCCCTCGACCGTCATGCCGATCAGGCGCAGCACCGCAGGGTGTAGTGCGTCGGCCTCTTTGGCGAGCTTCGGATGCCCGCGGTCCATCGCGAGCGTGTATTGCGTCAGATCGTTCGTGCCGATCGAGAAGAAGTCGACTTCGCGCGCGAGCGGCTCGGCGATCAGTGCGGCAGACGGTACTTCGATCATCACGCCAACCTTGACGCCGCTTGCGCGATCGCCGGCCTCGTCGAACAGGATTTTCTTTGCCGCGCGCACTTCCTCGATCGCGGCAACCATCGGAAACATCACGTGCAGGTTGCCGATCGGGGCTGCGCGCAGGATTGCGCGCAGCTGCGTGCGGAAGATGTCCGGACGGTCGAGGCTCACACGCACGCCGCGCAGGCCGAGGAACGGGTTGTCTTCATGGGGCAGCGGCATGTAGGAGAGCGGCTTGTCGCCACCGACGTCGAGGGTGCGGACCACGAGCGGACGCTCGCGGCCGAGCGCTTCGGCCACGGCGCAATATTCGTCGGTCTGTTCGTCCTCCGATGGCGCGGTGTCGCGGCTGTCGAACAGGAACTCGGAACGCAGGAGGCCCACGCCTTCGGCCCCGGCCGCAACCGCTTCGCGCGCTTCCTGCGCGTTGCGGATGTTCGCGACGACTTCGACGCGATGACCGTCGGCAGTCATGGCTAACCTGATCGCAGAGCGTTTTTCTTCTTCGCGCCTGGCCGCCTGGCGCTCGATGCGTTCGCGCGCCCTATCGAGTTCCTCGGTGCTCGGGTTGCGGCGCAAGCTGCCATGCGAGCCATCCAGCACGACGAGCGTGCCGTTGGGGAGTTGCAGCGCGTCCTCGTCGATACCGCAGATAGCCGGGATGCCGAGCGAGCGCGCGAGGATCGCGACGTGGCTGGTGGCGCCGCCGGTCGTCGTGCAGAAGCCGAGCACCTTGCTGCGATCGAGCGAAGCGGTGTCGGACGGTGAGAGTTCCTCGGCGATCAGGATCGAGTCGGCGGGCACGTCGATCTGCGCCTGCTTCACGCCCGCCAGCAGCGCCAGCACGCGCCGGCCGACGTCCCGGATGTCGCCCGCGCGCTCGCGCAGCAGCGGGTTGTCGAGCTTCTCCAGCGTGCTCGCCTGCTGCTCGAAAGCGCCGCGCCACGCGAAGCCGGCGCTCTTGCCTGCGCTGATGCTGCCGATCGCCATGTCGTTGAGATCGGGGTCTTCGAGCAGTTCGAGGTGCGCGTCGAGGATCTGCGCCTTCGACGGATCGGTGAGCTTCGCCTTGAGCGCCTCGATGTGCTGACCTGCTTCGTGACGGGCCGCTTCGAGCCGCGCCCGTTCGCGTTGCGGCGATTCGCCTGCTTCCGCGACGTCGATGACTTCCTGGCGGAACTGCACGATCTTGCCGACGGCGAGTCCGGGCGAGGCTGATACGCCGGTGAGTTCGTTGGCGCCGGCAGGCTGCGCGCGTTCGGCGGCAGGGGACTCGGCGGCGGACGCAACGCCCGCCGATGCGGGGTTGGGTGCCTCGCCGGGCTTCTCGCCCGAACCGTCGACGAGCAGACGCGCGAGCACGCCAGCGGCTTCTCCCGCGTCGGGACCGGCGGCCTGGACCCGCACCTTGTCGCCGAACTTCGTCGCGAGCCTCATGATCGACACGACCGATTTGGCATTCGCGCTGTCGCTGCCGCGCAACAGACGGATGTCGGACTTGTACTTCTTCGCTTCGGCGGCGAACACCGCAGCGGGCCGTGCATGCAGGCCCACGGGATTCGGCAGGGTGACTTCGTCGGAGAAGATTGCGCCGGCCGTGCCGGTGGTCGCTTCCTCGACCGCGCCGCCGACAAGTTCGACAGACAGTGCAGCATCCTGGCCCGCTGTGACGAGGCCCTTCGCGGGCACGTAGCGCGTCACAAGATCGCCGTTGGCGATCACCATCTGGGTCAGCAGGCTCGCCGCCTTGGCGCCGACGACGACAGGATCAAAACGGATTAGCGGCTGGCCCATCGCGACGATGTCGCCTTCCTTGACCAACGGGGTGAAGCCCTCGCCGCGCAGCAACACGGTGTCGAGTCCGACGTGCAGCAGCACTTCGAGCCCGCTATCGCCCGTGACCGTCACGGCGTGCCCGGCGCTGTGCAGTTGCGTGACCTTGCCGGGGAGCGGGGACAGCAGCTCAGTCGAGATGGGGTCGAGAGACACGCCATCGCCGACCATCTTCTGGGCGAAGACCGGATCGGGCACGGTTTCGAGCGGTACCATGACCCCAGAGAGCGGCGCCACCAACTCGATGCGTATTGCATGTTGAGGAGCTTTCATTTGCGCGACTCCTTTTGTTTGACGCTCGGCTGATACGTCTTGATTTCAGGGGCGCAAGCCCGGTGCGGACGGGTCTATCGCTATAAGGTTAAACCCTGGATTCGCCCGGGCGCTGCGCTGCAATGGACTCGAACCGGTCTAGCTAGATCATAGGCAACGATTTCGGGCTTCGCTGCCCGAGTGAAGCTAAGCGCGTCTTCCTGCGCGTCAGTGCGCGAATTAATCGAAGGGCGCTCGAATCACCTTCAACGGTTACCACTTCGTCCCGGATGATGGAGAAACGAGGTGTTTCATCAACCTGTTAGTACTGCTGTGTCAATAATTACAGTCGCCACGGCGTTCGCGGCATAGGCCCATGGTCGGATTGTCTTTTAATGGGTTTGAACCTAAATTGAAGTCGCACCTTTGGGCTGCACCTTCGGACAATCGAGAAGTTTCGATCGCAGCCGGCATGACCGGGCGAGCGTCGAGCGGGTGAGGGGATCGTGCCCCGAGGGCGGCGGGTTTATTCGCTGTTGCGTCCTTGCTCCTGCGCATCAAAAGGAACGGTCATGGATACAGTCAGGACGTTGCTCGAAACCCAGCCGCTCTTGACGCTGTTTCTCACGGTTGCGTTGGGCTATGTGGTCGGCGAGATCAGCATCAAGGGGGTGTCGCTCGGATCGGGCGCGGTGCTGTTCGTCGGGCTGGCAATAGGCGGCTTCGCGCCTAAGTCCGCTCCGCCCGCGCTGCTCGGCACGCTCGGGCTCCTGCTCTTTCTCTACGGCATCGGCGTCCAGTACGGCGACCAGTTCTTCAAGGGCCTGACGAGCGCCGACGGCCTCAAGGCCAATGCCGCCGCCGCGCTCGGGGTGATCGCCTCGGGGCTTGTCGCGGTTGCGCTCGTGCCGCTCTTCGGCGTGAGGCTCGGCGAATCGCTCGGCATGTTCGCGGGCGCGGGCACCAGCACGGCGAGCCTGCAGGCCGCGATGGCCGCCGTGAAGAGCGACGGGCCGACGGTGGGCTACAGCGTCGCGTATCCGTTCGGCGTGGCCGGGCCGATTCTCTTTCTGTATGCCCTTAGCGCATTGCTCAAGCCGAACATCGTGCGGCCGCCGCCCAAACTCATGGAAACCGCCGAGATCGCGCTCCGAAACCCGGCGTTTGTCGGGCTGAACCTCGCGGAACTGGTGGCGCGCATGCCGCCCGGGCTGGCAATCGCCGCCGTGCGGCGCGAGCACCACAACCGCCCGCCCGCCGACGACCTTGTCCTTCGCGCCGACGACGTCCTGCTCGCAACCGCCACCGACCCGGCCGTGCTGCGCGAGGCGACAACGCTTTTCGGCGAACTGCAGCCGGGCCGCATGACGAGCCACCGCGAGGACCTGGACTACGCGCGCGTGTTCGCGTCGAGCCGGCTCGTGGTCGGGCACATGCTGCGCGACATCCGTTTTCCAGGAGGCGTCGTCTGCACGATCGCGCATGTGCGCCGAGGCGATGCCGATCTGATGCCAAATCCGGACGTCATCCTCGAATACGGCGACCGCGTCGGCCTGCTGGTCAACCGTGACCAGATCAAGAAGGTTCGCGCGCTCTTCGGCGACTCCATCAAGAGCACCGCCGAACTGAGCTTCATCTCGATCGGCACCGGCGCGGCGCTCGGCCTCCTTGCGGGCGCGATTCCGCTCACGATTCCGGGCGTTGGCAAGCTCGCGCTCGGGCTCGCGGCGCTCCTGCTGGTGGCGCTCGTGCTCGGCCGGGTGCGGCGCTTCGGCCCCTTCGTCTGGACGATGCCGCTCTCGGCCAATCTCGTGCTGCGCAACTTCGGCCTGACCATCTTCCTCGCGCAGGTGGGCATCGCCTCGGGGCCGAAATTTTTCGCGACCGTCGGCGCGACGGGCGTGTCCTTTCTGCTCTATGGCGTGGCAATCCTGCTTGCGCTCGTCGTCGTCACGGCGGTGTTCTGCCTGTGGGTCTTCCGGCTGCCGTTCGACATGACGGTGGGCGTGCTGAGCGGCACGACGGGCAATCCCGCGATCCTCGCCTTTGCCAATCGCGTCGCGCCGACCGACCGCCCGGATGTCGGCTATGCGATGATTTTCCCGTCGATGACCATCGTGAAGATCCTGTTCGTGCAGATAGCCGCCGCGCTCGCCGGCGGATAGCGTAATGGCGCAGCCTCTGCGATTCCCCTGCGAACTCCTGAACCCGAACCAGCCACGGAGGCCACGATGGAAATAGCCGTCTTCAGCGCGAAGCCCTACGACCGCGAATATCTCAATGCCGCGAACGCGGCGCACAGCCATCGGCTCCAGTACTTCGACGTCCCGCTCGACGTCGAAACGGTCGGCCTCTCCGGGGGCCACGGCGCCGTCTGCATCTTCGTCAACGATCGGGCGGACGCCGCCGTGCTGCAGGCGCTCGTGCGGGGCGGCACGAAGCTCGTTGCGCTGCGCTGCACGGGCTATAACAACGTCGACCTGAAAGCGGCACAGGACCTCGGGATCAAGGTAGTGCGGGTGGTGGACTACTCGCCGAACGCGGTCGCCGAGCATGCGGTCGCCTTGCTGATGGCGATCAACCGCAAGCTTCACCGCGCCTATAACCGCACGCGCGACTTCAACTTCTCCCTCGACGGCCTGATGGGCTTCGACCTGTGCGGCAAGACAGTGGCCGTGATCGGCACGGGCAAGATCGGGCGCGTGTTCGCGAAGATCATGCTCGGGTTCGGCTGCAACGTGATCGGCTACGACAAGTTTCCGTCACCGGAATTCGAGGCGCTGGGCGCGCGCTATGCACGGCCGAAGGAGATTGGCGAGCGCGCGGATGTCATCTCGCTGCACTGCCCGCTCACGCCGGAGACATATCACATCATCGACGCGGACATGCTCGCGCGCGCGAAGCCCGGCGCGCTTCTGATCAACACCAGCCGCGGCGGGCTCATCGACACGGAGGCGGTCATCGATGCGTTGAGGAGCGGGCAGCTGGGCGGCCTTGCGATCGACGTGTACGAGCAGGAGGCGGACCTGTTCTTTCGTGATCTCTCCGGCACCATCATCACCGACGACGTGCTGCAGCGGCTCGTCACGTTCCCGAACGTGATCGTGACCGGGCACCAGGCCTTTCTCACGCGCGAAGCGGTGACGACCATCTGTGAGACGACGCTGCAAAGCATCACGGAGTTCGAGACGGGCAAGCCGCTTTCAAACGAAATCAGCGCGAGCTGAACTCAGCGCACGGCAGATGGTCCAGGTCTCCGGACCGCCTCGGGTGCACTGGACACTCACGGCGAAGCCGAAGGGCACACCGTGCACGTCGTGCCCGATCAGCCGTTGCCTTTCCCTGCGCCAAGCGGGCGGGATACTCAGCCTGGCCACACCCAGTCGGTGATGTCGGCGCGGTCCGTGCCGTGCGTGTGCGCATAGTTCAGATGGCAGATGATCGCGTTTCTCATGTCCTCCCTGAGATGAGCGGTTCTGCCTTGCAGGCGCGGCACGCGGTCGAGCACGTCGATCACCAGGTTGAAGCGGTCCACCTGATTCAGAATCGCCAGTTCGAGCGGCGTGTTGATATTGCCCTTCTCCTTGTAACCCCGGACGTGAAGATGCTCGTGATTGCGGAAGCGGTATGCGAGCTTGTGAATCAGCCACGGGTAACCGTGGAAGTTGAAGATCACCGGTTTGTCGATCGTAAACAGGCTGTCGAATTCGCGTTCGGTCGAGCCGTGCGGATGCTCGCTTGCCGGCTGCATCCTGAACAGGTCGACCACATTGACGAAACGGAGCTTGAGTTCGGGCAGGTGTTCGCGCAGGATTGCCGTCGCGGCTAGCGACTCCTGGGTGGCGACGTCACCGCACGACGCCATCACGACGTCGGGTTCGTCATTCTCATCGTTGCTCGCGCGTCTCCACACGCCCATGCCTTTTGCACAGTGAACAACGGCTTCCTCGATGGTGGTGAACTGCAGGTGCTTCTGCTTGTCCGCCACGATGACGTTGATGCGGTTGGTTGAGCGCAGGCAGTGGTCGGCCACGACCAGAAGCGTGTTCGCGTCAGGTGGAAGGTAGACGCGCGTGACTGACGGGCTCTTGTTGGTGGCCAGGTCGATGAAACCAGGGTCCTGGTGCGAGAAGCCGTTGTGATCCTGGCGCCAGACGGTCGACGACAGCAGAATGTTTTCCGACGATACCGACGCGCGCCACGGCACGTAATTCTTGCTGATGTCGAGCCATTTCGCGTGCTGGTTGAACATCGAATCCACCACGTGCGCGAACGCTTCATAGGTATGGAAGAAGCCGTGGCGGCCCGACAGCAGATAACCTTCGAGCCATCCCATCAGCGTGTGCTCCGACAGCATTTCCATCACGCGGCCGTCGCGTGCCAGTTCGCCGCCGTCCTCATCCTCTGGAAGCAGGTCGGCCATCCACACCTTCTTGCTGACCTCGTAAATCGCCTGAAGACGGTTCGAGGCCGTTTCGTCCGGGCCGAACACGCGGAAGGTGCTCATGTTTTCGCGCATGATGTCGCGCAGAAACTCGCCGAGCGGACGCGTGTTCTCATGCAGCACCTGGCCCGCGTGCGCAACATCGACCGCATAGGCCCGGAAATCGGGCAGTTTCAGTTCCCTGCGCAACACGCCGCCATTGGCATGCGGATTGGCGCTCATGCGCCGCGTGCCTTCGGGGGATAGCGCCTTGAGCTCTGGAATCAGACGGCCGTCGGCATCGAAGAGCTCGTCGGGCTGGTAACTGCGCAGCCACTGCTCGAGCACCTCGAGATTCACGGGGTTGTTGCGCGCGTCCGCGAATGGCACCTGATGCGAACGCCACGAGCCTTCGACCTTGTGCCCATTGATCTCCTTCGGTCCGCTCCAGCCTTTCGGCGTGCGCAGCACGATCATCGGCCAGCGTGGCCGCTCGACATTGCCGTGCACGCGCGCCTTCTCATGGATGGCGCGAATTTCGGCAAGAACGGTATCGAGCGTACTCGCCATCTTCCGATGCATTTCCGCGTGATCCGATCCTTCTACGAAATGGGGTTTGTAGCCATAGCCGACGAAGAGCGCTTCCAGTTCCTCGCTGCTGATGCGAGCGAGGATGGTCGGATTCGCAATCTTGTAGCCGTTCAGATTCAGGATCGGCAGCACGGTGCCGTCCCGCAGGGGGTTGATGAACTTGTTCGAGTGCCAGGCGGTGGCGAGCGGTCCGGTCTCCGCCTCGCCATCGCCGACCACGCAGGCCACGATGAGATCGGGGCTATCGAGTGCAGCGCCATAGGCATGCGACAGGCTATAGCCGAGCTCGCCGCCTTCGTGGATCGAGCCGGGGGTCTCCGGCGTCACGTGCGAGCCGATATGACCAGGAAACGAGAACTGTTTGAAGAACTTTTGCATGCCCTCCGTATCTTCGCTCTTGTCCGGATAGACCTCCGAGTAGGTGCCTTCCAGGTAGGCGGGACCGAGTACGCCCGGTGCCCCATGTCCGGGGCCCGCCATGAAGATCACGTCGAGGTCGTCGCGTTTGATCACGCGATTAAGATGAGCCCAAACGAACGATAGAGCCGGGCTGGCGCCCCAGTGTCCGAGAAGGCGGTGCTTGACGTGTTCGGCTTTCAACGGCTCGCGCAACAGTGGATTGTCCAACAGAAAAATCATGCCAACTGAAAGGTAGTTGCATGCGCGCCACCACGCATCGATCAGTTGAAGCTCGTCGCTGCCGGGTGAGGTCTGCCGCGAAGCGTCTGTGGCGGGATGTTTGCCCATACCGACGTCTCCTGTCCTTGCAGCCTCATCCCGAGGGGCGTGGAATGCGCCGGGTGCGCTGCGCAGGTGTATGTGATTGATCGGGCCTCGTTGCGCCTTTCGGCGGACCCTCTACGACCGGGCGCTCTTCGCAAACGCCATGAACATTCAACAAGGCAGAATACGTCACCATGCGTAAATTGCAAGGGTGGTCCCGTTGCGAGTCGAGCAGTTCAGAGCCGCGGTCCGACACGCGGAATTTCCGAGTGGAGAATGACTTGAACGGGTCCTACGCAGCAGCGCCGGCCGTCGTAGTGCCGTGAGCACGCTGCTATCGCGGGATCTGCTTTTTCTTGCGCGGCAAGCCTGGAACTGAAATCAGGTTCAACGCAACGACCACGATCAACACACCGACAAAAATGGCGAGCGCGCCGTAACGGAATGTCATGGTCCGGTCATAGACCAGTCCGGTAATGGCGAAATAGAGACCACCAAGCCAGATGGCGACGCCCACTAATGCAATCGCAACCCGCCTTTCGGATTTCTTCATTGGGACCTCCGACACTTGCGACTAGTCCGGCTGCATGACTGCAATCAAGACCTTTGAAGCATCGCAACATGAAGCCTGGCAAACCAGGGGCGTCCATGCATCACAAAGCCGTTTCTGCCGTTAGAGGCAGGAAACGTGGATCGGGCCCCGTGCCTCATGCCTTGTGCGCCCGGAGAAATTTGAAGAACTGCACGCCTTCTTGCAGGCGCCGTTTCATCATCTCCCAGCTGACCAGCATCTCGCGGACGATTTCCCAGATCTTCGTCGGTCTGAAATAGAAGCGCTTATAGAATTCCTCCACGCTGCGATAGATCTCTTCGCGTGACAGGTGCGGATAGCCGATCGCTGAAGACTGGGTGCCCCTGGCATCGACGAGCGTGATGACCTTGCTGTCTTTCAGCCATCCATTCTCGACCGCTTGCTTATGAAGGAGCGTACCGGGATAGGGCGCAGCGAGTGACACCTGGATCGTGTGGGGATTGATTTCTTTCGCGTATTGGATCGTCTTCTTGATTGTTTCGCGCGTTTCGCCGGGCAGTCCAACAATGAACGTGCCGTGGATCTTGATGCCGAGCTTGCGGCAATCGTCACTGAAGCGGCGCGCCATATCGGTTCGTAGCCCCTTCTTGACGTTCACGAGGATCTGGTCGTCGCCGGATTCATAGCCGACAAGCAAGAGCCGCAACCCGTTTTCCCTCATCACTTTGAGGGTTGAGTAAGGCACATTCGCTTTCGCGTTGCACGACCACGTCACGCCTAATTTGCCAAGACCGCGAGCGATCTCTTCGGCTCTCGGTCTGAGATCGGTAAAGGTATCGTCATCAAACATGATCTCCTTGATCTCGGGCATGTTGTCCCTGATCCACTTCACCTCTTCGAGGACGTTCTCGACCGAACGTGTGCGATAGCGATGGCCCCCGACCGTCTGCGGCCAGAGGCAAAAGGTGCACCTGGATTTGCAGCCTCGACCCGTGTAGATCGACACATACGGGTGTTTGAGGTAGCCGCTGAAGTAATTTTTGCTCATCAGGTCGCGCTTATAGATGGGCGCAACGAACGGCAGCTGGTCCATGTCTTCAAGAATTGGCCGGGCATCGTTGTGCAGGATTCCGCCGTCGGGCAGACGATAGCTAAGACCGGGAATCGACTCGAATGGGAGCCCTTGCGCGATGTCGCGACATGTGAAGTCGAATTCTTCGCGGCACACGAAGTCGATCGCATCACTCGCTGTAAGCGAGCCGTGAGGATCGACGGCGACTTTTGCCCCGACCATCCCGATGAGGATCGTGGATTTACGTCGTTTTAAATGCTCTGCGAATTGGACATCGCTCGGAAACGACGGACTGCTCGTATGAATGATGACAAGGTCGTACTGCTCGGCAATGTCAAGAGACGTATCCAGGGATAGGCCGTCTGCGGGAGCATCCAGGAGGCGGCTATTCTCGATCAGCGCAGCGGGCTGGGCGAGCCAGGTTGGATACCAGAATGAACGAATCTCGCGCTTCGTCTGGAAACGTGAGCCCGCTCCACCGTCGAAGCCGTCAAATGAGGGTGCCTGCAGAAGCAACGTTTTCATAGATGCTCTCAAAGACAATTGTCTGCTTGAGCGAGTCAGTCACCCGCAGGGACTCGCCGGGCATAGGCGATGTTCGGAATCTGATCCATGCGCTCAAGAATGGGTCGGTCGCTGGATGCACTGTACGACCGCCTTCATCCCGTCCCATGTGGGAATTCGGGGACAGACAAGAGGGGTATCGATTCATCACGGTCCCTTCAAAACCGAACGGCATTGACTTACCCAGACGGAGATGGCTATCACCGGGGAAAGCAGGACGATTAACAATACTACGACTTGCGGGCTCGACATTGCAAACCGGGGGTTTCCCCCTTGGTCGAGCGTTACAGTGAGATTACCTTGCCGTTGGCGATCATATAAGCGCCAAGCAGATGTCCCGTTCACCGCAACAGCTGCCGGTTCTTCTGACCGCACGGCAAGTCCTCAAGCCTGGCTCGAAACTATTTTCCTTCCCGGCCAACTCGTATCGATAACGCCAGCGCTTCGAGCCGTTCGGCTTCACTTCAACATAATGACCATTGGAGTCGGTAAATTTGATAGGCTTCCAACTTACTCTGGCCTGTCTGATCTTGATGTCTGAGAGCGCCATGGGTGAAAAACCGGGTATCGGTTTCCGAGCGTTTAAATGAAACCCGGTTTTTTTGCCGGTTTTTCATCGGATGGCCGCAGTTTCCGGCGAACGACTATGAACGCGAGGAAAGCCGGAGAGGCCAGCTGAGTAAGCCTGGCAATCTATTTAACGGACTAGAGCGAAGCGCTACGAACGCCATGATTCGACATATCGTGATGTGGAAACTGAAGGACTCAGCCGAAGGCGCAAGCCGCGAAGAAAACGCGCTGAAACTAAAAGAAAAACTTGAAGGCTGCCGCGACATCGTGCCGGGCATCCTGCATCTGGAAGTGGGCCTCGCGAGTCCCGGCCTTGAATCGACGTTCGACGTCGTGCTCGTCTCCGATTTCGTCGACAAGGCGGCCCTCGACGCCTATCAGGTCCACCCGGCGCACGAAGCGCTCAAGACGTTCGCTGGTGCGGTGCGTGAAGCCCGCCAGTGTGTCGATTATGAAGTCTGACGCGCGACGATGACTGACGCACAGAAACCCGCAGCCGGTCGCGCGAACGAACGCTCGACACCGATAGTGGAAAGCCCGTTCATCGATCATATCGGGGCGAAACTCGTGTCGGCCGCCGATGGTGTCAGCGAAGTCGTGCTGCCGCTGCAGCCGCAACTGCTGAACACCTGGGACGTCGCGCACGGCGGCGTGACGATGACCCTCGCGGACGTCGCCCTCGCCATGGCCGCGCGTAGCGTCGCGGGCGATGGCGTCGGTGTCGTCACTGTCGAGATGAAGGTCAACTTCATGCAGCCCGGGCGCGGCGAACTGCGCGCGACGGGCCGCGTGTTGCATCGCTCGACCACGATGGCTTATTGCGAAGGCGAAATCCGCGACACCGAGGGCCACTTCGTGGCGAAAGCGCTCGGCACGTTCAAATATATGCGGCGTCTCGCTGTGGGCCGCGATGTGAAGCAGCAGCGGCTGCGTAGCGATCCGTCCGCGACACCGGGTCCAAGCGACGGTTGATCCCGCCCATGGACTTGCAAACATTCAGGACGTGTCCGTTGCCGCGCCGCGTGCATTCCACGTTCCCCGCGCCCGATCGATCTGGATCGACCCGGCGCGCAAACTGCAGAGGTAATTCCCATGACTCAAATCAATCGCCAGATCCTGCTGGTGTCCCGTCCGCAGGGCGCCGCGTCGACCGAGAACTTCAAGCTCGTCGAAACGCCGCTGCCGCCGCTCGCCGATGGCCAGGTGCGCGTGCGGAATCACTATCTGTCGCTCGATCCGTACATGCGTGGTCGCATGAACGAAAGCAAATCGTATGCGCTGCCGCAACCGCTCAACGAGGTGATGATCGGCGGCACGGTCGGTGAGGTGGTGGAGTCGAAGAATCCGAAGTTTGCCGTTGGTGACAAGGTCGTCGGCCTGTTCGGCTGGCAGGAATACGGCACGTCCGACGGTAGCGGTATCCAGAGGGTCGATACGACGTACGTGCCGCTGTCCGCGTATCTTGGGCCGGTCGGCATGACGGGTGTGACAGCATGGTATGGCCTGAACCGGATCATCACGCCGAAGGCGGGAGAGACCGTCGTGGTCAGCGCGGCGAGCGGTGCGGTGGGCAGTGTCGTCGGGCAACTGGCAAAGCTCACGGGTTGCCGCGCGGTCGGCATCGCAGGCGGCGAGGAAAAGTGCCGCTATGTGGTCGAGACGCTCGGCTTCGATGCGTGCGTCGATTACAAGGCGGGCAACCTGTACCAGGATCTGAAGGCCGCTACGCCGGATGGCGTTGACGGCTACTTCGAGAACGTAGGCGGCGAAGTGCTCGATGCAACGCTTGCGCGTATGAACGCGTTCGGGCGGATCGCGCTGTGCGGAATGATCTCGGGGTACGACAGCGCGCCGTTGCCGCTCAGGCATCCTGGTCTGATACTGACTCAGCGGCTTCTGGTGCAGGGCTTCATCGTCAGCGAGCATATGGAGGTGTGGCCCGAAGCGCTCAAGCAACTTGGCACGCTCGTCGCACAGAAGAAGCTGCAGTATCGCGAGACCATCGCGCAGGGGCTCGAAAACGCGCCCGAAGCGTTCCTTGGCATGCTGAAGGGCAAGAACCTGGGCAAGCAACTCGTCAAGCTGGTCTGAAGTCCCGCACATCGGGCACGCGGGCACGACGCCGCGGTGCAAAGGCTCGCGAAGCTCACCTGGCACACGCCAGCCCCGAGGGCGTCGCGAATGCAACCGGCGCCCGCGCAAAATACAGGGAGTACAGGGAGGCAGGATGCTCGAATTCAATGGCCGCGTGGCCGTGATCACCGGCGCGGCGAGCGGTTTCGGCCGCGCGTTTGCGGAGAAGGGCGCGGCACTCGGCATGAAGCTGGTGCTTGCGGATGTCGACGCGAATGCGCTGGCACAAGCCGTCGATGCGCTGCGCGCTACGGGCGCCGACGCGATCGGCGTGCCCACTGACGTCTCCGACGCGTCGCAGGTCGAAGCGCTGGCGCTCGCAGCCCTCGACGCCTTCGGCAAGGTCCATCTGCTGTTCAACAACGCAGGCGTCGGCGCGGGCGGCTTCCTGTGGGAATGCAGTGCGAACGACTGGGCCTGGGTCTTCAACGTCAACGTGATGGGCGTCGCGCACGGCGTGCGCGTCTTTACGCCGATCATGCTGCGCCAGAACGAGCCTGCGCACATCGTCAACACGGCGTCGGTCGCGGGGCTGCTGTCGCCCCCTTCGATGGGGATTTACAACGCGTCGAAGCACGCTGTCGTTTCGCTCACGGAGACGCTCTATCACGACCTGAAAAACGCCGGCGGTCCGGTGGGCTGCTCATTGCTGTGTCCGGCTTTCGTGCCGACGGGCATCGCCGATGCAGAGCGCGCGCGTCCAAACGCGCTGCGCAACGACGCCGTCCCCACGCGCTCGCAACTGGCCGCCGGCAAGCAGCTGCATCGTGCGGTGCAGTCGGGCAAGCTGAGCGCGGCAGATGTCGCCAGAATGACGTTCGAGGCCATTGAGTCGGGCGGTTTCTACATCATCACGCATCCGGGAATTCTGGAGACGGTACGGCTGCGGCACGAAGATATCGAACAGCAGCGCAATCCGACCGATCCGCTGTCGCTCAAGCCGGAAGTCAAAAACGCCGGATGAGGGTGCCAGGGAAGAGGGCGGCAAAGAGGGGCTTCATGGCATCATACGGCGCTCATTCTTTTCAGGCGGCGCGAGCGCGCCGCGCTCATGTCCGATGCCGTTGAATCCGAAGATCGAGCAGGTGCTCGAGATGATCGCGAAAGCGAAGCGTCCCGCCTATCACGAACTCACGCCGCAACAGGCGCGCGCGTCGTACGAGAAAAGCGCACCGATTCTAGAGATCGCGAGCGCGCCGATGTTTTCGGTCGAAGACCTCGCATTGCCGACGCGCGACGGCGCGACGATCCGCGCGCGCCTTTATTACCCTGTCGAGCCGGGCTGGGCTGAGCCTGCAGCGGCGCTCGTGTATTTCCATGGTGGCGGATTCACGGTCGGCAGCGTGGATACGCACGATGCGCTGTGCCGCATGTTCGCGCGCGACGCTCAGTGCGTGGTGCTGTCCGTTGACTACCGGCTCGCGCCAGAGCACAAATTCCCCACCGCGGTGAACGACGCGTTCGACGCACTCACGTGGCTATCCGCAAATGCCGCGCTATACGGCGTGGATCAGGCGCGCATTGCGATCGGCGGCGACAGCGCGGGCGGCACGCTCGCCACGGTGTGCGCCGTGCTTGCGCGCGACGCCGGCATTCCGCTCGCGTTGCAACTGTTGATCTATCCCGGCGCGACCGGTCATCAGCAGACCGATTCCCATACGCGGCTGTCCGATGGCTTCCTGCTGTCGGGCGACACGATCCAGTGGTTCTTCGGGCAATACGTCCGTGACGCGGACGATCGTCACGACTGGCGCTTCGCCCCGCTCGATGGGACACGCGGCGCGCCGGCCTTTGCTGGCCTCGCACCCGCGTGGATCGCGACGGCCGAGTACGATCCGCTCAGCGATGAGGGCGCCGCCTATGCCGACAAACTGCGCGCGGCAGGGAATGTGGTCACACTGCAACGCTACGCGGGCATGATCCACGAGTTCTTCAAGATGGGCGGTTTCGTGCCCGAGGTGGCAGAGGCGCATGCCGACGCGGCCATGGCGCTGCGCGCGGCATTCGGTATCGACTGACCGAAACAACACGGGAGGTCGGGAAGGCATCAGTGAGCGATGTCTAACGCGATGTCGAACCCATATGAGCGCTCGAAGTGTCCCGGCCGCGCGATCCGGTGCGAACCGTTGTCGTCGCTGCGCTCGGTGACGTTCACTTTCAGCGTTTCGCTTTCGGCCGCTACCTGCAGCGCGGTGGTTCCGCGCGTGCCGTACTCGGGCGTTTCGATGAATGCTGCCGACAACACCCGTTCGCGTTCGAGCGGAATACCGGTGGAAGGCAGCTCGTCGTCGCGAGCGAGACGGGGGTCGCGCATCATGTCGATCAGGCTTGACAGCGGCGGCGTTGCGTTTTCCGCGAGCAATGCGGCAAGTTCGGCGCGCTTTCTGACCAGCTTCGGCCATCGCGTATCGAGTACCGCGTTCGAAATGCCGTGCGTGCCGGCTTCGAGCAAGACCGGCGCGGCCTCCGAGCGATTGCAGTACCAGCCGAGTTCGCGCCGCGACAGGTCGCCGACCAGCAGGTTGAAGCCGTTGTAGATATCGCCGGTTCGCGCGACCTGCTGCAGATAGTCGAGCGGCACGGTCCGCTCTCCGGACAGCCAGGCGCTCACGAGCGTGCCGCGCGTCGGCGCATCGGGCCGCATCTCGTGCGGAGCGCGATAGTTGGTGAGCGCGGCAAAGCGGCCGTCGCGTGTGATCCCGAGCCACGTCCCGCCACCGACGAGGTCTCGCCCCGCCAGCAAGCCAGGCGCATCGACCCACCAGTTCATCGGTAGGGCGGCGCGACGAAAGAACTCGTCGCGATTGGCGGCAAGCGTGAGGAGCGGGCCGCCCGATGCGTCCGGTCGCCAGTCGAAGACGATCAGACACATGAACGTGTCGCCGTCAGGTAAGGTTGGGCCAACGCGTCAGACCTCGGTTGGCAGTGAATACGGCAACGGCAGGAAGGTAAGCACAGGGCCATCGGCGGCGCCCAGATGCACCGAACCGGCTTCGAGCGCCGCGAGCTTGATCTCGACCAGTATATCGACGCCGCCTTCAGGTGCGGAAGCCGCATTGACGACCATGCCGCACGGCTGGCCCGGGTCGTCCGAATGGAAGAGTTCGGCTCCCGCCGCGACATTCGCCAGCGCGCCCGCGACGTTCGCGAGCGACGTGCGCCGCTTGATCGTGCCGCGATACTGGCTGCGGGCCACCACTTCCTGGCCCGGATAGCAGCCCTTGCGGAAGTTGACGCCGCCGAGCACGTCGAAGTTGACCATCTGCGGCACGAACTGCTCGACGACCGGCTGCGTGATGCGCGGCTCGCCCGCGCGGATATCCAGCCAGTCCCACACGGCCGGCGAGACGCGCGCGAGCTTGCCTTCGAGCAACCGCAGACGCGCCTCGACGTCGGCCTTCGGCCCGATCCACAGATAGCGCAGCCGTCCGGCGGCACTGGGGACATGGATGAGCGAGCCCGCCGGGCCGTCCACCTTGACGTGAACGCCGTCGGGAATGGCATCGAATACATGCGACAACGCTGGCCGGACATCGCCGGCAAGGCCGACCACGGCAAGATCGGCGCTCGCGTCGACGAGCTTCGCCTTCGCGCGCAGCACGAACATCGACAGGCGCTTCTGCACGGCGGGCTGGATCTCCTTCGACACCAGCAGGCGGATCGTCTCGCCCGTGCGCCATGTCAGGAACGATGCAAGCAACCGGCCCTTGGGCGAGCAGTAGCCCGCCAGACGGGCGTTCGCGGCATCGAGATGCTGGGTGTCGTTGGTGAGCTGGCTGTGCAGGAACGTGGCGGCATCGTCGCCGGTGACGTCAATGACACCGCACTGCGTGAGCGGCATAAACGCGCCGCGTGTGAGCACGGCGTCGAACTCAGCGGGCGCCGGACGCGGAAACGGAGCGGGTGCAGGGTGGGCGGCGGAGGCCGGAACAGGCGTATCTGGCGCGGAGGCGAGCGGTGCAGTCATGGATTCGCAGTAGGGTCAATTCTGACTTTAGCTTAAGCAAGCAACTATTATATGGGGTCCACCCAAGCCTTGTTTCGCATGTCCCTGGCGAAATAATGCTTTCCAGGAGCCCTATGCCGCAAGGGTTTGCACGTTTTCTGCGTCCGGTTGTGCCCAGATAGTGACCATATTGGCGTGTTCTGCAGATGGTCGGGCGCAAGGTGGGCATACCGGAGAATGTGCTCATACTTCGCCCAGCTCGCTAATTCCATCAACCGGTTCAGCGGCGTGCCCGCCTGAACGTGCCAGCTTGCCCAGGTATGCCCCTTGTTTCGCTGGCGGATCGCGCTGTCCTCGAAGTATTTGTGAAACCGCTCCATCATGCCCCTAGCCTTCGTGGGAGGATGCTGACGCCGCCGAAGGGTTCTGGTCTTTCCGAAGGCGAGGAACAAGCGAGACCAGGAGGCCGAGGCCGCCCATACACAACGACAGAACCAGAATTACCGTGCCGGGACCGAAGCGGTGAAAACCGGTGACCATCGCGGCGGACGTTGCGAGCGTCACACCGATCACGAGGTTCTCCGCAGCAGCCAGCAGGATGACGGACTTGAGGCCAGGGAGATGGATGACGTGAGCGAGCGCCGTCTTGATCGGCTTGAACCAGGTGCCGTGTGCACTTTCCGGTACAGCAAATTCGAAGGCGCTCGCTTTTTGCCAATAGGCCAGTGCGATATCAGCGGTAAAGAACAGGACGGCTGTTGCGGCGACGACGAACTCCCAGCGCCACCACGACAGCAGCATAGCTGCCAGCATCGGGCCCAGAACCAGCCCAAGCTGGTCTGCCAGTTGCGAATACGACAGCACTTTCTCGAAGCGATGGCTGCTGAAGATCTGCGGCAGCATCACCTCGCGCGCGACGATGCCCTGGCTCGTCAGCATGCCGCACAACGGTGAAAGCGCGATCAGCCATCCTATTCCGCCGAAAAGGTCGTATCCGGCAACGCCAACGACACACACCAATGCCCGGAGAATCTGACTGATGCGCATGAGCTTACCGGGCGAATGCCGGTCGCAAAGCGCGCCCAGAACCGGAAAACACAGATATCTTGGGAAGGTCTCGAGCGAAAACGCGATGCCAGACCAAGATACACGCCCGGTCGTTTGGAAAATGACCAGGGGAACGAGAAAAAGCAGAATCTGATCCGCGAGCCGCGCGAAGAACAGTGATCAGCGTGTCTTGTAGTTTTACAACAATGCCTGTCGATTGTAGGGCACGTCAAGCTCGAAACTCGACAGTACATCTTTGATCTTACATGTATTTTTCATATTCTCTTGCGCACGATTTGAAAGATCGGCATCAAGGATGATTGTAGTATTTCTATAATCCAACGCGTATCAGCTCATTTTTGACGTGTTCTGCTGGAATCGCTTTGCCGTGCCAGCGGGCCAGCGCTATCTGGACCGATGCGAACGGATTCGCGAAGGTATGACGATGACTCGCGGATTTGAAATATCTGCTGCCAGACCGTTTTTAAGATTGCAAAGGCAGAGAGCTGCCCGGGAGAATGAAAGTGTCGAATTATCACGCCAGAATTACCGGAAGCGACTACGCGGCAATGGCCGACCTCGTGACAAAGTATAGAGTCACGGTCGCCCGGCACACGGTTGAGAAAGTCGCAGCAGGCTACCGCGTCGACGCACACGCTAGCGACGAACAGATTCGTGCGCTTGAAACTGCGGGCTACAAGGTTGAACGTCTTGAGGATGCGGAAATCGAGGGTGTGGCGCGACAAAAGGAAAAACGCAAAAGCGTAGGCGGCGCATTGATGCGCGAAGCGTTATCGGTCGTCGCTGGCACTGGATACCTCGATGTCGCGCACGTTGAGGCGGCCCTGGCTGCCGAATCAGAGGCTCCGAATGACGCGTTCACCACGTTGATCAAATTGCCGAACGAAACATGGGAGAAGCGTGTTTGTCACGCGCTCAAGATTGGCAAAGGCAGCGGAGCGGGCCGCGTCGGAATCTATTTCCTTGGCGGCGTTCACGCGCGCGAATGGGGCAGCCCTGACATTCTCATCAACTTCGTGCAACTGCTCACCAACGCATACCGGACAACTACGGATATCACGATTGGCAGCAGGACCTTTACCTCCGCACAAATCAAAGCCGTGGTGGACACGAAGGACATTTACGTCTTTCCCCTGGCCAATCCTGACGGACGCAACTACAGCATGCTGAGCGAACCGATGTGGCGCAAGAATCGACGGCCTGCGCCAGCGGGACATACGCAGTCCCAGTGCGTCGGTGTTGACGTCAACCGTAATTACGATTTTCTCTGGGACTTTCCAAAGTACTTCAACCCGAAGTCGCCGATTGCAAACTCCACCGATCCGTGCGACCACGATGTCTACATTGGGCCCGCGGCAACCTCCGAGCCGGAGACGAAGAACGCCGTCTGGGTGTTCGACAACTTTCCGCACATTCGTTATTTTGTCGACCTGCATAGCTACTCGGAAGATATCCTGTACAACTGGGGTGACGATGTCGATCAAAGCGACGACCCAGCGATGAATTTCCAGAACCCCACGTATGACGGCAAGCGCGGTATTGCTGACGACAAGGCATACCGTGAGTACATCTCGGCCGAGGACAAGAAGATCGCGGTCAACCTGGCAAACGAGATGCGTGATGCGATCAAGGCATCGCGTGGCCGGGTCTACAAGACGGAGCAGTCGATGAGCCTGTATCCGACGGCCGGCACGTCGGATGACTATGCGTTCAGCCGTCACCTGATCGATGCCAAAAAAGCTAAGGTGTTTTCGTACACGATCGAGTGGGGCAGTCCGCAAAACCCGACGCCATTCCATCCGCCGTATCCGGAGATGAAGCAAATCATCGACGAGGTCACGTCGGGACTTTTGGCGTTTTGCATCGCGGCGCAGTGATTATCGGGTTTCCAGCGCATCGCAGTCGTATGCTGTTTCTCGACCTGACGCACCGCGAAGCAGAGGGCGTTGGGAGTTTCGCGGCAGGCGACAAGGGCGGAAGGGTAAGAGAAAGCTCGCACCTTTGCGGATAGCGGCGCTGGTCCTACAGGAAGTCGTGTCCGTCAGAAGGGGAGGCAGCGTGAGGCAGGCCGACCAGCTGAAGTTCGCAATTGGCGCTCTGGAACTGCGCCGCGCCTGCGCGGCGCTCTGGAACTGCGCCGCGCCTGCGATCCGGGGCCATCTACCGAGGCCATGCTCGGCGGAATCCTCCGAATCGTGCGGCACTTTGTTCCGTTCGATATTGCGACGTGTGCAGAATATGCTACTGAGCCTTCCGCATCGGGCTCCGACAATCCTGTGCTGGTGCGCGGCCGCTACGCAGTGGACAACGATGGGCGCTTCTATTGGCCAGCCCGCTGGCTGAGAATCCCGCGAGTCATGATGGACTGGATCAACGGTAAGGAATTGGCGGTTCCTGACGTCGATGCGTTCCTGCGCGCGCACCCTTCCTTTCGTTCGTTGCGGAGCAACCCGGTCGTTCAGACATACCTCGCGCGGAACGTGGAGCGGCATGCGTACCAGGTCGCATACCTGACGGTGCGAGGGTCGAGTCCCTGACCGCATCTGGTGATGTACAGGACCGGTTCTCACTCGCGAAGATTTCGGACGAAGAGTTCCAGCAGGTCCTGCGCAGCCGACGCATCATGCGCCTCGATGCCCGAGAGCATCTGGGTTTCCAGAACATGTACCGTAGCCTTGCATCGATTCAGCACCTGGCGCCCTTCGTTCGTGAGTCGAAGTACGACGATGCGGCCATGATTCGGATCCGGCTCGCGCGTAATCCAATTGCGCGACGCCATTACGCTCATGACTTCGTTGGCCGATTGCGGCGTGATGAACGACCGCTCGGCGAGTTGGGCATTCGACGCCTCGCCGCGCGCTTCCAGCACCGAAAGCGCGGTGAACTGCGCGAGCGTCAGCCCGAGCGGGGCCAGCGCTTCCGTCATCTTGCGGCGCAGAATGCGGTCGAGGCTGCCGATCAGATAGGTCAGCCGGGGACGCGCGGCAGCCTTGCGACCCGTCGAGGCAGGGCGTGAGCGGGCAGTGCTTGCGGCTGCCGCTCTCGTTGTTTTAGTCGCTGTAGTCGTTTTTGTGGGAGATTTGCCCGTCATCACATCGGCCGGATGCTGTCGTGGAAGACGCCATGTTACCGCGCCGTTCGCCTTCTACGTCATCCTGGACGCTTTCACGCCTTGCAAGGCACCACGTAGATCACGTGTGGGTCGTTGCGCCGCGCATCGTGCATCGCCTCGACGAGTTCCGCACGATGCATCAACACCGCGCGCTGATTGATCGAACCTTTGTCCGTGATCTCGCCGAGATCGAGCGAGGGCGCCACGTCGAGCAACCGCAGCCGGGCGATCGCCGTCGCGCTGCCCGTCGATTCGCGGTTCAGACCGTCGAGCAGGTGGCTGAAGAACTCACGCACGGCAGGCGCGCCGACGATCTCGGACGCGCTCGCGGACAGCGGCAACTGCGCGAGCCGCCGGCAGTCGTCGAGCCGCGGGAACACCAGCAGGCCGACATCGTCGCGATTCAGTCCCGTCACGACCACATCCTGCACATACGGCGCGCCCGCCGATATGACACGTGCGCGCATCGGTCCGACGCTCACGAACGTGCCAGAGCTGAGCTTGAAGTCTTCGGCGATACGTCCGTCGAACATCAGACCGAGTTCGGGGCGCCGGGGATCGACGAACTTCAGCGCGTCGCCGCTGCAGTAATAGCCTTCGTCATCGAAGGAGCCCGCTGCTTGCGCGTCCTCCATGCGCCAGTAGCCGGACATCACATGCGGGCCGCGAAAGCGCGCCTCCAGCTTGCCCGCCACGCGCACGAGCTTGACTTCGCAACCGGGCGCCGGCATTCCGACGTAACCCGCGCCCATGACAGGCCCTGTCGTGAACAGGCACGAGGGCGACGTCTCCGTCATGCCGAGCCCGGCCATGATGCGGATGCGCTCGCCGCAAAAGCGCTCGGTGACGCTTTGCAGCCGGTTCCACGCCGCCTGCGAGAGTCCCGCGCCCGCGAAGAAATACACCTTCACGCGTGAGAAGAACGTGTCGCGCAGTTGCGCGTCGGTTTCGAGCGCGATCGTCAGTTCTTCCCATCCCTTCGGCACGTTGAAGTAGATGGTCGGCGCGATCTCGCGCAGATTGCGCAGTGTTTCGTCGAACTTCTTCGCGACGGGCTTGCCGTCGTCGATATACAGCGTGCCGCCGTTGTAGAGCGCGATGCCGACGTTGTGACTGCCGCCGAACGTATGATTCCACGGCAGCCAGTCGACCAGTACGGGCGGCTCGACGGCGAACTCCGGAAAGGTGTCGAGCAGCATCTGCTGATTGCTGCACAGCATGCGATGTGTCGTCGGCACGGCTTTCGGCAGCATCGTCGAGCCCGACGTGAACAGGAATTTGGCGATCATCTCGGGATCGATCGCCTCGTGCGCGGCATCGACCGTAGTGGGCACCGTGTCGAGCAGTTGCGACAGCGCGGTTGCGTTGCGTAGTCCGCATGAACCCGAGGCCGTGACTACTTCGACGTCGTCGGCGACCGTCGCGACGATCGCGGCAGCAAACGTGTCGCCTTCGGTGGCGAACACGAGGCTCGGCGTCAGCAGGTCGAGCGTGTGACGCAGCTTGCCGTAGTCGCTGGAGACGAGCGAATACGCCGGCGAAATCGGCGCGTAAGGCACGCCGGCCCACATTGCGCCAAGCGCGATCATCATGTGTTCGAGGTCATTGCCCGAGAGGATCGCGACAGGGCGATCAGCCGACAGCTTGCGATCGAGCAGCGCCTGGCCGATCGCGCGGGCATGACTGAGCATCTGCGCATAGCTGATGCCGCGCCACGTACCATCCGGACCGCGACGCGCGACGAGCCAGCGGTCGGGATGCGCCTGCGCGCCGCTTGCGAGCCGGTCGGTCAGACGTTTCGGATAATTGCCGGGCGTGGCGTCCGATTCCATGTACCAGGCGTCGCCGTGGCGGCGCACGCGGACGGGCGCCGAACCGATCCGCACCGCGCGATAGGGCGCGGATGTTTCTCCGTCGACACGGTGTTGCGTCGGCTGGATATTCACCTTGTTGTCTCCTGTGTGGGCTCTCTGGCGTGATGAGCCGCTGCCCGGCGCGAGGTCTTTCGCCTTACGCGAACCATACGCAAATTCCTGAACGGCCTGTCTACGCCAACGCCTTCAAATCGGATAGCGACGCGGGCCCGTCTGTATCGTGATCCAGCGCAGATCGGTGAATTCCGCAATCGACGCTTTGCTGCCGAAACGTCCGTATCCGCTGCTCTTCACGCCGCCGAACGGCATTTGCGCTTCGTCGTGCACGGTCGGCCCGTTGATATGGCAGATGCCCGATTCGACGCGTTTCGCGACCTGCATGGCGCGCGCGATGTCGCGGCTGAACACGGCCGCCGACAAGCCGAACACGCTGTCGTTCGCCACGCGCACCGCTTCGTCGTCGCTGTCGACGCGCAGCACGCTCACCACGGGCGCGAACGATTCTTCCGCGTAAAGCTTCATTCCGGGACGCACGCCATCGACGATGGTCGGCTGCATGATCGCGCCGTGCGTTGCGCCGCCTGCGCGGATCGTCGCGCCCTGCTCGCATGCGTCCACGACGAGCGCCGTCGCGCGCTGCGCCGCCTGCGCGCTCACCATCGCGCCGAGCACGGCGCCCTGCGCAGTCGGTGCCGCCGCGATCAGTTTGTGCGCCTTGCCGGTCAGCTTGTCGACGAGGGCATCCGCGATGCCGCGATGCGCGATCACGCGTTCCGTCGACATGCAGATTTGCCCCTGGTTGAAGAACGCGCCAAACGCAATCGCTTCGACGGCTGCATCGAGATCGGCGTCGTCGAGCACGAGCACGGGTGCTTTGCCGCCGAGTTCGAGCAATGCGGGCTTCAGATGTTTCGCCGCGTGCATGGCGATGATGCGGCCAACGTGCGTCGAGCCCGTGAAGTTCACGCGCCGCACGGCGGGATGCGCGATCAGACGCTCGACGATGGCGGGCGCGTCCTCGGGCGCATTCGTCACGACGTTGACGACGCCATCGCCGAGTCCGGCTTCCTGCAACACGCTGCCGATCATCCGATGAACGGCGGGACACGCCTCCGACGCCTTGAGCACGACGGTGTTGCCGCACGCGAGCGGCATCGCGACGGCGCGCGTGCCGAGAATCACGGGCGCGTTCCATGGCGCGATGCCGAGCACTACGCCACACGGCTGCCGCACGGCGAGCGCGAGGTTGTCAGGGGTATCGGTGGGTACGATGCTGCCGTCGATCTGCGTCGTCATCGCCGCCGCTTCGCGCAGCATATTGGCCGCGAGATGCACGTTGAAGCCGTACCAGTTCGCCATCGCGCCCGTTTCGGCGATGCCGGCTTCGATGAAGGTGCCCGTTCGGGCGTCCATGATGTCGGCGGCCTTGAGCAGGCGCGCGCGGCGCTCCGTCGGCGGCAGCGCCGACCACGCCGGGAAGGCGGCGGCTGCGGCATCGACGGCGGCATTGGCATCGGCGAGCGTGGCTGCGGGCGCGCGCGAGGCCACGGCGCCCGTGACGGGATTAACGCGCTCGAACGTCGCGCCGTTCGATGCGGGGCGGTCCTTGCCGCCGATCAACATGCTCACTTCGGTCACGATGGCTGTCTCCATTGCTTCATGTTCTGTCGTGGGCCCGGCGCGTCGTGCGCGTCGGGCATGCCGGGCGTCGTATGCCGTCAATCGGTGCGCTTGTACGCCTGAAGGCCGGGCTTGATCGATTTCTGGTCGAGGAACTGCTTCAGTCCTTCCTCGCGGCCATTTTCGGGGTCGCGCAGTTGCGCCTGGTCGAGCTTGGCGTACAGATAGTCTTCATTCTGCTCCCACGTCAGTTCGCGGCAGCGCTTGAAGCCATGCTTCGCGACGCGCAGCACCACAGGGTTCTTTTCGAGCAGCTTCGCTGCCAGCGCAACCGTCTCGGCGCGCAACTGCTCGCGCGGCACGCTTTTGTTGACGAGGCCCATCGCGGCGGCTTCCGTGCCCGTGAAGGTATCGCCCGTCATGATGTAGTAAAGCGCCTGTCGATGCCCGACGGTATCGGCCATCGCCTTGCTGACGAGATTGCCGGGCGGAATGCCCCAGTTGATTTCGGAGAGGCCGAACACGGCTTCGTCGGCGGCAATCGCGAGATCGCAGGCGACCAGCGGCGAGAAGCCGCCGCCGAAGCACCAGCCATTGACCATCGCGATGGTCGGCTTCGAATACATGCGCAGCAGCTTCCATTGCCACTGGCACGCGTCGCGGCGAATCTTTTCCTGCAGGATTTCCGGGCCCGCATCGACTTCACGGAAATATTCCTTCAGGTCCATGCCCGCCGTCCACGCATCGCCGGCTCCCGTGAGGACGAGCACTCTGGCATCGGCGTCGAGTTCCAGCCTTTCGAGCACCTGCACCATTTCGCTGTTGAGCGTGGGGCTCATCGCATTGCGCTTCTCGGGACGATTGAACGTCACCCACGCAATGCCCTCTTTAACCTTGACGTCCACCGTCTTCCAGCGATCCTCATAACTTGCCATGTTCGTAGCTCCAGCGCACTGTGGCGCGTATCGATGTTTGCCGTGTTCCTGTAGTTACCCGATTCATTTCATTTATCAGGTAGCCTGATACGAAGTCTATTATCAAGCTGCCTGATAAACAATCTTCCGTTCGTCGGTGAAAACCCTGATCGCGGGTGGGCGCGAAGGTGTCGCGGCCCGCAAACGGCATATGGGCGCGTCTCAGGGCGATATCCGACATGCACCACGCGTGAAAGATGCCAGCGGCGCCTGGGGTATTCACCAAAGATTTTCGTCTTGCATTGTCAGGTGGCCTGATATTAAATGCGCTGCATCGCGACGATCTCCAGCGCGTTCTCACGAACGCGCTTTTACTCGACCTTAATATCAGGGTACCTGATATTAAGGCATCTCGAAGCGCTCGCGGATACCGACACAACAACAGGTGACAGAGATGAAATCCACCAGGACAGCATTACCCGGAGACAGCATGGAGAGTATGACGACGCAGCCCATTGCGGGCACGGGCGCCGTCATCACATTGAGCCTTTGTTTCGCGATCGCCCTGCTGGAAGGGCTGGACCTGCAATCGGTCGGTGTCGCGGCGCCGCGCATGGCGCGCGAATTCGGCCTGACGGTCGCGCAGATGGGGCTCGCGTTCAGCGCGGGCACCTTCGGTCTGTTGCCAGGTGCGATGTTCGGCGGGCGTCTTGCGGATCGCATCGGACGCAAGCGGGTGCTGATCCTGTCGGCATGCGTGTTCGGCCTGCTGTCGATCGCGACGGCGCTGGTATCGAGCTTCGGCATGCTGGTGGTGGTGCGCGTGCTGACGGGCATGGGACTCGGCGGCGCGCTGCCGAACCTGATCGCGCTATCGTCGGAGGCCGTGTCGCCGAAGGCGCGCAATACGGCCGTGAGCGTGATGTATTGCGGCATTCCATTCGGCGGCGTGATCGCATCGATCATTGGCATCGTCAGCTTCGGCGATACGGACTGGCGGCATATCTTCTATGTCGGCGGCGCGGGGCCGCTGGTGCTGGTGCCGTTGCTGATCGCGTTCCTGCCCGAATCCAGTGCGTTTCGCAAGGCGTCGCGTGGCGCGAAGCCGCAGCCCGCGCCCGTCGGCGAAGTGCTGTTCGGTGCACATCGCGGCCTGTCCACGCTGCAAATCTGGATCAGCTATTTCTGCACGCTGATCGTTCTCTATTTCCTGCTCAACTGGCTGCCGTCGCTGATGGCGGCGCGCGGTCTCGCGCGCGCCGAAGTCGGCTACGTGCAGATCTTCTTCAACATCGGCGGCGGACTGGGCGCGCTCTTCATCGGCATGTTGATGGACCGGCTGCGCGGCGGCGCGGTTGTCTCGGGCATGTACATCGGGATCATCGCGTCGCTCGCGGCCTTGTCGGTTGCGCCGGGTTTCGCCTGGCTCGCCGTCTCGGCGTACTTCGCCGGCATGTTCGTGATCGGCGGGCAATCGGTGCTCTACGCGCTCGCCGCCGTCTTCTACCCGACGGCCATGCGCGGCACAGGCGTCGGCGCGGCGGTGGCCGTGGGCCGGATCGGCTCCGTGGTCGGCCCGCTCGCGGCGGGCGCATTGCTGGCGACAGGCCGCAGTTCGTCGATGGTGATCGGCGCGAGTATTCCCGTCACGCTCATCGCCGCCGTTGCCGCACTGCTGCTGATCCGCCGTCCGCGCGCCGCGGACTGAATCATCCCTTCCTAAAACAAGACACGACGTTTGGAGACAACGAGATGCAGGCAACAACGACCCGCCTTCTGCTGTGCGGCGCACTCTGCGCATTCACCACGAGCGCTTTCGCGCAATCGAGCGTCACGCTGTACGGCGTCGTCGATACGGGTATCGAATACGTATCGCACGCGAACGCCGCCGGCGATCATGTGTTCCGCATGCCCGCCGTAACAGGCGAACTGCCTTCGCGCTGGGGCTTGCGCGGCGTCGAAGATCTGGGCGGAGGCTATAGCGCGATCTTCACGCTCGAAAGCGGCTTCAACGTGCGCGACGGCAGTTCAGGCCAGGGTGGCCGGCTGTTCGGACGACAGGCCTTCGTCGGCCTCAAGAGCGCGTACGGGACGGTCGCATTCGGGCGTCAATACACGATGACCTACCTGTCGTTGCAAGGCGCAGACATCATCGGGCCGGACATCTACGGCATGGGTTCGCTCGACGCGTACGTGCCTAATGCGCGCGCCGACAATTCCGTGACCTACATGGGCAGCTACAAGGGATTCACGCTGGGCGCGGGCTATTCGTTCGGGCGCGATTCGGCGGGCACGGGCAATTCGCCGGGGCAGGGCACCTGCGCGGGTTCGGTGCCCGGCCATGCAACGGAATGCCGCGACTGGTCGGTGATGCTCAAGTACGACGCACCGTACTTCGGCATCGCTGCCTCATACGAAGAGCAGCGTGGCGGCACGAACGCAGCCGCCAACTTCTTCGATGGCGTGGCAATCACGCCGCTCACCCATGCCGCCGACAAGGACGCGCGCACGCACGTCAGCGCGTATGCGCAATACGCCGGCGTGAAGCTCGGCGCGGGCTGGCTCGGGCGTCGCGTCGTGACGGATTCACCCGCTGTGCCGAATGTACGTTCCGACCTGTTCTTCGTCGGCGCTTCGTACTTCGTGACGCCCGCGTTTCTTGTCGACGGCGAGGTGTTCCGCATCGTCAACGCCGAACACGACACGCGCGCGACGATGGGCACACTGCGCACGACTTATCTGTTGAGCAAGCGCTCTTCCGTATACGCACAAGCCGCGTATCTCGCCAACAGCGCGAAGGCGCGCTACTCGGTAAGCGGCGGCGGTGGCGGCACGACGCCGGGCGCGGGCATGGGACAGACGGGCGTGATGGTCGGCATCAAACATATGTTCTAGGAGACACCGGATGAAGAAGTCTGCGATTGCTGTATGCGTGTCGGCCACGCTGGCCGCGTGCGGGGCTCGTCGAACAATAGGGCGCCGATCGGTTGACGTCGCCCGGACCGCTTCGTGATTACGGGCACGGTTCAACCGGCAAACGACGCGTGCCTCCTCCGATGAACTCTGGGCATGAGCGATGCGGAAACAAGAGCCGGAAAAAATAAAGTTGCAAAATTTTCCGCGACGTCTCGACGGGCATCGTCGGTGCGGGCGGCATTGTGCCGGGCGCTCCCGTTTTTGAGAACCCGGCTGCAAACAACGTCGATCCCGCGCAGGACAACGGGCAAGGTTTCGTCGCTCGAGTACGATCGCTTCGGTGACTTCGAGGGCTTCAGGCTGCTTACTGAAGAGGGTTTCGAACATGCATTCCGAAGCCGCGAACACGCGATCGAGGACGTGATCCGGTGCGCGTGGCGCGAGCGCGACGTCATCACGGTTATCGTGCTGCGTCACGAACCGCACGTGCCGGTATCGATCGTTCTGCGGCGCGCGCCGCGCCTGCACTGACCGGCCCACCCTGGCCGCCGGGTCCGCTTCGCTCAGAAGCGCCCGGCGGCAGGTTCGAAGGGCGCAGCCAGTCGCGAGACACCTGAAGCATTGATGTCCATTGTCTTGCCCAGGTTTCAGGCGTTTAGCGGGTGTCTGAACGGTTGCGAGTCAGCTGGCGAACCGACCATGGATCCTGTTCGGCGCTCAAGCAACGCCTTGCGCTTTTCTTCAGCGTCCGCGATGAAGTCGGACAGTTCGCGCTCTATGGCTGAATCCTTGGCACCCGGTTGCCACCTCACGACTCCGTGCCGGCGGCGCGTGACTCGGGCCAGCGCTAATGCAGACATCGCAGCCTTCGCACATTCGTATTCGACCTGGCCGTAAAGGTCTATCGGCTCGCCGAACTCCCGAAATGCCTCCACGTACTCTCGTGCAGAATGCACCATAGCCGGGTATTCGCGCACTTCAGAGATGACTCTGCGGCTCAGAACGTGCCACTGCAGCTTTTCCGGGTAGGCAAAGGCGGGGATGGAAACGCCCTTGCCGGTTTCGCGGCTCATAGGGCCGACCGGTTCCGACGCTGCCCAGGCGGCCTTATGCATCATTGTCCGACACGTTCGAGCGTAACTTTCCAGCGACAGCGCGAGTTCCAACGCAGTGTGGTGCCGTTGACGTTTACGCTCCTTCGCATCCCTTGCTGAGATCCAGGCGAGCGTTATGACGGAGCCGACCGCCCCCGACGCGAGCGTCAAGGTTATCGGGGTGTTCCAGCTAAGTCGTTCGAGATATTCAAGCCATTCCTGCTGCATACGATGCGGCTTGGAGTGAGAGGTGCACAGAGTATAAGCAATCGTTTGCGGAGTGTTCGGAGCAAAAATTCCGGCGTGCGTTTTCGCCACAAACGCAGCCATCGTGCGTCGCGCATCTTGACAAAACGGGCCGAACCACAAGCACTCTTCCGTCCAACACAAGGGGAGATGGAAACGAACAGGTCTCCTCCCTTCGGGAAGGGTCGAGCGTCATGCCGCTCGACGCGGCGCTCGAAGCGCATCTGAACAGCAGGTACGGTGCGGGTACGGAGTCTTACTCGCGGGTCGCGCAATTGGTGAAGCTCGGTGTAGAAGAAGGCTGGGCTGCCTACGCAGATATCGAGGGTGATGAGTATCGCCGCGGCCGCATTGCGGAGCCGTCGCGTGAAACGTCGGATATGAGCGTCGAGAGCGGCTTGTTGCGCGACGTGAAGGGCCAATACCACTGCCACATAAATGGCGAAATCAACATGATCATCCCGCTCGAAGAAGGCGTTCAGTTTTGCGGGAGCGGCGCGGGATGGCGTGTATTTCCGCCGACGAGCGAGCATTTTCCTACCGTCACCGGCCGGGCGCTAATGATGTATTTCCTCCCCGGCGGGGAGATCGAATACCGCACGCCACCCGTCAGGTGAGTTGGCGCGTGAAAGAATCTTCGATGTGGATCACTTCTAAAAACCCCCAGTCTTGTACAAGTGGCCTTGTGGTACTAACCTGATCACCATGCATCGGCGCGGTTCGCGTCGATCCGGTGTCGTGCCGCGGCAGGTGACACCCGGATGGAGGTGTGACATGGAACAAGACGAATTCAGCGCCTTTGAGCGTCAGGGCTGGGAAACAGTCGCACAGCCGTATCACTCATATTTTGGCGAACTGACGACACAGTCAAATGAAGCGCTGCTCGACGCCCTTGAGGTACGCGCTGGCGTCCAGTTTCTTGATGTCGCGTCTGGGCCCGGCTACCTCGCGGCGGCCGCGGCGCGTCGTGGTGCCGATGTCGTCGGCGTCGATTTCGCGGACGCGATGGTCCAGCAAGCGAGACGGCTTTTTCCCGCCCTCGCATTCCGTTCCGGGAGCGCCGAAGACCTGCCTTTTGCGGACATGAGTTTTGACGCGGTCGGCATCAGCTTCGGAATGCTGCATTTCGCTCGCCCCGACGCCGCGCTCGCCGAAGCGTTACGCGTGCTGCGCCCGGGCGGCAGGATCGCGTTTACCGTTTGGGCGTCGCCGGACCGGACCGCTGGATTCGGGATGGTGCTCAAGGCCATTGAGAAGCACGGCCGCATGGATGTCCCGCTGCCTCCCGGGCCTCCGTTCTTCCGCTTCAGCGACTCGCACGAATCGGAGCGTGCGCTGCTCGATGTGGGCTTCGTTGAGCCGCAAATTAAGGAAGTCAGTCAAACGTTGCGTATTCGCGCGCCCGAAACGCCTTTCGACGTCCTGATGCGCGGCGGTGTGCGCGTCGCGGCGATTTTGAAGGCGCAGTCGCCGGAGGGGCTGGCTTCGATCCAGAAGGCGGTGTCCGACGATGCGGCTTCGTATACGGACAACGGTGAGGTGCAAATCCCGATGCCGTGTGTGCTCGCGTCTGCGAGAAAGCCCTGGATGGTGGCTGGCAATAAGCAGGGTCCCGGTAACATCGCTCCTGTCCGGTAATGGCGCGCAGCACTGTCGGACTTTGATGCAACGAAATGAAAAAGTGCGGAAAGACGTTGTGCGGACCAGCGTAACGGTGGCTGTGCTCCGCAAGAACCGGATCAAGTGCCAGCGGCTACCAATGAATACTCGTGGTGCAGCCCACCAGGAATCGTTTTCGCATGCACCACAAGGCACCGGTCAACATGATGACGGGAATTCTCATGGGGGATCTGTGCAAGATCGGCCGGCGGATCAGGGACACCCGGTCCCAGTGACATATGAGGACGTCCGCGGTTATAGTGCTCCGCCCAGCTTTTCAGGATCGATCCCAGATGCGACGCGGAGAGCGCATCCACGAATATAAGCGGCAACACCTGAACGCGCTCTTCATCGTTACGCTCTATCTGCGCTTACGGCGCAATCCGCAACTCGCGCTGACGCCGCGCTGTTTCGTGTTCGGCGGCAAGGCCGCGCCCGGCTATGCGATGGCCAGGCTCATCATCCGCCTGATCAACGGCATCGCTGAAGTCGTCAACAACGATCCGGCGGTAAGCGGGCGACTAAAGGTCGTGTTCTTTCCGGACTTCAATGTGAAGAACGCGCATTTCATCTACCCGGCCGCCGATCTGTCCGAGCAGATTTCGACTGCCGGCAAAGAGGCCTCGGGAACCGGCAACATGAAGTTCATGATGAACGGCGCGGTGACCATCGGCACGCTGGACGGAGCCAACGTCGAAATACGTGATGAAGTCGGCGACGAAAACTTCTTCCTGTTCGGCCTGACTGCGGATCAGGTGGAACGCGTCAGACGGGCAGGCTACCGCCCGATCGAGTACGTGAATGCGAACGAAGAGCTGCGAGAAGCGCTGGATCTGATCTCCGGCGGGCACTTCTCGCGTGGAGATCCCGGGATGTTCCGTCCGCTGGTCGACAATCTGCTGCACGCGGACCCGTTTCTCGTCCTTGCCGATTACGCCGCTTACGTCGCGCGCCAGGAGGACGTCAGCGCCGCCTGGCAGGACACGCGGCGCTGGACCCGCATGTCGATCCTGAACACCGCGTATGCGGGCAAGTTCTCGTCCGATCGTGCCATCAGCGAATACTGCGAGCGGATCTGGAAGATTCGCCCAGTAAAGATCACCCTTGAACGACGACCCTGAAAACGGGTTGACCCGCGCTTGGGCGAAGGCCGCCCTGATGTGGGGAGGGATTGGTGTGCCCATATCGTGCCCACATCTATACAATACAGGGCGAAAAGGGCCGAAAAGCCTACAAACGGGCAAAGCCTCAACGCTGAACGGCGCGAGACTTTTCTGTTAAAAATCAATTGTTTGCTGTCTTAACCCCAAACGTTCCTTGTCGTGTCCCTCCTGAAGAAATGTCTCATCGCCGGCGTAATCCTGGTTGCGCTGGCGGCAGCCGCCGTTGCCGGCGTGTATCACTGGGCCACGAGTCCGATTGACCTGACCCCTGCACAGCTCGACGTGACGATCAAGCCGCACAGCAGCGTGCGCAGTGTGACCCTGCAATTGAACCGTGGCGGGGTGCCGGTCGAACCTGAACTTTTTGTGCTGATGACCCGCGTGCTTGGCCTGCAAAGCCAGCTGAAGTCCGGCAACTATGAATTCAAGGCCGGCATCACGCCTTACGAGGTGCTGCAAAAGCTGGCGCGCGGCGACGTCAATGAATACGTCGCGACCATCATCGAAGGCTGGACTTTCCGTCATATGCGCGCCGAGCTGGATGCCAACCCCGCGCTGAAGCACGACACGGCCGGCATGAGCGACACCGACCTGCTGGCGGCGATCGGTGCGCCGGAAGCCCCGATCGGTAACGGCGAGGGTCTCTTTTTCCCCGATACCTACCTGTTCGACAAGGACACGAGCGACCTCGACATATACCGGCGCGCCTATCGGTTGATGAAGCTGCGCCTTGACGAAACCTGGGCCGCGCGTGCCCCCGGCCTGCCGTACAAGACGCCGTACGATGCGCTGACGATGGCGTCGATCATCGAAAAGGAGACCGGCAAGGCCACCGACCGGCCGATGGTGTCGGCGGTTTTCGCGAACCGGTTGCGGGTCGGCATGCCGCTGCAGACCGATCCGACCGTGATCTACGGCCTCGGCGACAGTTTCGCGGGGCGCCTGAAGAAGCGCGACCTGCAGACGGACACTCCCTACAATACCTACACCCGCATGGGCCTGCCGCCGACACCGATCGCGCTGCCCGGCGTGGCGTCGCTGCAGGCCGCGCTGAACCCGGCGCAGACCACCGCCCTGTACTTCGTGTCGCGCGGCGACGGCAGCAGCATCTTTTCTGACACACTCGACGATCACAACAAGGCCGTCGACAAATACATCCGAGGACAATGATGGCGCGGGGCAAATTCATCACGTTCGAAGGCATCGATGGCGCCGGCAAGACGACCCATCTGGGCTGGTTCGGCGACCGTCTGGCCGAAAAGGTCGCGGCGACCGGGCATGCCGTCGTCATGACGCGCGAGCCGGGCGGCACGAAACTCGGCGAAGCGCTGCGTGAGATCCTGCTGCATCAGCCGATGGACCTCGAGACCGAGGCGCTGCTGATGTTTGCGGCGCGCCGCCAGCATCTGGCCGAGGTGATCGAGCCGGCGCTGGCGCGCGGCGACTGGGTGCTGTCGGACCGTTTTACCGACGCGACCTTTGCGTACCAGGGTGGTGGGCGCGGCCTGCCGCGCGACAAGCTCGAGGCGCTGGAGCGGTGGGTGCAGGGCGGTTTTCAGCCGGACCTGACGGTACTGTTCGACCTGTCGCCGGAGACGGCCAGCGAACGGCGGGGTGCCGTGCGCGAGCCGGACCGTTTCGAGAGCGAATCCGACGCGTTCTTTACACGGACACGCAACGAATATCTGCGCCGCGTCGAAGAGGCGCCGTACCGGTTTGCCGTGATCGATTCGACGCATACCATTGCCCAGATCCAGAAAGAGCTTCGTGAAATCATCGCAAGTATTTGATTTTATAAAAATATAAGCAGATTTTATGGGCGCGACTATATTTCGCCCAAGCAATGAAAAACCGCGTCTAACCGATTGAATCAAAAGATAAACGATGATCTATCCGTGGCAAACCGATGACTGGGGCCGCCTGCAACAGTTGCGAGCGCACTGGCCGCACGCGCTGCTGCTCCATGGACAGGGCGGCATCGGCAAGCTGCGCTTTGCGCAACATCTGGCGCAAGGGTTGCTGTGTGAAGCGCCGCTCGCGAACGGCGAACCGTGCGAAAAATGTGTCGCCTGCAACTGGTTCACGCAGGGCAATCACCCGGACTACCGGATCGTACTGCCCGAAGCGCTGGCGGCCGAATCCGGCTTTGCTGCCGCAGACGACGCCAAGGCAGAAAAGGCCGACGCCGACGACAGCAACGGCAAGAAAGCCCGCGCGCCCAGCAAGGAAATCAGGATCGAGCAGGTGCGGGCGCTGCTGGACTTCGTCGGTGTCGGTTCGCATCGCGGCGGCGCGCGGGTGGTCGTTCTCTATCCCGCCGAGGCGCTGAACGTCGCGGCGGCGAACGCGCTCCTGAAAACGCTCGAAGAACCGCCGGCGGGCGTGGTGTTCCTGATGGTATCGGCGCGCATCGACCGGTTGCTGCCGACGATCATCAGCCGCTGCCGCCAGTGGCCGATGCCGACGCCCGCACCGGAGGCCGCCACCGCCTGGCTGGCGGCGCAAGGCATCGACGCTGCCCCCGCGCTGCTCGCCGAAGCCGGCGGTGCGCCACTCACGGCGCTCGCGCTCGCCAGCGACGAAAGCCGCGCGCTGCGCGACTGGACGCTCAGGCAACTGGCTGCCGGCCCGAACTGCGACGCGTTCGCCTGTGGCGAGACGCTGCAGAAACTGCCTGTGCCGCTTGTCCTCGGATGGCTGCAGCGCTGGCTCTATGATCTGCTGGCGCAGCGCACGGCAGGCGCGCCACGCTATTTTCCGGACGCCTCCGCGGCATTGGCCCGCTGCGCCGCTCAGGTGGACGCGAGCGCCCTTGCCCGCTTCATGAGGACCGTGACACGCCAGCGGGCCGTCGAGAATCATCCGCTGAACGCGCGTCTCGTGTTCGAAGAACTCTTTATCGGCTACCGCGATCTGTTTTCGTAGTCAATTTCACGCGGTCAATCAGACTGCTTTATCGTCGTCTTTTTCACATCGAAGCCATGAGTCTCAAATACCGCGACGCCACACTCGACGACCTGCCGGCCATCGTTGCCATCTATAACTCGACTGTGCCGTCGCGCCAGGTCACGGCGGACCTGGAACCGGTGAGCGTCGAAAGCCGCGAGGCGTGGTTTCACGCGCATGGGCCAAAGACGCGTCCGCTGTGGGTAGTCGAAGAAGGGGGGCGGGTGATCGCGTGGCTCAGTTTTTCGGATTTCTACGGCCGCCCGGCCTATTCGCGGACTGCCGAAGTGAGCATCTATCTGGACGTAGCCGCCCGTGGCAAGGGGCTCGGCAAAATGTTGCTGGCCGCCGCGCTGGAGGCTGCGCCCGGTCTCCAGATCGATAGCGTGCTCGGCTTCGTCTTCGGCCACAATGAGCCCAGCCTGCGCCTCTTCCACAGCTTCGGCTTTACCGATTGGGGCGCGCTGCCGCGCGTGGCGGTGCTGGATGGCGTCGAGCGCGATCTCGTGATCCTCGGGTTGCGGCTCGACAGCGCCGCCTGAAGCACCACCAGAGCCTCACCGCAGACCCGCCACACTTGCAGGACACCACCATGTTTGTCGACTCGCACTGCCATATCAATTTCGAAGGACTCGCCGACCGCCTGCCGCAGGTGCTGGAAAACATGCGCTCGCATTCGGTCACGCACGCGCTGTGCGTCTCGGTCGATCTCGAAACGCTGCCATTGGTGCTGGAAATCGCCCGCTCGTACGACAACGTGTACGCGTCGGTCGGCGTGCATCCGGACCATGAGGACGCGCAGGAGCCGTCGGTGACGGAACTGGTCGAACTCGCGGCGCACCCGAAGGTGGTCGCGATCGGCGAAACGGGCCTTGACTACTACCGCCTTGAAGGCCGTACGATTGCCGACATGGAATGGCAGCGGGAGCGCTTTCGCACGCACATCCGCGCCGCGCACGCGACGAACAAGCCGCTCATCGTCCATACGCGTTCGTCGTGGGAAGACACGCTGCGGCTGATGGAAGAAGAGCGCGCGGGCGTGCCGGGCGGCGTGATGCACTGTTTCACCGAGCCCTGGCACGTCGCGGAAATGGCGCTTGCGCAGAATTTTTACATCTCGCTGTCGGGCATCGTCACTTTCAAGAGCGCGACCGACGTACAGGACGTCGCTCGCCGCGTGCCGCTCGAACGTCTGCTGATCGAAACTGATTCGCCGTACCTCGCGCCGGTCCCGTATCGCGGCAAGCCTAATGAACCTGCGTACGTAAGTTATGTCGGACGCTTCATCGCGCAGCAGCGCGAGATGGCCGAAGCCGATCTCGCCAGCGCGACGACGCAGAATTTTTTCCGCCTGTTCAGGATCCCGGAGCCTGTCTCCACCTGACGATAAAATTCATAACGATCAAATGGATAGGGAAGTTTCCTAAAGTAATCTATGAAAAATATTGCGACTCTGACACGTGGAAATGGGAACGCCTCGAGCGGCCTTCGCGGTGATCGCGGCTCACACGAATCCGGCGTGCATTCGGCGCCGCGGCGCGGGCTGGCCCGTCTCGCGCGTCTGGCGATCACGGGCGGCATGGCGTTCGCGGTGCTCGGCGCGCTGCCCGCTCAGGCCGCCCCGGCCGACACGATGATCAAGGCGGTGAAGTTCGACGACGTCAAGGAAGTCAACAAGCAGCTTGCGCAGGGCATGGACCCGAACATGACCGACAACCAGGGCATGCCGCTTCTCGTGATCGCCGCGCGCGAAAAGTCGGACAAGGTCGTCGCCGCCCTGATCGCGAACTCGAAGACCGACATCGAAATCACCGACAAGGTGGGCGAGAACGCGATGATGATGGCCGCGCTGAACGACGACATCACCATCGTGAAAATCCTGATCGAGAAGGGTGCCGAGGTGAACAAAAAAGGCTGGGCGCCACTGCACTATGCGGCCGCGAACGGCAACGACGAGATCGTGAAGCTTCTGCTCGACCATTCGGCCTATGTCGACGCCGGTTCGCCGAACGGCACGACGCCGCTGATGATGGCGGCTCGCGGCGGGCACGTCTCGACAGTCAAGCTGTTGCTCGACAACGGTGCCGACATGAACGTGAAAAACCAGATCGGCATGACGGCGCTCGATTTCGCGAAACAGTACAAGGAACCGGACGTCATCGAAGGACTGACGGCGCGCATGCAGCAGACCCAGAAGCAGATGCCTGCGAGCACCCCAGCCGCGCAGTAAAAGTGCAAAATAGCAGCCTTGGCGCGGCGACCGGTGCCGCGCCGATCAGATGCGGCGTCAGACCGCTCGACACTGCTCCTCATACCGCTCACATAAAAGGGAAA